>CAZUCY010000056.1:0-21464 GCA_964618785.1 uncultured Ignavibacteriaceae bacterium | reverse complement strand
AAGCCTTTCTTATGAACTTAAAATGTCATTTACACAAATTATTTTACAGACTCTATCAATTTAATTCTCCTGTTATTTGTTAATCATTTGTTCTACTAAAGATTTATTAAGATGATTCTGTACTTTACTAAAGATTTGTGTAAAAGTCGTATCTGGCTGACGATTAGCCAGTTCTTTTGCGTAAACCTGTTTAATTTTAACTTAACTCTTTTGGGTAGGTTGTTCTGTATCAAGTTTGAAACTTTACTTTTTAATCATTAAGTTTATTCTGATGCACAAAACATAGTTCGGGAATTTTGATTTCAGAATAATTTGATTTGATGCTTTTTCATAAGAAAATCTCCCCTTGTATTTATTTATATTACAAACAAAAAGCGTTTGTACTTTTTGCATTAAAACTAATTGAGGTTAAATGTACAAAAAGTTACTATTCCTTTTCGTATTATTTTCTACAGTTGCTGTTAATGCCCAGTGGATACAAACTAATGGCCCTTATGGGGAAAATGTCTTTTGCTTTGCTGTCTCCCCCACAGGGGCAGGCGGGACAAATCTCTTTGCGGGGACTAATTACTGCGGCGTTTATCTTTCCGCGGACAATTGAAAACAAACTGAATTTTAATAAAGGAAAAGGAGAAAGATTTATGGTGACCGGGTTAATAAAATCGAATTTAGTTCCCTTTTTTATAATTATTCTTATTTGCTTGTTCAATGTAAGTTGCAAACGCCAAAATAGCTGTTCCGCCGGCGAATTATTCCGCCTTCACACAAATGTTGATAGCCGCTGGGTAAGCTTCGAGAACCAAACCGGCTTGAAAGGAAATGGCGGGATGACCAATAAAGGAGCTAAAGGGCATCCGTGCGAAATTTTAAATGCCGGGGAAAGTAAGGTGTTGCTTGACATTAGCGGCTCCGGTATTATTCATAGAATCTGGATAACATTAAGCAAACGTGACCCCATAACTTTGCGGGCTCTAAAAATAGAAATTTATTGGGATCATTCTTCAAAGCCTGCTGTACAAGCGCCATTTGGTGATTTCTTTTGTGATATTTTTGGCATAACATCCGCCTTTGAAAATGAACTGTTCTCCAATCCTGAAGGTCGTTCGTTCAATTGTTGCATACCAATGCCTTTTAAGAAAGGCGCAAAAATTATTGTAACCAATGAATCTAAAGAGAAACTGGATAATTTATTCTACGATGTTGACTATGAATTTAACAACTCTTTTGATTCTTCTACTTTGTATTTACATGCCTGGTGGAACCGCGAACAAAAAACAGAAATAGGCAGCGATTATACAATATTGCCCCGCATTCAGGGTCAGGGTCGCTATTTGGGTACCCATATTGGCGTAATTGCCGACTCGGTGTATAAGGGCTTTTGGTGGGGTGAAGGTGAATTTAAGGTTTATCTAGATGGAGATAAGCAGTTTCCTACAATTGTTGGTACCGGAACTGAGGATTTTGTTGGAAGTGGTTGGGGTCTAAGTGTTTTTATTAACCGCTTTCAGGGATGCTTGCTTGCAGACAATAATCAGGGCAAATATTCTTTTTACAGGTACCATATCAAAGATCCTATTTTCTTTTACAAAGATATTAATGTCACGATGCAGCAAATCGGCGGTGGCAAGGTAACTCAGGTAATGCATGCCCTTGCTAAAGGCGTTAAGTTAAAACCAATTACTGTAGGCATAAATGGTAATAATATACGTCTCCTGGATACACAAAAACAGGTGAACTTTGCGGATCCAAACCTGAAGGATTGTTGGATGAACTTCTATCGCAGTGACGACTGGTCATCGATAGCTTTTTTCTATCTCAATAGTTCCGAAGATAATCTTCCTTCGATACAGGATGTTGATAAAAGAACAAATTCAATTAAATAATAGCAAATGAGAAAACTTTTAGCATTTATAAAAAGATGCATTACTTAATTAATCATAGTTTAAATTTTCTCAGGAAAGGCAGGTAACCCTGTGTTTAATTTATCAAGGTGTTTGGTTATTAAAAAAGCTAGTATTTGCTTGACTGCAGTCATGGTTCTTGCTTCATTTAGCATAAGCCGGGTTTATGCACAGCCTGAAGGTGCTTGCGGTCACAAATTTAATTCTTCATATTCCGGTGAGTACTTAAATAGGTTAGCATTTCCAATCGGAGGAATAGGAGCCGGAATGTTGTGTATTGAGGGTAATGGTTCCTTCTCGCATGTTTCTGTTCGTAATACTCCGGATATGTTTAACTCCCCGTTTATGTTTGCTGCAATTTCAGTGAAGGGTGTTAAAAATGGCGCTAAAATTCTTGAAGGACCGGTCCAATGTTGGAAAATATTCGGAGACCCATGGACCGGAAATGGCTCGAGGCTGTTTGGCTGCCCGAGATTTGAAAAAGCTTCGTTCTCAGACCGCTTTCCTTTCGGTACTGTCCATTTGGAAGATTCTCAAATCCCTGTTGAAGCTGATATAACCGCATGGAGTCCATTTATTCCGGCTGATGCAGATAACTCCAGCTTACCGGTCGGAGGTTTGGAATATTCTTTCAAAAATAATTCCGATAAGGAATTAGATTGTGTGTTTTCATTCAATACTGAAAATTTTATGCGGATTGAAGTTCCCAGCGTTTGGGGCGGCATTTATGCGGGCAAAGATTCCATTATGCAGATGGATAAGGGCTTTATTCTTGAACAGTCATGTTTCCCCGATAAGCCTTTCTATAAAGGAGAGTTTGCGGTTTTCACAGATGATCCTGGAGCAAAGGTAGACTATTGTTGGTTTAGGGGCGACTGGTTCGACAGTAAAACAGTTTTATGGAAAAATATAGAAACTTGCAATATTCCCTCAAATCCTGTGTCGGCGGGTGCTACGGGTGCGTCATTGTTTATCCCGGTAAAGCTAAAACCCTATGAAACAAGAACCGTCAGAGTATATCTTGCCTGGCATGTGCCTCATTCTGATTTGAGAATCGGACATGGAAATGAAGATGATAATAAGATAATATCCGAAAATTGTACTCCGGGATCGTCAGACAGCTCAACGGAAGTTACATCCGCTTTTTATGAGCCGTGGTATTCCGGTAAATTCAAAGATGTAAGAGAAGTCAGTAATTATTGGCGAAATAATTACAATGAATTGAAAAACAATTCCGGGCTGTTTAGGGATGCATTTTATAATTCGGATTTGCCCCCGGAAGTTTTAGAAGCTGTTGCTGCAAATTTAAGTATTCTTAAATCACCGACTGTCCTGAGGCAAAAAGACGGAAAGCTCTGGGGCTGGGAAGGCTGTTTTGATTTGGGAGGCAGTTGTTTCGGCTCCTGTACTCATGTGTGGAACTATGCACAAGCAATATCGCATTTATTCCCGGGTCTTGAAAGGTCTTTACGTGAGACTGAATTTAATATTAATCAAAATGATTCAGGGCATCAGAATTTCAGGGGGAATCTTCCTATCAGACCGTCGGTTGATCATTCCGAGTCTGCCGCTGCCGATGGGCAGCTTGGCGGGATTATGAAGGTGTACCGTGATTGGAGAATTTCCGGTGATAAGAATTGGTTGAAGAAGCTTTGGCCCAGGGTAAAGAGTAGTATGGATTATTGTATTCGGTGCTGGGACCCGCGTCATACCGGCGTTTTAGAAGAACCGCATCATAATACTTACGATATTGAATTTTGGGGCGCCGATGGAATGGGCACAGGTTTTTATCTTGGCGCTCTAACGGCATTTATTAAAATGTCGGATGAATTAGGTGATAATTCGGATCAATATAAATCATTACTTGAAAAAGGCAAAGGCTTAATGGAATCCGATTTATTCAATGGCGAATACTTTATACAAAAAGTAAAATGGGAAGGACTGGATGCTCCCAATCCTGTAGATGTTTCAATAAAGAGCATAGGAACGGTTTATTCTGCTGAAGCATTTGAAATTCTGAAAAAAGAGGGTCCCAAATATCAATATGGTTCCGGATGCCTTAGCGACGGAGTTTTGGGGCTTTGGCTTGCTAAGATGTCCGGTATTGATGATAATATTATTGATGAAGCTAAAGTGAAAAGTCATCTTCTGGCAGTATATAAATATAATATGAAATTTGATTTATCCAGCCATGCAAACCCGCAGCGTGCAGGATATGCTTATGGCAAGGAAGGCGGACTTCTTCTTTGTTCGTGGCCCGATGGCGGACAGCCTACATTTCCTTTTCCGTACAGCAACGAAGTATGGACCGGAATCGAATACCAGGCGGCATCTCATCTTATGAGCATGGGTGAAGTTGAAAAAGGATTAGAAATTGTCCGCGAGGCAAGAAAGAGGTATGACGGACGCATCAGAAATCCGTTTGATGAATACGAATGCGGGCATTTTTATGCACGTGCAATGTCAAGCTATGGTCTTTTGCAGGGGCTGACAGGTATTCGTTATGATGCCGTTGAAAAAACGCTGTATATTGATTCAAAGGTGGGTGATAACTTCACTTCTTTTATTTCGACTGAAACAGGTTTTGGAGATGCAGGACTAAAAAACGGCAAACCGTTCATCAAGGTTAAATATGGAAGTATTGATATAATAAAATGCCTTGTATCTAATGTTGAACAGCCTCTCATCAAATAAAAATGTTACGGGGTGACTGAAAAATTGTTGGTACCTCAATGGCGGTGTCTAATTATGATTGAATTAAATTCCCTCACCCTGACCCTCTCCCGGTGGGAGTGGAGATGTGATTTTAAAATGACTATTTATTCTGGTTTTGTTCCTGGTTTTTATTTAGTTTTTAGGAGTGTCATAAAGTAATAAATTAAATGTTAGGAGAGTTATTAAATGAAAATGCGGATAAAAAATTTTCAAATGACGGGGGTTATATTTTTAACGGTTATTCTAACGATGCTTTTATTTAATTCAACAGTAGAAGCTCAGAATAGGCGTTTAAAAGTTATTCTTGAAACGGATATTGGTAATGACGTTGATGATGCCATGGCTTTGGATATGCTCTACAAATATGCAGATGAAAAAAAGGTTGAACTGTTAGGGGTCAGCACTAATAAGAATAGTATTTACTCTGTGAAGTATATCGATATTATGAATACATGGTATGGATATTCAGGAGTTCCTATTGGAACGGTGGTAAACGGTGTTAATTCAGAAGGTGACCCGGCTAATAATTATACTAAAATAGTTTGTGAATATAAGATCAACAATAAGCTTGTTTTTAAGAGCCGTATTAAAGATTATAATCAGGTTATGGAATCTACCCGTTTGTACAGAAAAATATTATCAGCGCAGCCGGATAGTTCCGTAATTATTATTTCCATTGGTTTTTCTACGAATCTTTCCCGGCTGTTACAGACGCAGGCGGATAAATTTTCAAGTTTGACGGGTAAAGAATTGGTCGCGAAAAAAGTTAAATTTTTAAGCATGATGGCGGCTAATTTCAGCAAAGTACCCGCTCTTGAATATAATGTAATGAAAGATATTCCGGCTGCACAAAAAGTGTTTAATGAATGGCCTACACCTATAGTAGTTAGTCCATATGCAGTAGGGGATAGTATATTGTTTCCCGGATCCGTTATGGAAAATGATTTTCGTTGGACTGCAGCAGACCCTTTAGTAATTGGTTATGAAAGTTACATGCCCATGCCTTATGACCGCCAGACTTGGGATAATACGGCAGTATTATATGCAGTAGAAAAGGACAAAAACTATTTTAATATAAGTAAGCCGGGAATAATTACTGTTGATAGCGCAGGGTATACTAAGTTTATTGAAACTGCGGAAGGGAATCGTTACTTTTTAAGCGTAAATGAAGTGCAGAGAAAACTTATTCTCTCACGATTAATTGCTCTAATTTCTACACGCCCTAAATTTAGAGCTCATTAAATGAATTGGTATGCACGGGCGGTCTTCACCCTGCCTGCCAGATGGACAAGCCGGCAGGCAGTCTCATCACCCATCCGGCATTGCGGTAAATTTTAAAGGGACAATAATAGAATTGGGATGTGCACAGATGGGTATGCCGACGGATCGGGACGTGTTGCCCCGTCTTTACGCCTTAGTAGCAGAAGACGTTTACAAATGTACCCGGTTCTATACCGGAATTTAAATTATAAGTTTTATTGAGCCTGTCCTTCATCGGGTTTGATAATTTCCGGGTAGAGTTTCCCCCTGAAGCAGCGCCCATATTTTTGTCTATAATGTAATAACCAAGATTAATATTTTGGCTTTTGTCATTGATTTCTTCCACAGTGTAATCGGAATTATCGGATTCATCTGTTATGAAAGAATTATTATTAGTTGATAAAGCTTTTGCCGTCTCATTATTTGGCTGACCAGCGGCAGATAATATAGATAAAGGTACGCTTTGTTGATATTGATAATTAAACGATGCCGGATTTGAATATTTATTTTGCTGCCTGTTAACTACTTCATTTTTATCCTGTTCGGTAATTTGTTGTTGATAATCAGCAATATTTTTTTGGAATATGTTATAAGTCTTATTAATATAATTAAGGTTTGTAACCGTACGTACAGAAGCTAATTGGGAAATATTATTTGAAATAGCACCCATAATTTAAATCACTCCATCTTGAAAATAATAATTCCGGAGGTTTTTGTCAATATGCGATAAGATGTTGTGATTTATTATTTTTTTTATAATGCATCAAATTTATTCAATTTTTGAACTTTTTTATATCAGCTTCCAGGCGTCGGCGTAATCATTAACATAAGTATCGAAAGAAATAGGCGGCTTGCTAAGTATTAATTCGACATTATTTGAAACCGGGGAGCAGAATCCATCGCGCACTCTACGGAAGAAGTTTATCCGGCTCATTGTCTCCCGGGCGCACAACCAGGAATACTTTATCTAATCCCTTTAATGCCGGAGCAAAGGTTTCAGGCAGTTCGTAATCGAATTCAACGGCTTTTATATTACCATGGAATTTTAATTCAGCAGCAGGAGGATTTCTTGATGCAGCACAGACCGCTTCACTATTCTTAACAAGAAGCCTTACCAACTCTGAACCGACTTTACCGGTAGCGCCTGGAACCAATATTTTCCGGTTCATATAATTCCCTCCATTTTTAATTAATTACTCATCTAAAAGATGTAGTTCCTTTTTCATCCCTTTGACCGATTTACAGATACAAAATATCAGCGTATTTTATTGACAAATAAATATCGAAAACTATTATAACAGAGAAATTAATTTATTCAAAACAAAATAAAAAGTGCAATTGTTCTAAAATTAACAGTTACACTAACAATATGGAGATTCTTATGAAAACCTTTACAAAAAATCTGACAACTTTCTTATTAAGTTGGAGGCGATTTCTCGGAGTGATATTAACGATTACTTTGATAACGCCTGTCACCGTCATGTCACAATCATCAACGGATACAATTTCTGCAGTGAATCTTGGAACTGCGGGTAATTTCGTGATTCTGGCAAAAACAGGGATCTCAACAACGGGAACTACTGTAATTACCGGTGATATAGGAGTTAGTCCGTATGGTGCGACCTCCATAACCGGATTTAGTTTAATCGAAGATGCCTCGGATACATTTTGGACATCATCTTTAGTCACCGGAAAGGCATATGCCGCCGACAATATTTCCCCGACACCGGTTAAGATGACTAACGCAATTAGCGACATGCAAACTGCATATGTAGACGCAGCCGGACGAAAATCGCCTGATTATAGCGAGCTGTATACCGGAAATCTTACCGGGAAGACACTTACACCCGGTCTTTATAAATGGACTAACGAAGTTCAGATATCTACCGGTGGCGTCACTATTTCGGGCACGGCAAAAGATATTTGGATTTTCCAGATAGCGAAAGATTTGACCGTTGCTGACGGCGCAATTGTAACACTAAGTGGGGGCGCAGTAGCTTCCAACATTTTCTGGCAGGTTGCCGGTGATGTTAATCTTGGAACGACGGCTCAAATGAAGGGTATTCTATTGTGTATGACAAATATTGCAATGAATACAGGCGCAACTCTCAGTGGCAGAGCGCTGGCACAGACCGCAGTTACATTACAAGCCAATACTGTTACTCAGCCGGCAGTAGTGACCGCCGTTAAGAATAGTAGTTTAACACCTCAAGAATTCACGCTCTTTCAGAACTATCCAAATCCATTTAATCCTGTAACAATAATAAGTTACCAAATACCGGTTAGCGGCAGGGTTTCGCTGAAAGTATTTAATGTTCTTGGAAAGGAAGTTGCTGAGTTAGTGAACGAAGTGCAGTCCGCCGGTAAATTTAATGTGTTATTTGATGGTTCTAATTTTTCAAGCGGAGTCTATTTTTATCAGTTGAGAGGCGGTTCATTTGTTGAAACAAAGAAGCTTATGCTGTTGAAATAAGGACAATGATACTAATTGTTGATAGTATGAAATGTGCATAAGTGCGTCTCTATAATTGATTAGAATTTATTACTTATTTTACGGAAAATTCTTCCGGCGATAATCAATAATCGATGGTCAGTAATAAATAAGACATAGACTATTGCTGATGAAAACTGGTCCCAATAAATTTTAATCCATCAAGCAGCCCGCTTCGCCAGTATGTCCACTGGTGTCCGCCATCCCTGGTTCTGTATTCGTGAGGTATATTATAATCTCTTAGCATTACATGAAGAGCGGAGTTACCTTTATAGAGGAAATCTTTATCACCGCAGTCTATATATATCCGGACACTTTTAAGCTTTTCCGCGTTAGTATTTTTAATCAAATAAAATAAATTATTAGAAAGATAATGTTCTGTAAGTCTGTTTTTTCCTATAATATTATGACCATACAAATTTCCAAAACCATTTTCCCATTGAGTGCTATCATAGTTAATTATTTCTTCGTCGGTACGAGCACCCACGCTAAAAGCAGCGCAGGCGGCAAACATATCAGGGTGTTTGAATGAGTATAGCAGAGTACCGAATCCACCCATAGAAAGCCCGGCTATGCCCCTGTATCTTTTTTCCATACGAATTCTGTAATGAGATTCTATATAAGGAATAAACTCCTGGAAGAAGAAATCTTCATATCTGACTGAATTATCAAAATTGTTAATATACCAGCTTACGCCGCCATCCGGCATAACAAGTATCATCGGAGGAATTTCCCTGCCTGCAATACCCTCATCTGCAATCATATTTGCTTCGCCAAATTGGAGCCAGCCCATATCATTATCCGAATAGCCGTGAAGCAGGTACACAACGGGATAATAACGGTTCGAGGTCTCATAATCAAAAGGTAAATAAATAGTATACCGCACTTCTTTATTCAAAATTTTACTTTGAATTATTAACCCCTCCTTTACGGTACCCCTTGAAATCTGGGAGTAAATATTTAATGGAAGCAGGAAAATAATTGCCGCAATTGTTAATCTTAAAACTGATTTCATTTTATATATCTCCGGATTTATTCCAATATGAAACATAAATAATTTATAATTAAGATTTTCATATAAACATTATTTTTTATTTATCCTCTTAAGTATAGTATTCTTTTGGGACTGTATTTCCCCCTTACCTTATAAAAGTTCATACTTTTATTTTAGCCACTTAATATTACACTATTAACATTATGGTTCGGCATTTAAATGCACATGAGGGGTCGAACAAATCTTACCTACCGGCAGGCAAGTTGTTCGACTTACATTTTTTACGTTATAAATAAAAGGCTGCTTTTATTAAACAAGCAGCCTTTCATTCCTATTCATAAAAATAATAAAGTTAGAATAATCCTTCTACTGAAAGATATCTTTCACCTGTATCGTAATTAAAGGTAAGAACCTTTTTACCGAGAGGAATGTCCTTTAACTTCTTGGATACAGCCGCTAAGGATGCACCCGAAGAAACTCCGATAAAAAGCCCCTCTTCTTTAGCTGCTCTTTTTGCGAACTCGAATGCTTCGTCTTTCTCGATGGTTATTACGCCGTCTAACAGCGCTGTGTGAAGATTTTTAGGAATAAATCCTGCTCCTATTCCCTGCAAAGGATGCGGACCCGGGTTTCCACCTGAAATAACAGGTGACAGGGAGGGTTCAACAGCAAAAACTTTTGTATTAGGGAATTTTTCTTTTAACACTTGTGCAACTCCTGTTAAATGTCCGCCGGTACCAACACCGGTAATCAGGTAGTCAATCCCTTCAGGAAAATCTTTCAGAATTTCCTGTGCGGTAAATTTAATATGTGCGTCTATATTTGATTGGTTTTCAAATTGTTGGGGAACCCAAGCTCTTTTATTTCCGGCAGCTATCTCAGCCGCTTTGGCAATTGCTCCTTTCATACCGAGTTCGCGGGGAGTAAGTTCGAATTTGGCTCCGTATGCCGCCATTAATCTTCTTCTTTCAATGGACATTGATTCCGGCATAACCAAAATAAGTTCATAACCTTTTACTGCCGCTACTAAGGCTAAACCAATGCCCGTATTTCCTGAAGTAGGTTCCACAATTATACTATCTTTTTTTAGTATGCCTTTCTTTTCAGCATCTTCTATCATTGAAAGGGCAATTCTATCTTTAATACTTCCGCCGGGATTTACTTTTTCAAGCTTAACCCATACTTCGTGTGTATTGCCGAATAATTTATTTATTCTTACATGAGGCGTATTGCCTATGGTTTCCAGAATATTATTATATTTCATTTTTTCTCCTTAGTATTTGTATATGTTTATATTATTGCTCCTGCAGTTGTCTCAAGAACTTTTTAAAAGCAAAAAGCCCTTCTCAACTGGAAGGGCTTTTGCTAAAAATATATATTATAAATAAAAGTCAGGCAATATCCTCCGCAGTCACACTTTTTTTAATATGACAACAACAAATTACTGCTGCGTATAGACTTTTATTTGAATTTTTCATTTCCATAATTCTATGACAAATTTAAAACAATACTGTTAGGATGTCAAGTTTTAGGGATGATCTAAATCAATACCGGATTGCGCCACAATTTATCTAATTATGGATAGCCTGATAATTTGATTTAATAACTCAAATCACAAATTCCAATGTATTAAAATAAGTTTCATTAGATCTGACCTTAACTTCAATCTTGCTGTAAACTACCGAGTCAGGCGGAATACTTTGTGTAATCCATGAATTACCTCCGACAATACTGTTTCTGCCAACAATAGTTTCGCCGCCAAGTATTACAGCCTGGGAATATATTATTACATCATCTTCAATAGTCGGATGACGCTTTATATTAGCAAGAGATTTATCAACACTTAAAGCTCCTAAGGTAACTCCCTGATAAATCTTCACATTTTTGCCAATTTTAGTTGTTTCACCTATAACAATTCCCGTACCGTGATCTATAAAGAATGGTGAATCTATAGTTGCACCCGGGTGTATATCAATTCCTGTAATCTGATGTGCACGTTCGGTGAAAATTCTTGGAATAATCGGGATATTCAATTTATATAATTCATGAGCAAGACGGTATATAGATATTGCCATAAATCCGGGGTATGCCAATATTACCTCATCAATACTTTCAGCAGCAGGATCGCCTTTATATATTGAATCGGCATCGTTCCATAACATATCATGAACTGCCGGTATTTGGGAAATAAATCGGGTCGCGGTTTTTTCCGTTTCAGTTTCGTTATTCTCCGTTATTATTTTTAAAAGAGAAATCAAATTGCGTTCTAAAAGCTGCATTTTAGCAATAACATCTTCAGGGGAATAATAAATTTTATTTGAAAAATGCGGAAAGAGAAAATCAATCAACTCATCCAATAGTTCTATTGATTCTTTTTTCAAAGAAGCGTTGCATGAATGCATTGCCCTTTTTCCCAGAAGTTTATTGGCAAAATTGTAATACGGCGAATCTTTTTTAAGCTCGTTTATCATATCTATTCCTCATTGTCCTTTTGCTTTAACTTACACATTTTATTAAATAATTTATATAATTTGATAAGTGCAATTTAAATAAATAAATCAGGTTATGTAAAAATAAAGATAATGATAATTTGAAGAAATACCCACCTCCCGAAGGAACAGGCATGCACTTTTCCCAAGAAGGGACTTAGGGTAGTAATTAATTCGTGTTATAAAAATTGTACAGTGAAAGCTTACAATAAGCAGGCTTTAATAAAAAGTATAATTAAATATTATTTATAAAATAATTGAGGAGAGCGGAAATGAAAATGAATTTTCTGGGTAACAGCGGAATAAAAGTTTCCGAATTATGTTTTGGGGCTATGACCTTTGGCGGGAGAGGATATTGGAGAACTATAGGCGAAGTTGAACAGAATGATGCAAATGATATTGTTGCAATGGCAATAGAAGGAGGAATAAACTTTTTTGACACGGCAGATGTTTATTCGGAAGGTTTGTCGGAGCAAATCCTTGGTAAAGCGCTTGGACCCAAACGGAAGGAGATTATTCTTGCAACAAAAGTAAGGGGTAGAACGGGAAAAGGACCAAACGAAGTTGGCTTATCAAGGCTGCATATTATAGAAAATTGCAATGCCAGTTTAAAAAGACTTGGAACGGATTATATAGACCTTTACCAGGTTCATAACTTTGATCCTTCCACTCCGCAGGAAGAAACTCTTGGAGCGTTAGATGATCTTGTCCGGGACGGTAAAGTAAGGTACATAGGCGCATCCAATTATTCAGGTTGGCAGTTAATGAAGGCGCTTGCAATTTCGGAAAAACACAATCTTGAAAAATTTATAACAACCCAATCATTTTATTCATTAATTGCCAGAGACCTTGAAAACGAATTAATTCCACTGTGCCTTGATCAGAAATTGGGAGTACTTACCTGGAGCCCGTTAGGCGGCGGTTTTTTAACGGGAAAATACAGAAGGGGAGCAAAGCGTCCTGAAAATGCAAGACGAGCCGATAAGGAGAGCCAATTCCTTAAATTTGATGAAGAAAAAGGTTTTGATATAATTGAAGAGTTGGAAAAAATAACTAAAAAATATAATGCTACTGTTGCACAGGGAGCATTAAATTATCTTTTAAGAAAACCTGCAGTAACATCAGTTATAATCGGAGCAAGAACAAAGGAACAATTAGCGGATAATCTTGGAACTTCAAAATGGGAAATGACAACGGAGGAAGTAAAGCGGCTTGATGAAGTGAGCATACTACCGAGGGTTTATCCTTACTGGATGCAGCAAATGATGAGTCTTGACAGATAATGGATTAATGTGCCGGTAATGCCGCATTGTTTTTGATCCTTATTTCAGGTTCGCTTATTTTTGCCCAGTTAAAACAGCTTCAGGCTGTAAAAAAAGAATCATATATTACATATAAACTGACACATCCGCTGCATGAGATTGAAGCTACAAGTAAAGATGTGTACTGTGCCATAAATCTTGATCCGGTTAAGAAGGAAATAAAGAATGTTTCCGTTCAAATTGATGTAACAACGTTTGACAGCGGGAACTCAAACAGGGATTCCCATGCCATGGAAACTGTTGACGCCATTAGTTGTCCGGATGTAAGATTTATAAGTTCCTCCATTTACCGGGAAGGCGACAGCTTAAAGATTTACGGCAGGCTTACATTTCATGGAATTACTAAAGATATATATGTTGCAGCGGTTTCCAAATGGACTGATAGCAAGCTTATAGTAAATGGGAATTTTGATATAAGCTTAACAGCTTTTAATGTTCCCCGTCCGGCATTATTGTTAATTCCGGTTGAGGATACTCTTAGATTTTCTTTACAACAGGTTTTTAATTTATAAGTTTAAGAAATTAATTGAGCTTAAATGAATAAAGAGGCTTTATACGCACAAATATTTCGCCTGACAAGCGTTATAACTGATTATTTCCCCAAGACAGGCGCCCGATTTCTTGATATTCTAATCAGAAATATTGTGGGAAATAAAATCTTATTTAAATTACTTTCGCTTCAGGCAAAACGGCAGATTGAAAAAGTAAAAATATTTAATCGATTTCTTGTAGTTGCAGACTTGAATATCGGCGACGCCATTAATTGTTCAAGCGGCGTTGCGGCTATTAGAAAAATTTTCCCTCAAGCCGAAATCGATTATGTGATAAAAAAATCTACTAAAAGCCTTCTGGATGGGAACCCTGATATTTCAAATCTGTATCCTATTTATATCGGTTCGCCTTATCCAAACGAAAGCGATTTATTAAAGCTTGCACAGATCGCATGCAGTAAAGAGTATGACCTTATTATAAATTTTAGCCCAATGATAAATGCTAAAATATTCGGAAATAGAAAAGTGATCAGTTATTCGTTGATAGCGGGAGAATTAGTAAGAAATGAAAAGGATAAACACTCTATAAATAATATTTCATTTCAGACTTATCGTTTTATTACAAATTTATTTCATGTTTCATTACCTGCAGGTTTTGAAAATCAGTTCGGAGGTCCCAGCATTTACCTTTCGGATGAAGCAATAGAAAAGGCGGAAAGCTTTCTATTAAACCACAGAATTCCCGATGAGGCGTTTGTAATAATGTTTAACCCAAATGCCTCTGCAAAGTATACAAGAATACCTTTTAATGTTCAGCTTGATTTATTAAGAAAACTTGTTGAATTTGAATGCATTATTTTATTAGGTGAAGGTCGTATTGAAAAAAATATAGAAAAAAAACTGATGGAATATTTACCGCCTGAAGCGAGAGAAAAAATAATTGTTGTAAATGCGGGTTTTGACCTTGATGTATATGCAGCTTTAATAGATTTATCCGATATATTTATAACGGGGGATTCGGGTCCTCTTCATTTAGCCGCAGCCAGAAAATATTCACGAAGTCAGCGGTATATTTTAAGAAATAAGACGGCGGTTTTTTCTATATTTGGCAGTACTCCTGCAAGAATATATGGTCTCGATTCGAACACACCCGGCTTTTTTGCAGCAAACCAGGATGCACCGTCGAGGATTTTTACCGGGAAAAGCCCTTGCAGGAACATTACGTGTATAAACAAATTAGCAAAAACCTGCAGCCAGGTGCGGTGTTTCCAGGAGCTTAATACAGATGAAATCATTTTAGAAGCAGCCAATTACCTTAAGGCTGCACAAGTAAATAAAAGTATTAGAAAAGCCAATGCTTAACTGAACAATATTTTATCCTGACTCATATTCCGAACTGATGAATACTTTCTTATTTTTAACGTTGACATATATAATGGGGTTTTCAGCAGCCATACCTATAGGCGCTACACAAATTGAAATTGCAAAACGATCTTTGAATAATAATCGCCAGGCGGCATATATGGTTGCCCTCGGTTCAGCCTGTTCAGATGTAATGTACGGTTTCATAGCAATGTTTGGCATTGCGCCATTTTTAGAAGACAAAATTATTGTCGCAGTTTTTGGTTTAGCTGCTACTTTAATACTGTGGCTGCTTGCATTTTTTACTTTTAAGGATTATAAAAAAGTCAGCGTAAACGAATTGAGTAGTTCTGCATTAAAAAATAAAAAGTTTTCACTGTTTATCGGGTTCACGCTTGCCGTAACAAATCCGATGATGATAATCTGGTGGTTGATTGGAGAAAAATTTATTCGGGAGCTTGGATTAATTCCAAAGTTTACCACAAATACTATTCTGCTTTTCCTTATTGCCGGAGGTATCGGGCTCTTTTCTTATTTATTTGCTATTGCAAATATTTTACACTGGACGAAAAGATTAATATCAAATGAAATGATGAAGAAAGTTAATTATGGATTGGGAATAATTCTTTTGTTATTATCATTTTACTTTTTAATAAGTTCATTACACGAGCTCGCACATTTGTAATACTATTCCCGACGGAATAGTTGTATACTTTAAAACCCGGATGCAGAACCTTCGCCCCTTGAATCGGAAGCGCCGTATATTGTATTGCCATCAATCAAAATGCCTTCAGCCAAACCAAGAATACCAAAGTTTTGACCAACATCTTCAAACTTGTAGCCCATTTTTTCAAGTTTATCTTTGACATCTTTTATCAAAGAAAAATTTTCATAATAGATTTTATCCGGGATCCATTGGTGATGAATTCTTGGAGCATCTATTGCTTCCTGAATATTCATTCCGAAATCGAGGCAGTTTATTATAACCTGCAAAACGGCAGTGATAATTCTTGATCCTCCGGGTGAACCGATTATTATATAGGGTTTATCATTTTTTAAAACAATTGCCGGAGTCATCGAGCTTAGCGGTCTTTTGCCAGGTTCGATTGAATTGCTTAAACTTCCAATCAAGCCAAATTGATTAGCCGTGCCGATTTTAGAGCTAAAATCGTCCATTTCATTGTTGAGGAGAAAACCCGCACCGTCTACTACTATTTTAGAACCGTATGCAGAATTTATCGTGTATGTATTACTTACAGCATTACCGTACTGATCATAAACGGAAAAGTGCGTAGTTTCATTACTCTCGATATATTTTGATGGATTGCCTGCTTTTATTTGGCATGAAGGAATGGCAATATTATTTTCCTTCTCAATTTTTTTAAATATTGATTTAGCATATTCTTTTGAAAGCAATCCTTTTTCAGGCACGTGAACAAAATCTTCATCTCCGAGGAAAAAAGTCCTATCAGCAAAGACATATTTCATTGTTTCAACAAGCTTATGAATATATTGACTGCTGCCCCAATCTTCTTTTTTAAACCGGTAATTTTCCAGAATATTAAGGGCTTCAATTAATGCAATGCCGCCCGAACTTGAAGGAGGCATGGAAATAATTTGGAAACCCCTGTATGTGCCTTCAGCCGGAGTACGTTCTACCGGTATATATTTATCAAGATCTTCCCGTGTAATATATCCTCCTAAAGATTTGATTTGTTTTATAAGTAAATCAGCCACTTCTCCTTTATAAAAGCCGTCAGTTCCATTTAATTGAATAAGTTCTAATGAACGAGCGAGATCGGGTTGTTTAAATATTTCTCCTTCTTCGTAGGGCTTGCCGTTTTTTGAAAAGATTTTATATGAAGACGGATATTTATGAAAGTCGGATAAATACTTTTTGAATGATTCTGCAGTATTAAGATCGAGCTGCCAGCCATTTTTAGCCAGATCAACAGCTGGTTGAATTACTTCCCGAAGCGGCAAAGTTCCGTAATTTTTTAGAGCATAAATTAATCCGGCGACAGTTCCCGGAACTCCCGCAGATGCAGCGCCCGTTCGGCTTAATGCCGGGATATAATTACCGCTGCTATCCTGGAACATATTCCGGGTTGCAGCCAGCGGAGCTTTTTCCCTGTAGTCGATAGAAGTGTTTTTCCCATTCTTAAGATGTATTACCATAAATCCGCCGCCGCCTATATTGCCTGCATACGGGTAAGTTACCTCAAGTGCAAATCCCACTGCAACGGCAGCATCAACAGCATTGCCGCCGCGCTTTAAGATTTCAATTCCTATTTTAGAAGCCAATGCACTTGCTGAAACCACCATTCCATGTTCGCTTCGAACCGGCGGTTTATATGCCGTAAAAATATTTTGCGCAGCAAAAAGGATAATTAATAATGAGGCGGCAGCTATTTTTAATGCCAGCTTCATGTTTGTGTATTTGACCCGTTTAAACATTTTTTTTATTTTTAAAAAGATATCTGTCTAAGATAAAAGCTAATTGTTATTATACCAATAAAATAGATTGAGCAATAACTTGATAAACAGCCATTTGGGCAAACTCATCCCATTTGTTTTCACTTCCCTTTGCAATGGAAGTGGATAGATGGCAAATAACTTTTTCGAAATCATTTTAACACTTTTGAATTATTTTTGACAGCAAAGCTTCTTGATGTGAGGCAATCCGGGATATAGAATTTTACAACAGAGCGCTTCAATTTGATTGACGGGCTGATAAGATTGTTTTATAAATCAATAAATTATCGATTGTTTTTATTCCATTAGTACTTTTAAATGATACAACCAAATAGTTAATTTAAAGTATTGATTTTTAATATTTATTGAATATAATAATGTTTACAGAAGTAATAACGGAAAAGCAGATAGATATTGTAGAGGCATTAGCCGTAGATATCTGGAATGAGCACTATATTCCTATAATAGGGAAGCCGCAGGTAAATTACATGCTTGAAAAATTCCAGTCAAAAGAAGCAATGATAGAACAAATTAAAAACGGTTATACTTATTACCTTGTTGAAGAAGAAGGCAGGAATATAGGCTATATAGGGATTGAGCTTAAAAAAGGCGAATTATTTTTAAGTAAATTGTATATCATGTCATCCGAAAGGGGTAAGGGTTACGGGAAAAAAGCTGTTCAATTTCTTGAAGATCTTGCAAGAGAAAAAAAACTTAATAAAATTTCTTTAACTGTAAATAAAAATAACGTCAATTCAATTGCAGTTTATGAAAAAATGGGATTCACAAATCTCGGCTCCATTGTAATGGATATAGGGGGCGGCTTTGTGATGGATGACTATAAGATGGAAAAGAGTCTTTAGAATGTTTAAACTATATATTCTGTTCCATATAATTTTTTGATTTGTTCCGGCTTTATTCTGAACCCGCTTCCGTGGTCATGTGGTTTACCATAATTGTTTCCGCTCTTGTAAGCGCCTATTCGAATATCAAACATCAATCCATCTTGTCTTTTTATATAATTTAGGAGTTTTTTTAAGGTAATACCCGTATATAACTGCAGTCTATTAAAGCTGAATTCTTCAATACCATTTAAAATCTTAGTTTGCGCTGAGACAAATGCAAAATTTCTTAATTTTTTATTTACTATGCTTTGAAGAACCGGATAACTCCAGTAAACTTCTTTGGAGACTATTTTATTAGACTTCAAATTCTTTACAACCAAAAACAGCTTTTTTTGAGAATCACTGCATTCTAATTTAAATCCATAACCGCTTTTATGTGAATTAAATTTAGTATGAAATACGGAAGTATGCAGTACTTTTATATCTGGAAAACGTTGATCAGGAGTTCCATAATTATCTTTAAGTAAAGCATTTGCATTTTTAGGCATAGTCGGGCGTTTTGTAAATAGAGTTACTCTTGATTTTGCTAATTCACGATGGCTTTTAATTTCAAAGTCATGCAGATCAGGCGCATCAATATTATTTTCGATTATGCCCATTGCATCTTCAAGTGTTTTGCCAATGCCGGTATTCCCGGCACGGTGTGAAGGAATAAAGCCCTTCCCCTTGATAATTTCAAAGGCTTCTATCATCTTGCGAACATTATCATTATCCATTTTTGCTCCAAATATTATCAAATTATAGTTTTTTAATTCTATATAAATTTTTTAGTAACTTTCTTTTTAAAAGCACAAAGACTTCTATTACTATGAGTATATATATTTTTTTTTCAATCCTGTTTAATATATTTTTCCGGTATTAGTTCTTTAGGTGAACAATTAAATATTATCGCTAATTTATTAATATGATCGAGATTAACGCTTTTAACGTATGATTCAACTTTCCCAATGAAGGAGCCTTTGAATCCCATTGCAGTATCAAGTTGTTCTTGGGTTAAACCCAAATCGCGCCTTTTATTCATTATTAAGAAAGCGACTGATTTTTCAAAATTGGATATCATTTTAATTTCTTATATTTTTAATTAGTAAATTAGGTAAAGTATTGGGGGAATATATTTCCCTATAGGTAAGATTTTACAATTATGGATAAAATATTTTATTTAAATGACATATTGAACTGTATAGCGAATGATAAAGCTAATTCAATTTCATTTTATGAGAATGGAGATGTTTCTCTAGTCGATTGGCTGACAAATTGG
This sequence comes from uncultured Ignavibacteriaceae bacterium, assembly GCA_964618785.1. Lineage (GTDB taxonomy): Bacteria > Bacteroidota > Ignavibacteria > Ignavibacteriales > Ignavibacteriaceae > FEN-1297. Next base: position 1,801 of record CAZUCY010000056.1, on the reverse strand, counting down.
GATTTTAGGAATATAAAAACTGATTTATATACTCACAAAATTCATCGGTATCCTGCAATGTTTATCCCTCAATTGACACGGAAATTAATTGAAAAGTTTTCTAAACCGGAAGACACTATATTAGATATTTTCTCCGGTTCAGGAACTTTATTAGTTGAAGCAAGCCTTTTAAATAGAAATTCTATAGGGATAGAATTAAATCCTCTTGCTTTACTTATTTCAAAAGTTAAGACTACATCTCTTAATCTGGAAGTCCTGTTAAAGGAATATGAAATACTGCTTGATTCTTACTTCAGTAATGCTGACGGCTTCAAATTGTTAAATTTTAAAAATGTTGATTTTTGGTATAATCAAATTTCAAAAGAGAGCATTTCAAAGCTCATTTACTCAATTAATAAAATTGCCGATGAGGATATTAAAGATTTTATTAAAATTTCACTTAGCGAGATTTTGAGGGAAGTTTCAGTATGCCGGCATTCCGGATTTAAAATGCATCGCGATATAGATAAGCTGAAAAATGAATGGTCGTATGAAAAATTATTTGACTATTTTCATAAAATATTTTATAAAAATTTATTGGGTTTAGTTGAGTACCAAAAAGCTGTTAAAGAGAAAAACATTTCTATTAAAATTATTAATGGCGACTCCCGAATTCTTCAAGAAATAGATAAAGGTTCCGTGGATCTTATTTTTACTTCGCCCCCATACGGGGATTCGCAAACTACCGTAGCTTATGGTCAATTTTCCCGTCTATCCTCGCAATGTTTAAACTTAGGTGAAGAATTAATTAAAGATGTTGCATATATAGATAACGAATTATTAGGAGGGCGTACAAACGGTATAAGCCTTGATGAGGAAGTAATGGATAAATCCATGACATTAAAATCAGTTAAGGAAGTATTTTTAAATCGATTAGAAAAATTAAAGGATAATAATGACGACTATAAAAAGTTATCTGATAGATTTAAAGATGTCATTTCGTTTTATAAAGATTTAGATACAACTATAAAAAATGCAGCTTATTATTTAAAGGTGAATAAATATTTTATTTTAATTACCGGTTCAAGAATTGTAAAAGATATTAAACTCCATACGGATATAATTGTTGCAGAATTAGCAGAAACCTATGGGCTTGAATTAAAGAGTATTTTGTTTAGAAATATAATCAATAAAAGAATGCCAAGTAAAGTAAGTGCTACGAATGTTATTGGTGAAAAGGCTTCAACTATGACAAAAGAAAGTATTGTAATTCTTAAAAAACAGAATAAATAGTGAGTCCGTAAAATAATTTTTATATCTTCCCGAAGTTTATTCTGTGTTCTCCCGCTGAATCGAAAATGTATTAACCTAACGGCTATGCTTCCTCTGCGATTGCAGGCAGACGGGCAAATTGTTTTTTATAATGAATTCATTCATTTCCTTTTGAGCTTTTTCGTATTCCAACGCTTTATTAGGGCGTACAACCGTAAAGACTTAGAGCACGGATATGGATGAAAAGGCAGGAATATCCCAGCTAAAATAAATTAGTAACCGGATAAACAATTACAATTCTTAAACGAAATAATAATGACTTTAAAAAGCTTTTATTGTATTTGGAATATTTTTTTGACTTTGGATTAGCAGTTGGATATGGATAAAAAGTACTTTAGTACAAGTTATGAAATGATTATATTTAAATATACAATATTAAATGGACAAAATAATTTTAACTACAGCAAAACCTTTTCTCAAATGGGCGGGTGGTACAGCACAGCATTATATTCCTCTCTCATATTATTTGTTTCAAATATTTTTGAAAACG
>CAZUCY010000055.1:0-21688 GCA_964618785.1 uncultured Ignavibacteriaceae bacterium | reverse complement strand
TCGGAAACGGTAATACCTAACTTTTTAATTTGTTGTTTAATTATTGTTTGGCTTACAAGAGCATCCCAAACCTGGTCGCGAAATTGATCGTTTTCTTCATCTGAAACATCTTTGCCATTTTGTTGTTTCTGATTTTCTCTTTCCGTTTCCATCGCTTTGTTAAAATCCTGATAAGAAATTTTCACACCGTTTATTGACCCAACGTTGTTTGTTCTCAGTCCAAAAACTTCCATTATATTGGAATCGGAAATAACCATAAAAAGGACAAAAATCACACCGACTCCGATTATAAAAGCCGGCGCTAAACTCCTCATCTTGGCCATCATAGCCATGCTGCTTTATCTCCAGAATTTATTTATAAAAATAAGATATTAAAAATAGACACATAAGCCAAGAAAAGCAATGTTTTTTAATTTTATCATACCTCTCCTTTTTAAATTTCGAAAAAGAAAAAGGTCAAATTAGAAATGAAATATTATCCCGGATTAATGATAATTTATTTTAATACTTTTTAAAACAAGCAATTCAATAAAGTTGACTTTCAATCACATCCAAATTATATTTCAAAGTAAACTAAAATTTAAGAGGGAATAAAATGGAAGAAAGTAATGATTTTCTTAAATATGTACCTATTTTTTCAGAACTGGACGATTCAACTCTAAACCAGATATCAAAATTGGGCATTCGTAAAAGCTTTATTAAGGATTCCGTTGTTTTGTTTGAACATGAAACGGGCTCCGCACTTTTTGTTATAGTAAATGGAAAGGTTAAGGTTTCCAGGGTTAGTGATGATGGTAAAGAAGTGATTTTGACAATTCTCGGTGAATCCGATTTTTTTGGCGAAATGGCTATCTTAGACGGTCAGTCCCGTTCAGCAAATGTTACAGCAATGGAAGATTCGGAACTTTTTATAATACAAAGAAGTGAATTTTTAGAACTGATTCAAAGTCATCCTGAAATTGCTATAGCGTTACTACAGGAGCTAACGTCAAGATTACGGGCTGCTGATATGAAAATAAAATCCTTATCTTTAAAAGATGCCGAAGGAAAAGTGGCAACTGTCATTCTTCAGCTTGCAGACGACATTGGTAAAATAAAGCAAGGTACAGTTGAAATTGAAAAATTACCTTACCAGCATGATCTTGCAAATATGGCAGGTACCTCAAGAGAAACAATCTCACGCACATTACATTCATTTGCAAAAAAGGGGATGGTTGAACTTGAAGGCTCTAAGCTTAGAATAATTAATTATGAAAAATTTAAAGAAATGTTCAGTTGAAACACGAACTATTTCTTATCCAGATCAAATGAGCGTGAGAGTAGATTTACATACACATACTTCTTATTCCGATGGTTATTATACGCCGGAAGAATTAGTTATTAAAGCTAAAAACGCCGGTATAGATATTATCGGGATTTCCGATCATGATAATGTGAAGGGCATATCTGAGGGCATTGAAGCGGGGAAAAAAGTGGGTGTTGAGGTAATTGCCGGTCTGGAAATTAGTTCTGATTTAAAAGATAGAGAAATTCATATTTTAGCTTACTTTTTTGAACCGAACAATGATGAGCTTGAGCGATATTTGACCTTTTTTAGGCAAGAAAGATTAAAGCGGGCAATTAGGATAATAGATAAGCTTAAAGTTTTGGGATTTAACATTTCAATAGAAGATGTCCTTAAAAGAACCAAAAATTCCGCAGTCGGCAGACCTCATATAGCACAAACTATGGTAGAGGAAGGGCTTACTTCATCGTACTTTGAAGCTTTTAATAAATATATTGGCAACGGATGTCCGGCTTTTGAAAAGAAAATACATCTATCCCCGCAAAGTGCATGTAAAATCATCAGCGATGCAGGAGGTTTAAGCTTTATTGCTCACCCTGGATTTATGCCTGAAGTTTTATTAAAAGAATTAATAGATACGGGAGTAGATGGTATTGAAGTTATTCATCCCTCTCACTCTGCACAGCAGGTAAAATTTTACCGGGGGATTGTAAATGAGTATTTCTTGCTTGAATCAGGCGGATCGGATTTTCATGGCGGTAAAAGAGGAGATGATGATAACTTAGGAAAATACTATACTTCAAGCCATATTTTAGAAGCCATGAGGCAAAGGTTACTTAGAAATACCGCTTAATTTTTATTCCAATCTATTATTACTGGTATGTTAAAATGAAAATAATTGAAGGAAATTTTTCCTGTGAAAATTACAAATTTGCTATTGTATTAAGCAGATTTAATGAACTTATTGGTCAAAAACTTTTAACGGGAGCTTTAGGGTGTTTGAAAATTGCCGGATGCCCGGATAAAAATATTGATGTAATAAAAGTACCCGGAGCATTTGAGATATCACTGGCAGCGGCTAAATTAGCCGAACTTAAAAAATATAATGCTATTATATGCTTAGGAGCAGTTATAAGAGGCGAAACACCCCACTTTGAATACGTTTCCAATGCCGTAAGCAGTGGCATTGCTAATGTCTCTTTAAAATATAATATCCCGATTGCATTTGGTGTTTTGACTACCAATAATATAGAACAGGCATTGGAACGTTCAGCGGAAAAAGTGGAGTCAAATCTTGAATATTCCGGAAAAAAATTAGGGAATAAAGGATGGGATGCCGCTCTTACGGCTATAGAAATGGCTAATCTTGTTACTAAAATTTAATTTCCCCCGCTCATCATACTGCATTTTACACTTTTTAATATTAAGGAAAATATTAAATTTGAAATGTGCGTTTATTATATATAAAATTAAATTTTTATTCTATTAAAATTTGGAGAAGACAAATAATGTACTTTCTGCATTTTCAAATAGGAGAATATTATAAAACTATAGGAAAAAAATGAAAAATCAGCTCGGTATCCTGTTCGTGTTTCTTCTCTCAATTTTTTCTAACGCACAACAAGCCTCAAATTGGATAAATTATACCAATATGCAGACAGTGCAGGCATTAGCGTCTGTGAATAATAATATTTGGGCAGCTACAAGCGGCGGCGCTTTTTCATATACTCCTTCGAACAATAGTTTCAAAACCCTTCATAGAACCGACGGTTTGCAGGGAATTAACCTGACTGCTATAACAGTAGACAGCTATGGAAAAATTTGGTTTGGAAGTTTGGAAGGCGTTATAGATGTGTACAACCCGGCAGATAATTCGATTAATTCTATTCTGGATATTTATAACTCCAGTTATAGTGTTAAACAAATAACCGAATTAAAGTCTTCGGGAGATACTATATTTGTGTCTACCAGCTATGGTATATCATTAATCAATGCAAATAGTCTTTTATTTATTGATACCTTTTTTAAATTCGGAAGTTTTTCTTCAAGTATCCAGGTAAACAGCACTTTAAAAAGCAACTTGCTATACGCGTGTACTGTAAACGGTTTAGCAGTTCAAATACCGGGTGCAACAAATTTGTCGGCGCCGGAATCATGGAATGTGTTCGATTCTACAAATGGCTTACCGTCTTCAAATGTTTATAAGATTGCATTTTATAAAGGTTCTCTAATTGCGGGAACAGCTCATGGATTGGCAATTTTTAATGGTGCCAACTGGATGCCGTTTCAACCGCAAATAATTACCAACGTATATGATCTTTTAGTGAACAATGATTCTCTCTACATTTTATCCGATAGTTTGATAAGTGTTTATGCTAATAATTCAATTGTGAAATCTTTTTCTTTGAACACTAACGGATTAAAGTTATTTTATTCAAATTCACTTGGACTCTTAGCTGCCGATTCAAATGGAATAATAAAAGTTTTTAGTACATTAAACAATGGGACAATTTACCCAAACGGACCTGCCTCTAATTTGTTCAACTCACTTGCTGTCGATAATAATAGCGTGCTTTGGTGTGCTAGTGGAACCGATGTAACAGGCAAAGGTTTTTATAAATACGATGGGAAATCATGGACTAATTATAACACATCTAATACACACGGTCTTATTACGAATGCTTTTCATGTTGTATATGCCGCACCGGATAATTCAGTTTATTTCGGGAACTGGGGAAACGGATATATTCGTATCCGGAATGACAGCATAACAACTTATACAGCAAGCAGTACCGGGATGACGGGAATACAAAAAAATCCAAATTTTTTAGTTATCACCGGTTTTGGTGTTGATTCAAAAAGTAATTTGTGGGTTTTAAATTATGGAGGAATTGATCTAAAAAATCTAAATTTGATTGCTGATACTACATGGTATCATTATTATATACCTCCTACGGGAACTCAATTTGAATATCCATATTTTAATCTGGTTGTTGATCAATATGATACCAAATGGTTTAGTACGGTAAACTCATATATTGCAGGATTATTATATTTTAATGAAAACGGCTCTTATTCCAATCTAAGTAATGAAACATATGGTTTATTGACAACTTCCAATGGATTAACTTCAGGTACTATTAATTCAGTAGTCATGGATGCAATTGGCGATATATGGGTAGGGACCAGCCTGGGCGCTAACGTTATATCCAACACTCAAAGTGTCCTTTATGGTTCGACTCCTAATTTAGGTATAACAAGTGTGTATACGTTAGGAGAATATACAGTAAACTGTTTTGCTGTTGACCCGATAAATCAAAAATGGGTAGGAACTAATCTTGGTTTATTGCTTATCAATTCTGATGGTTCCCAGTTGCTCGCTTCATATAATACGCAAAACAGCCCGTTATTAAATAATAATATCATCAGTCTTGCGATTGATAAGAACAAAGGCACTGTTTATGTGGGTACAAATCAGGGACTTACTTCTTTCAATACAGCTGCAATAGAACCTAAAGTTAGTTTTGCCAAATTATTTATTTACCCCAGTCCTTTTGTATTAAAAAGCGGCAGCAACCAGTTGACAATAGACGGCTTGGTAAGTAATTCCAATGTTAAGATAATAACCATTTACGGAAAATTGGTTAAAGAATTTTCATCGCCGGGCGGGCGCGTTGCTTTCTGGGACGGAACTGATTCCAACGGTAAACTGGTCGGTTCCGGTGTATATATTGTAGTTGCTTATGATCAAAACAACAATGTAATTACCGGGAAAATTGCCGTACTTCGTCAATGATTTTATGTTTTTGTATAAAGCTTTTTAGACAGTTAAGAATAGGAAATTTTACCGTCAATGATTGATCTCTCCAACATTTCCCTTCAATTCAACGGCAAGTATCTTTTTCAGGATGTAAATTATAAAATTAATTCCGGTGATAGGATATCACTTGTCGGCGCAAACGGAACGGGAAAGTCATCCCTCTTAAAAATAATAATAGGTTCTTTACAACCTGAATCGGGAAAAATAGTAAAGCAAAAGAATATAAGCATAGGATATCTACCGCAGGAAAATGTTATTCATGCGGGCAAAACATTACTTGAAGAAGCAAAATCCGCTCTAACCGATATTATGAAACTTCAGGAAAAGGAGAAAGAAATAACCGATGAATTATCCGGGAATGATCTTGTTGATGAAAAACATGAAGATTTAATTAATCAGCTTGGCGAAGTGCATCACAGGTTGGAAGACCTGGATTCTTACGGCTCTTCAGCAAGAGTAGAAAAAATTTTGTCGGGACTTGGATTCGAAGAAGAAGATTTTGAAAGAATGACTGATGAATTTTCCGGCGGGTGGCAAATGAGAATTGCACTTGCCAAAATACTTATTTCACAAAATGATCTGCTTTTAATGGACGAACCTACAAACCATTTAGATATTGACTCACTCGAATGGCTGATTGGTTTCCTGAAAAATTATAAGGGCGCTATGATTATAGTCTCACATGATAAGCGCTTTATTAATGCCGTTACAATGAAAACTCTCGAAATATATCTTAGCAAGTTTAATACATTTAGCGGGGATTATGACGCATATATTCAGTTTAAAGTTGAAAGAGACAAACAGGTAATTGAGCAATATATTGTACAGCAGAAAAAGATTAAAGAAACAGAAAAGTTTATAGAAAGATTCAGATATAAAGCGACAAAAGCTAAACAAGTTCAGAGCAGAATAAAACAATTAGAAAAAATTTCCCTAATTGAACAGCCGGAATCTAAAGATGAAATTTTTATCAGGTTCCCTAACCCGCCGCCCAGCGGTATAATAAGCTTCGAATTGAAATCAATATATAAATCCTACGGTCAAAAAGAAATATTTAACGATTTGAATTTCCAGGTTATCAGGGGGGACAAAATTGCATTCGTAGGACCAAACGGCGCAGGAAAATCGACCCTGGTAAAAATTATTTCCGGTGCGGTCGATTTTAATAAAGGTGAAAGAATTATTGGGTACAATACTATTGTTTCTTATTATGCTCAAGATGTAGCAGACAACCTTAATCCTGAACTTAATATTTTAGAAACGGTAGAATCTGTCTCAGAAAATCAGACTACTGGACAGTTAAGAGCGCTGCTTGGCTCTTTCCTTTTTTCGGGAGATAATGTATTTAAAAAAATCGGCGTCCTTTCCGGGGGTGAAAAAAGCAGAGTGGCTCTTGCAAAAATTCTCCTTACCAGGGCGAATTTAATTATTCTTGATGAGCCGACAAACCATTTGGATATTTCTTCTAAACAAATACTCAGGCAGGCTTTGCAGGAGTTCCAGGGCTCTCTGATATTAGTCTCCCATGACGTTGATTTTTTAGCTCCATTAGTTAATAAAGTAGTTGAAATAAGGAAAGGAGAAATTAAATTTTTCACCGGCGGTATAGAATATTATCTGTCCAAAAGAGAAGAACAATTTCAACAGAAGCAATGTGATGAAAAAATACAAACCGAAAATTCAGAGTCTGTATCTAAAAAAGATAAGAAAAGAATTGAAGCCGAACTTCGTCAAAAGAAATACAAAGCGACAAAAGATTTAATAAAAGAGGTTGCAGATATGGAAAATAAAATTGAAAAACTTGAAAAAAAAGTAACGGAGTTGGAACAAAATTTAGCCGCTCCGGAAGTATACAGCAACCCGGCGAAGGCAAGAGACCTAACTTTGGAATTCAACTCATCAAAAAATGAATTAGAGGAAAGTATTTCATTGTGGGAAAAACTTTCCGAAGAACTAATTGAAATAGAGAAACAATTTGATAACTGATCTTATATCTTATTTAAATTTTTATCTCCAGGAATTCTTCAGCAAGAGCAATTCCGCCGTATAAAGCGACATCATCCCCGAGATCATTGGCAATTATTTTAAGATTTTTTGAAGCGTCTTTAAGCGCATACTTTTTAAATGAATCTTTAACTTTCGGGAGCATAAAATAATCCAGAGCTTCAATTAATCCTCCGCCAAGAACAATCATATCAAAGTTCATAAGGTTCGCTGAATTTGCAAGAACAAATCCTATTGTATCGCAGGCTTTGGAAATATGTTTAATTACAAGCCTGTCATTTGATTTTACAGCGGCGGCAAGCATCCGGCTCTTTATGGGCTTATTTGGCAAAATTATTTTTTTAAGTATACTCTTTTTCTTAGTTTTCAAATCCGCAACAATATTTTTTGCAATAGCGCTTCTGCTTGCAAAAGTTTCAAAACACCCCTTGTTTCCACAGCCGCATACGGGTCCGTTTTTATCAATAATAACATGACCGATTTCCCCGGCAGAATAATTAGAGCCTCTGTAAATTTTCCCGTCAATTATTATTCCGCCGCCGATGCCTGTTCCAATAAAAACCGCCAGCATATTTTTTGATTTTTTCGCTTTCCCGAACTTAAAAGCGCCAAGCGCACCCAAATTAACATCATTCTCAATTATTACAGGGATAGTAATTTTTTTCCGAAGTTTCTCTTTTATGTTAAAATTTTTTAAACCAAGGTTAGGCGCCAGGCTTACTATACCGGTATAAGGGTTAAGTGCACCAGGGATGCCGATGCATACCGCCTTTATATTTTTTCTTTTCAGCTTGGTTTTTTCGATCAGATCCTTAACAATTGCGGCTATACTATTTACATATCCGTTTGAATTTCCACCTATTTCGGCAGATCTTTTAATCCTGGCAATTATTCCCTCGTCGGAGTTAATGACTGCCGCAAGGGTCTTGGTACCGCCGGTATCTATGCTGATTATATAGTTATTTTCCAGAACTCCTCCGATATTTGATTTTAGATAAACAGGTAAAATTTATTGAAATGCAAACTAATTTTAATATACTATTGTAATTTACTGGTTATAAAATAATGAACAAAATACAATTTAATTATATTTGGAAGTAATATTAAATAAATTTATAAATGCAAAAAATAAAACCGTTAAAAAGATTCGGGCAGAATTATTTAACCGATAAAAACATTTTAAAGAAAATTGTCAATGAAATTTCCCCCTTGCCCGGTGAAAATTTTATAGAAATCGGGCCGGGACTTGGCTCACTGACTGAGAAAATATTAGAGAGGATACCCGAATTTACCGCGATAGAAATAGATTCCCGCGTAATAGCTGAACTTTCACAAAAATTTCCTTCAATATCTTTAATTCACTCTGATTTTTTGGACATTAACCTGGAAGATTTATATAATAAAAAAGGGAAAAAGCTGCGTATTGCAGGCAATATTCCATACAATATAACTTCTCCTATAATATTTAAATTAATTAGCTCAAACCAATTGGTCAGTGACGCTGTTTTAATGGTACAGCTTGAAGTTGCTAAACGAATTACTGCAAAGAAAGGCACTAAGGATTATGGAATCCTTGCTGTTCTGCTTCAGTACTTCACGGACGTGAAAATATGTTTTAAAGTCTCACCAAATGTTTTTCACCCTAAACCCAAAGTTGAATCGGCGGTTATTCATTTCCAATTTAAGGATAATTGTTTAACTGGTGAAGAAAAAAAACTTTTTATTAAAATAGTTAAAGCTGCATTCGGCAATAGAAGAAAAGTTTTAAAAAATTCCCTTAGTAATAGTATATTTGCTGATGTAAATTTCTCGGATGCTAAAATTGACTTAAACCTTCGTGCCGAACAATTAGAAATAGATGATTTTATTAAACTGACTGAATTTGCAGAAGGTAAATTGCATAAACAAAAATTGGATTTAAAGATATCTCAATAACTAATAATAATAATAAGAGATGCAAATAATAAAAACTTTCTTAATAAAGCTAAAAGCGTACGATCTTATAGTTGTTTTGTTTTATCTTTTCCTTATGTTCATCAACATATTTTATCAAAGGAATGTTGAGCTTTGGCTGCTATGGACCCTCCTTGATTTGGGAATTATCTCTTTTACTCTATTAAACGCCTACTTTGAATTTAAATATAATAACAGATTTTGGCGGGCAACACATTATTGGTATATAGCTCCATTAATATTATTTACTTTTAAAGAATTATATTATTTAATTGCTCCTATAAGGCAGCAGGATTATGACTGGCTTTTCATTGAAATCGACAGGTGGATGTTCGGCACTGATCCGGCAAAATTCCTTCTGCAATATTCTTTTCCATTATTAACGGAATTGCTTCAGGTAGTTTATAGTATGTTTTATTTACTGCCGATAATTCTCGGCATTGCTCTGTTGAGAAAAAGAAGATACGCTGCCCTGGATTTTGCGGTATTTTCAATTATTTATGGCTTCTATCTTTCATATTTAGGCTATTTCACTCTGCCTGCTATAGGTCCCAGGTTTACTCTGCATGATTTTTCTATGCTCAGTAAACAACTTCCCGGCGTATTTTTAACGCCTTATTTGCGCAAGTTAATCGATATAGGCGAATCCATTCCAAAAGGAACTATTAACCCCGCCGGCGTTGTACAAAAAGATGCTTTTCCCAGCGGACATACAATGATTACTCTTATTGTAATGTATCTATCAATCAAATTAAAAAGCAGGACGAGGTTTTTTTTCATCCCTGTAGGAACATTATTAATTTTTGCAACAGTTTACCTTTGGTACCATTATGTAATTGACCTTATCGGTGGATTGATTTTTATGATTTTTTCAATGTGGTCGGGAAAATATATTTTCAATTGGTGGAGAAAGATTCAGGGTGAAGAAGAATTCGATTACCACAAATATTAAAAGCTTCATTTCATGGAAGATAAAAAAAAACAGGTAAGAAACATTTTCGAATCCATTGCTTCAAAATATGATTTACTAAATCATCTTTTAAGCTTCGGAACGGATTATTACTGGCGCAAAAAAGCTTTGGCTTTAACATCAGTCACTGAAAGCTCTATTCTTCTGGATGTAGCTTGCGGAACGGGAGATTTTGCCCTTGCAGCAAAAAAAATAAAAGTAAAATACATTTTCGGCGCTGACTTTTCTTACAATATGCTCAAATTGTTTAACCAAAAAAGTCCATGGATTGTCGGGCATAATGTGCAATTAGTAGCTGAACAAATGCCATTTAAAGAAGAGTCGTTTACAAATATTATTGTTGGTTTCGGCGTTAGGAACTTTTATGATATACAGGAAGGATTTAATTCTTTTTACAGGGTATTAAAAAAAGGCGGCAGAGCAACAATATTGGAATTCAGGATGCCTTCCAATTCATTTTTCAAAGCCATTTACAAGTTTTATTTTAACAATATTCTTCCTTTAGCAGGGGAAATTATTTCAGGAGACAAAGCAGCCTATAGATATCTTCCACGCTCCGTGGAAGAATTTGATGAGAAAATCAATATACCGGAATTATTAAAAAACTCCGGCTTTCAAAAGATAGAAAAGTACGCCTTGAGTTTAGGAATTGTTCAGGTAATAATAGCAGACAAATGAACTATTTTATATTACTAATTTCCCCGGAATTAGATTATTTGTTTTTTTAATTTTTTAAAAGCTATGGCTCTGTGACTAATTTTATTTTTCTCGTACAGGCTCAGTTCGCCTGATGTTAACGTATATCCTTGGGGTAAAAACAAAGGATCATACCCAAAGCCGTTTTTTCCTCTCGGCATTTTAATAATCCTGCCTTTTACCTCACCGCAAGCAGTTAAAAATGTACTCCCGTCAAAATATGCGGCAGAACAAACAAACTTTGCATTATGAGGCTCAGAAAATTCATTCAGCTCATATAAAAGTTTTTCATTATTTTCTTCATCAGAGGCGGAATCACCTGCATATCTTGCTGAAAATACTCCCGGTCTTCCATCCAACTGCTCAACTACTAATCCTGAATCGTCACCCATTGTCGGTATGCCGTATGTATTAAAAATTATTTCAGCTTTTATCTTTGCATTTTCATCAAAAGTAATGCCGTCCTCAATAATTTCGGGTACATTAGTCAATTCAAATAAAGGAACGAGTTTTATACGGCTATTTTTAAATATTTCATTTACTTCTCTTATTTTGCCCGGGTTTTTAGTGGCGAATATTATTTTTCTCATTAAAAATCTCATCCATAATTTCAAAGGCATATCTTAAATGGGGAATTACAATTGATCCACCGACTATCAGTGCAATATTAAAACTTTCCATTAGCTCTTCTTTGGAAGCGCCCTCCTGTATAGACCTGTCAATATGATAGAAAATGCAATCGTTGCACCTTAACACCATCGAAGCAACCAGTCCCATTAATTCTTTAGTTTTTGCGGGAAGAACTCCTTCAATATATGCTTTATTATCAATCGCAAAAAATTTATTAAAATCCTTAAAACCTGAATTCAAAATTTTATCATTCATATCAAGCCGGTATTTTCTTGTCGAAGATGTTGTTTTTTTCATTACTTTTTATTTTCTTATTTTTTAGTAAAACATCAATTGCTGATTCAATATGTTACAACATAGTAAAGATAAATAAGGTTGACGATACCGGAAATTTACACACCAATATTAGTAAGAGAAGAAATAACAATATTAATATCGTTTGTCAGCTTTGGATGAGAAATCTCAAATTTTCCGGCTGTTTCTTTTAGAGAAGCTAACAGCTTAGCTGTTCCCGTATCGGGCAATTTTTCATTTTTTTCAAGAATATTTTGGATATCGGCAATCAATTCGTGCAAAACCTTTATCGATTCATCATCGATATTTTTTGAATGTTTCAACTCATTATGAAGATTCTTAAGTGATTCTTTTAATTTTTCCATATTCATTTTCTTTCAGATAATTATTCGGGATTATTTATTATAATAAAATACAATATAAAAAATGGATAGAATTTTACATTTTAAATTTAAAGAATAACATACATATTTTAACCATAAATATCGGTGAATTTACTTCCATTGAATTATAGTATTTTCAGTTACAGAGTCACTAAACTTATTAACTAAAATTTCACAGTTATTTAAAAAAATTTTGCGTATGATGAGTTATTAAATTAGAAATTTATCACAATAATTAATTTTAAAACATTTTTGTAAAAATCCGATTTTTAAAATACTGCATGCAAATTAGCTTGATTATTATAATGATAAATCATTTATTTCTAAAATAAAACTTATTCCGTTTAATAAATAATTAATTTATGTTTAATTAATAGAATTATTTTGATAAATAATGAGGACTTGATATATCAAATTAATTATTCCCAAAATATAAAAATCGATGAAGATAATTTATAAAAATACGCACTTGTTTTTAATAATAACAATTCTTATTACGTTACTCATGCCATTCAAGCTGTCTGCCCAGTATTTCGGACGTAACAAAGTAATATATGATGAGTTTAACTTCAAAATACTTCATACAAAGCACTTCGATATTTACTATTATAATGAAGAAGAAGGCGCAATAAAATATGCCGCTGTAATGGCTGAACGCTGGTATACGCGTCATTCTGAATTACTGGGTGATACATTAGACGGTCCGCAGGCGTTAATTTTATATGACGGCTTCCCCCAGTTTATTGAAACAAATGTTTCGCAGGAAATGATAGGGCAGGGTACAGGCGGGTTTACCGAGCCATTAGAAAGAAGGATAGTTCTTCCTTTTGCCGGACCGCTTGCAGAAACCGATCACGTAATAGGACATGAACTTGTACATGCATTTCAATTTGATATAACAAGCAAGCATAATTTAAAAAAGGGCGGCTTACCAGCTGCTGCACAAATGCCCCTTTGGTTTGTTGAAGGAATGGCTGAATATTTATCCATCGGACAAAAAGATCCTAATACAGCAATGTGGATGCGTGAGGCATCACAAAAAGAGCTGCCGGATATATCGGACCTTTCAAGTTCAAGGTTTTTCCCGTACCGCTACGGGCAAGCGCTGCTTGCTTTTATCGGCGGCAAGTACGGCAATGATAAGATTGAAGAACTACTAAGACAATTAGCAATTAAGCAAAGCGTTAAAGATGCTTTCATAGAAGTTTTTAATATTACGCCCGATTCTCTTTCCAAACAATGGCATGCTGCGCTTCATGCTGAGTATGATTCTCTTGCAAAAATAACCTCTTCGCCGGATAAATATGGAGATGAATTAATATCCGACAAAAAAAACGGCGGGGATTTAAATATTTCCCCCTCATTAAGCCCCGATGGCAAGCATTTAATATTTTTTTCATCCAAAGATCTTTTTTCGATCGATCTGTTCTTAGCAGATGCAAAAACCGGGAAAATAGAAAGGAATATTTTCAAGACTGAATTTAATACACATCTTCAAAACTTAGAGTTCATAAGTTCTTCCGGCGCATGGAGTCCCGATGGTAACAAATTTGTTTTTGCCGCTGTGGAAGACGGCAGACCGGTACTTACTATTTTAGATGTTAATGATGCAAGTGTAAAGCAGGTAATTCGCTTTCCTAAACTGGCGGAAATATTTAATCCCGCATGGTCGCCCGATGGAAGGTATATTGTCTTTTCGGCTTTAGCGGGCGGATTAACAAATCTTTTTGTCTATGATTTAGACAACGGGACTTCACGTGCTTTGACAGATGACGCTTATGCAGAACTTCAACCTGCTTGGTCGCCGGACGGCAAATACATTGCCTTTGTAACAGACAGATTTACAACTAAACTATCCGATATGGATTTAGGCAATTATCATATTGCTTTAATGAATTTTGAGACTGGAGAAATAAAAGAATTAAATGGATTTGAAGACGGTAAAAATATTAATCCGCAGTGGTCGCATGATGGTAATGATGTTTATTTTATTTCGGATCATAACGGTATAGATAATATTTATAGAAAAAATTTATCCGGAGGGAAAATCTACCAGATAACAAATTTATTCGGCGGAGTAAGCGGAATAACTGCAATAAGCCCTGCAATGTCGGTATCTGCTGATTCAAACACAATGGTTTATAGCGTTTTCCAAAATAATAAGTATGTTATTTATTCTATTGATTCTTTGGATATTCTAAAAGGCACCGGCATACAGCCTGATTTTGCTACCGGAGATCCGGCGCTTTTACCCCCGCCGAAACAAATTAATAATTTTTTTGTAAATAATTTAGCTAACCCTATAAAAGGACTTCCCGCCGATACTGCTGCATATTTAATAAATGAATATATTCCTTCACTTAAATTAGTGGGGGTTGGTCAGCCTTATGTCGGCGCCGGAGCAGACCCATTTGGTACATTTGTCGGGGGCGGAGTTGCTTTGTTTTGGAGCGATTTACTCGGGAATCAAAACCTTGCTACTGCCCTGCAGGTTTCAGCAAGCAGCCAAATTACATATATTGCCGGGTTAGTTGGCTATATGAATACTGCAAGCAGATTGAACTGGGGTGGAGTTATTCAGCAAAATCCATACTTTTATACCTATTATGCGGCAGGATATGATTCGGTAAATGGACAGCCTGCTTATGTTCAGCAGGAATATATTTATCAGGAAACCGATAGAGAGGTAGCAGGAATTCTTTCTTATCCCATAAGTGAAGTTTCCAGAGTTGAATTCACTCTTGGGTATATGAATATTAGTTTTAGTACTGAAGTTACAACACAGGCATATTCCTTAAACGACGGATCATTAATTGAAAATCAAACCCAGAAATTACCTTCCGTAGGTGCTCTTAATTTAGCTACTTCCAGCATAGCTTATGTATTTGATAATAGTTATTACGGCGCTACCGGGCCTCTTCTGGGTTCCCGCTATCGTCTTGAAGTATCGCCAAATTACGGCAATTTAGCCTGGACTGATATTTTGGCTGATTATCGTTTATACCTCATGCCTGTAAGACCATTTACAATTGCGGCACGAATTCTTTCTTATGGTCGTTACGGCAAAAGTGCGGAAGATGACCGTTTAGTACCTGAATTTCTTGGCTATCCCGGTCTTGTACGGGGTTACGACTTAAATTCATATTCTGATGAATCCTATACTAATTTAGAAGGCAGCAAAATTTTAGTAGGAAATCTTGAACTGCGCTTTCCGCTTTTAGGCGTTTTCGGTATAGGACCGGGATTTTACGGCTATTTCCCGGTTGAGTTTGCCGGATTTTATGATACCGGTGTTGCCTGGTACAATGATGAAAAACCCTCATTCCTGCCTGGAGGCGATAGAGCGCCAGTAAGCAGTACCGGAGTCGGACTAAGAATTAATCTTTTCGGGTACGCAGTAGGAGAGGTGGATTATGTGCACCCATTCAATCATCCGGGAACAAATAAGGTATGGGAATTTAATATTTTGGAAGGATTTTAGAAATAAAAAATTTATCAATTGACAAGCATAGGTCGATTAAAATTTAATTTTAGAATGCTGCAGTATCATGAATATTTTAATTTAAATTAATATTGAGCAATATTAAGGGTCAACCTGACAAGCTTGCCGGCAGGTGCAGGCAGGCTTGTCGATCTGCATTTTAATCAGCCTCTACGGCAGTTAAAAAAATCAATTACTTCCGCTGTTCAATTTAACATCAGCCCAAAACTTTACCGGTTGAACTGAAGAACTATTAAAACCCGTTCCTTGTCCACCGTGACCACGTCCTCTGCCGCTGCGCATTCCGCCGCTTTCGCCGCCATAATCATTTCCATTGCCCATACCTTCACCCGATGTAGGTTCAGCGCCGCCTTCGCCGGAAGCCCGGTCTATCACATCTTTATTCTTTTTTGCTTCCGCAAATCCTGTCTCTAAGCCGACACTAATAGTGCTGCCATTAACTGCCCCGACAGCAAAGCTATATGAGTTTTTCATTGCAATCGGTATTTTAAATTCATATACCATTCTATAATCTTTCACGGTCATCTTAAGCTCGATACCCTTTAATTCAGAGATAGGAAATCTTGTAGCTTCATCGTGAGCATCGATAACTTCAATTTCGGTTTGATTTTTTAAAAATATATCTCCCGTTTTCCCGTGTTCAAGAGAACCCGCCTGCCGGCTGTTGCCGCTCATACCTTCCCGCCCATCATCAGGATCACGCCTTCTTCCTTCAGTTTGATCCTCACCGGGCAGAAAAGCTCCATTATTCATATTTTTCATTCTAACAGGGAACCGGATACCAAATTTTTTATCACCCTTGTCTTCATTATCAAACCAAATGGTAAGCCCGGTCATCAAGATTTTTCTTTCAAGCTGCTGGTCGGTGGTTACTAAACAGAGGTACAGATAATTATTATCATTCTGAACCCCTATAAGAGAATTAATATCTTCATAAAACACAAGCGAACCGCTCCAGTCACTGTCATTTCCATCAATTGTAATATTTTGAGTGCGCCATTTGCTGCTTACTTCCTTATCTCCGCATCCGGCAAAAGTAATTACAATGAACAGTAGGAATAAAAGTAGTGCATTTAAAATAACACCTTTTCCTTTCACGTTAGTCTCCTTTTTTAATTAGTATATAATCTCTTTGTTAGACAACTTAAAAACCGGAAATATTTAAAGGGTAAGGTTTTTCGACCATTAATTTTTAAGATGAATAAATTTAATGAAAGATAATAAATTCCGGTGAAATAATTTTTAAAACATTCAGATAATTGATGCAATATAGAATGCCGCAGCAGAAATAGCTCCGGAAATGGGGATTGTGAAAATCCACGCCCAAACTATCCTGCCCGCAACGCCCCATCGCACTGCTGTAAGCCGTTTAATTGAGCCGACTCCGGTAATAGCCCCCGTGATTGTATGTGTGGTACTTACAGGTATTCCCAGCGCTGTTGATAAAAATAAAGTTATAGCGGCGGCGGTTTCTGCGCAAAAGCCGTCCACAGGCTTAAGTTTGGCAACCCTCTGACCCATTGTTTTAACAATTTTCCACCCCCCGAACATTGTTCCGCAAGCCATAGCAGCGTGACAGGACAAAACAACCCATAACGGAATACGATAACTGTTAAGCAAATGAGTGCTGAATAAGAGTCCCGCAATAATGCCCATAGTTTTTTGAGCATCATTTCCACCGTGCCCAAGGCTGTAAAAAGAAGCAGAAATTAATTGTCCTTTCCTGAAAAAATAATCAACCTGCTGGGGAGCTTTTCTGCGGAAACCCCGGTAAACTAAAACACCTATTACAACACCAAGGAATAATCCTAGAAAAGGTGAAATAAAAATAAATAAGATTGTTTTTAAAATACCTGAATAAATAAGAGAAGATGGACCGGCTTTAACTAAAGCAGCGCCCATCAAACCGCCGATAAGCGCATGAGAAGAACTTGTCGGTAGACCTAAATACCAAGTCAGAAGATTCCACAGGCATGCTCCTGTTAAAGCAGCAAAAATTATATTTGCATCTAAAATATTTATATTAATAATTCCCTTTTCAATTGTACCGGCAACATGTGTACCGAAAACCAAGAAAGCGATAAAATTAAAAAAAGCCGCCCATAATACAGCTAACCGCGGTGAAAGCACTCTTGTGGAAACAACTGTGGCTACAGAGTTAGCCGCATCATGAAAACCATTTAAGAAATCAAAAGTTAATGCAAGAAGCACAAGAAGAATTACTGCTAAAGTCACAGCTATGCCTGTTTTACTATTATTGTTTCAATTACTTTAGCTACATCGTCACATTGATCCAATAATTTTTCGGCAGTCTGAAAAATATCTTTCCATTTCATAATATAAACAGCATCATAATTTCCGCTGAACAATTCGGCGATTGCTTCATTTCTAAGCTGATCGCCCAGACTTTCAAGTCTGTCAACTTCAATATAATGCTCTTTTACGGATGTAAAACTCTTGTTATTGCGCAAGCCCTTTATAGCTACTGAAATTGAATAAACTGCGCTATCTACAAGTTTAAGAACTTCAATAAACCTTTTATCTATGCCATTCACATTATAAATTTTCATCAGGTTGGAAAGCTTCAGTATCATATCTATAACGCTGTCTAATTCATGAGCTAAGGAGTGAATATCTTCCCTGTCGAGTGGAGTAATAAAAGTCTTGTTTAATTTTTCAAATATCTCGTAGGTAACTTTATCGGCTGTAAGTTCCAGTTCTTTAATTTTTATAATATCATCTTCCCGAATGCATCCCTGTTCAACAATTTCCTGCATAAATTTTGAAGCGCTTATAGCGTAAGCAGATAGCTTATCGAACATGTTAAAAAACTCATACTCTTTTGGGAGTAAACTAAAGCCCATTTTAATCCTCAATTTATTAAACTATTTTACAAAAATACGAGTATTTTTGATATGATAAATAAAAAAGCAAAAAAATACTGGAACCAGAACTATACCTTTAAATTTCTTTCAAAAAAACAGTAAAAACCCTTGAAATTTTAATATTTTTGCACGTTAAAATAAATAGCTCATGTTACACAAATATAAATAACCACGACCTTTGGCAAAATGGCGTAGTTATTTAAAAATAAAATTCTGCGTAAGGTGAATAAATAACTGCTAAAGCAAAAGGCGCTAACTACAACGCAATTTTTTTCCACTCAACAATCGCATTGAAAACCTGTTTATTATTATTATTAAGGTTAAGCGCCTCAACAAAATGAGTTTCATTTTCAGGTGAAATTTTATTTACATCAATTTCAAGGTTATCGCCGCATTTTGTCTCGGATAAAAATGATACCTGGAGTGATTTAATATTATTCTCACTATGATACTCCAAACTATAACAATTTAATATAAATTCAATATACTTTTCGTTGTTGACGTGCAAATTTAAATCTATATCTGTATAAACAACATGTTTTTTAAAAATATTTTCTTTCCTGTTTTCCAGCGTTATTTTTTCCGGTAGATCGGTTAAGGCATGTTCGCCTGATAAGTATGGTATATTTTTAGGAAGATTTTTCAAGTCATTTACTCTTTTGGATTTTACATTTACAAGCAGCCAGGCAGTTGCAGCGCGGCAAAATATATTATTCTTATCGTCGGACATAATGAAATCCCTAAGTGCAAACAATCTATATTTGCCTTTAGGCCAGGTCTTTATTTTTATAGAATCTTCAAATTTCGGATAATCTGAAAATTCTATTTTAACCCAGGATAAAGCCCAGAAAAGTCCTGAACTTTGCAAATCTTTCCAACCGACGCCAAGTTCTTCGGCATGCCTGGATGCTATATCTTGCATCATATTAAAAATAGAATTTATCTTCAATTGATTTTTGAAGTCGGCATCGTATGTATGAACTTTAAACCATTCTTCATAAAAAGATTGCATATTCAACTTTCCCGGTTATTGATCATCCCTTTACAGACAATTAATATTAGTTTATTCTATCCCTATAGTTCCATGTGTATTGCGAGCATCTTCTACACACGTCAACAGTCAAAATAAGAATTTTTTTTGACCGAATTAATAGCAAATACTAAAAAAAATAGCTCTCTTATTCGCTTTCTTTATCTGGAAAATCTTTAATTTTCCCCAGTTCTCTGACAAGTGCGATTTTTGTTTCCGGTTTCATACTTTACTCCTCTAATTTAATATATAAATACCGTTGTATTTTGATAATTATTGAGCTATTTCCTCGCTTTTACCAATAGTTCTGGCTTACATCAGGCTGCTGCGAATGCTTCGTTATAAAATAGCGGCTTGGGCTTAATTTGTAAACTCTTTGCTTGCGATCTTTAATTCGCCGGGGTATGTTATATCGCCTAACGGCGTCGTTACGGTCGGATGCACATAAAGCTTAATTGTAGACGAATACCCGCGGCTTCCGGCAATTGCAAAAGCTAGATTAATTAACCCTTTATAGTCTTTATCGCTAAAAAATTTATATAAATCTATATCTATTCTTATTGGTATGTTAACGGAATCACCTGTACCGGGTACGAAAACCGGATTGTTGATATTCCCGTCAATGGTTTCTCTATCATCAACATATAATTTAAAAGGAAGTGATTTTAGAGTCATATCCGTTTTGGGGTAACCTCCCGTGCTATCATTGGGATTTCTTGCAAGGACATTAATAATAAAAGAAACGGGGAATGTTTTTTTTCTGAAATTGCCTGCAATTCTCAACATCTCCAGCGGAGTAAAATCCTTTATGCCGGTTTTACCATCCATTGAAACACCGCTAACCGAATAATTGTCTACTTTATCTAATTTGAACTTAAGTCTTGCAGCATTAGCGGCTGTTTGGTAAACAATGCAGCTAATATCTGTGAAAGCGAAAACCAATAATATATATAAATATTTATTCATAAATTAATAACTTTTTGAGATTCCTTTATTTTATCTAAAATCATTTCAGCAACTCTTAAAGCACGTAAGCCGTCTTCACCGGAAACGAGTGGCTTCTCATCTTCTAGAACCGCATTAATAAATAATTGAAGTTCATACTTCAACGCATTTATTTCTTTTATTTCCGGTTGTTCATAGACGACCTGTTTTTTCAAATCGCCGATTCCAATCTCGCCAAATGAGATGTAATCGGAATTAATCTTTTCTTCAACAGGAATAAGACGGTAAACTTCCGAGGTTCCTGTAATAAAATCGAGCGCAATATAGTTATCTCTCTGAAAAATGCGCATTTTTCTCATCCTTTTTTGTGAAATGCGGCTTGAAGTAACATTGGCAACCGCACCATTTTCAAATTCAATTCTTGCATTGGCAATATCTATATTATTTGACACCACGGCAACTCCGCTTGCCTGAATATCTTTAACGTCGCTCTTAATAAGGCTTAAAATAATATCTATATCGTGTATCATTAAATCAAGAACAACGGCAACATCGGTACCGCGCGTACTGAACTGCGCAAGTCTGTCTGTTTGCACAAACATCGGCTTAATAATATATTTTTCAAGCGATATTAATGCAGGGTTAAATCTTTCAATATGCCCGACCTGCAACTTTAATTTTTTATCGGCGGCAATCTTAACAATTTCTTCCGCCTGGGGAATTCCTGCTGTAATTGGTTTTTCCAAAAAAACATGCAGACCTTTAAGGAGGCATTTTTTTGCAAGTTCATAATGCGCGCCGGTAATAGCGGCGATTGATACCGCTTCTATTGCATTCAATAATTCATCAAGTGAATCAAACATTTTCACGTTAAACTCATCGCTTGCAGTTTTAGCAGCTTCAGGATTAACGTCAAATACTCCGACAATTTCACAATTATCTATTTGTTTAAGCATTTTTATATGAAACTTTCCGAGATGTCCGGTTCCAATAATTCCGATTTTTATTTTTTCCATATTACTCACTTCATATTGATAAAATGATAATCTATAGCAAACTGTTTAAGGTTTTTTTAAAGTCTTCCAAAGTATTACACTGATAATATCTTCTTAGAAATTGTGCGGCAAGAAGTTTATCGCCGGCGTGCATATAATTTGCATATACAGCGGCAATTAAGCCTCTCATTACATTGGTTGATTTGCAATCAGAACCGTTAGCTTCATAAAAGGAATCTATAACATCAATCATAGTATCGTTTTCGGCAATGAAAAGCTTGTAAATTTTATCATTA
>CAZUCY010000054.1:0-22162 GCA_964618785.1 uncultured Ignavibacteriaceae bacterium | reverse complement strand
TTGAAGAAAAGTATGGTGGTTTAATAGTTGGTACTATTAAGAGTTTAAGAGAAAGGAAAAGCAGAGCAGAAAAATCAAAGAATACTGCAAAAATGTTTTCTTTTATAAACGGCATGCAGACATTTCCTAAAGCTATAGCTGAAAGTTTGGGCAATCGGGTGATAAAATCGGCTGATGTGGTTTCCGTAGTAAAGGAGAATTCAGGTTATAGAGTTACTTATAAATGTTCAGATACTGCTAATAATATAAGTTGTGATGTATTATTATCCACCGTTCCGGCTTATACTGCAAAAGATTTATTTTGTTTTATGGATGATAATTTGGCGAAACATTTTGATCAGATTTATTATCCGCCGGTAGCTGTTTTGCTGTTGGTTTATAAAAAAACAACAATTGGGCAACCATTGGATGGATTCGGATTTCTTATTCCCTCAAAAGAAAAAAAATCTTTTCTGGGTGCAATTTGGAGCTCGGTTTTATTTCCTAATCGTTCGGGAGCTGATGAAGCTGCCTTTACATTATTTATTGGCGGTGCAAGGAATCCGGAAATTGGAAATATCGAGAAAGAAATATTATTTAAAAAAGTAAGAAGTGAGTTTGAGTCAATAATGAATATTTCAGGAGAACCTGTCTTCATAACTTACCGTTATTGGCCCAAATCTATACCGCAGTATAATATTGGTTATATAGAACATGAAATATATTTTGATGAGTTTGAAAAAAAGAATCCTGGTTTAATATTCGGCGGCAACTATCGGGGAGGAATCTCCGTAGGTGACTGTATTAAGAATTCGGAAAGTATATTAAAAAAAATAAAGTCTCTGTAACTATATATTTTTATTATGAAATGAAATTTTCATATTGGTTATATAGTACAGTGAGAAGGAGAATAAAATGGCAAATTATCCAATTAAAAGATTAAGGCGGCTTCGTTATAATCCTCTTTTACGGGATTTAGTTAGGGAGACGGAACTTTCTAAAAATGATTTTATTTATCCACTGTTTGTTATACCTGGGAATAGAATCAGAAAGCCGATTAAATCAATGCCGGGTATCTTTCAATTATCTGTCGATGAATTAGTTAAGGAATGCAGGGAAGTTGAATCTCTGGGAATTTCTGCCGTAATATTATTCGGAATACCTGAACATAAAGATGAGGTAGGTTCCGAAGCTTATTCTCCTAACGGAATAGTGCAGAAAGCCATAAGAGCAATTAAGGCGGAGATAAAAAATCTTCTTATAATTACCGATGTTTGTTTATGCGAATATACTTCACATGGTCATTGCGGAGTTTTGAACGGAGAAGAAGTATTGAACGATGAAACGGTTGAATTACTTGTAAAGGAATCGCTTTCGCATGCAGAAGCAGGGGCTGACATAATTGCACCCTCGGATATGATGGATGGAAGAATTGGCGCGATAAGAAAAGGTTTGGATGAAAAAGGATTTACAAAAATTCCAATTATAAGTTACGCAGCCAAATTTTCTTCCAGTTATTACGGTCCATTCAGAGATGCAGCAGAGTCTGCTCCTGCTTTTGGCGACAGACGCTCCCACCAGATGGATATTGCAAACGGCAATGAAGCTTTAAGGGAAGTTGAAACAGATATAGAAGAAGGCGCTGATATTGTAATGGTGAAACCGGCTGGCCCTTATCTTGATATTATCAGAAGAGTGAAAGATAAATTCGGAATGCCTACATGTGCATACCAGGTTAGCGGCGAATATGCAATGATTAAAGCTGCGGCTCAAAACGGCTGGATTGATGAAGAAAGAGTAATGGTAGAATCTTTAATTGCAATAAAACGTGCCGGCGCCGATATGTTTTTAACTTACTTTGCCAAAGATGCTGCCAGGTGGATTGATAAAAGTAAATAATAATAAATATCGTTATTAGTACCTAACTCATCTGCTTATTTAGCAGCCGACTGAATATCTTCGAAGTGAAAGATTATGGATTTAGAAACAGTCAGGAATTATTGCTTGAAGAAAAAAGGTGTATCGGAATGTCTTCCATTTGATGAGGATACTCCTGTTTACAAAGTTGCGGGGAAAATATTTTTACTTGCAAACATAATTTCCCCGACAAGTATAAATATAAAATGCGATCCTGAAAAAGCAGTTGAACTAAGAGAACAATTTGAAGCCGTTATGCCCGGCTATCACATGAATAAACTTCATTGGAATACAGTTTCGCTCGAGAATTTTATTCCAGATAAATTAATTTTCAATTGGATTGATGATTCATATAATTTAGTCGTGGAAAATCTGCCGAAAAAAGATAAAAAACTTATTATTGGAGGCTAAAATCATAGCCCGTTTACTGCAATTAATATAATAATTTTACTAAAATCCCGCGCTCTTACTTTTCTGTGTGATTTATATCATAAATAAAAAAATAATCAAAATTAATGTTGTAACAATATATGTTATAACATATATTTCATTTGTAAATAATATAACTAAACATTAAGGAGATTCATTATGCCAGTTCAAACAAACTTTACTGAAAAAATAAGGAATAAAGAATTATGGACTTTAGACCCGGCACATAGCAAAGTCCAATTTACAGCACGACACTTAATTATTTCGGAGGTTACAGGACACTTTAATAATTTTGATCTTAGACTGACCGCAGGCAATGATTTTTCAGATAGTGAAATTGAAGTAACAATAGATGTCTATAGCATTGATACGGGTATTGCTGATCGTGATAATCACTTGAAGAGCCCTGATTTTTTTGAAGCAGATAAATTTTCCCAAATTAAATTTAAAGGGGAAAAAATTGAAAAAATAGATGATGAAGAACTCAAGTTGTACGGTAACTTAACAATTAGAGATATAACAAAACCGATTGAGCTTAAAGTAATCTATGGCGGAACGATAACAGATCCCTGGGGTAAAACAAGAGCCGGCTTCAAAGTTTTGGGAAGCATAAACAGGTTTGATTACGACCTTAAATGGAATGCATTGATAGAAACAGGCAGCGCTGTTGTTGGAAAGACTATTAATATAATTTGTGATGTTGAAGTAGTCAAGTAGTTCTGAAAATTATTAAATTTTAATTTAACTACGAAAAAGAATATGATAAATGAATTATTGAAAAAAAGATATAGCCCAAGAGTATTTGCAGATAATATTATTGAGCGTGAAAAAATTCTCAATTTGTTAGAGGCAGCAAGATGGTCACCATCTTCAATGAACGGACAGCCGTGGAGGTTTATTATCGCATCTAAAGAGGATATTTCAAATTTTAATAACCTATTGGGTATATTGAATGAAAGCAATCGAATATGGGCAAAGAATGCGGCGGTATTAATTTTGACAATTGCAAAACTGAATTATGATTCGGCAGGGCAATTAAATAGGCATGCCTTGTATGATTTAGGAAATGCGGTTGCGCATCTGACATTTCAAGCAACAGCTATAGATTTATTTGTCAGACAAATGGGAGGGTTTAATGTAGAAAAAGCACGGGAGGTTTTCTCTATTCCCGAGGGCTATGAGCCTGTAAGTGTAATCGCTGCTGGATATAAAGGAAATCCGGAAATACTGCCGGAGTCTTTGAGAATAAGAGAAAAAGCTGTTAGAACAAGAAAAAATTTGGACGAAATTGCTTTTAAAGAGAAATTCGGTAAACCTTATAATAATGTTGAACAGGACCTAAATCTAAAAAAGGTGTATCTATGAAATATGTTATACATAAAGCTAATGAACGCGGAATAGCAGAATTTGGCTGGCTTCACAGCCGTCATAGTTTTAGTTTTGGTGAATATTATAATCCGGAAAAAATGGGTTTTGGTTTGCTCCGTGTTTTAAATGATGATATCATTGAAGCGGGAGAAGGATTTGGTACTCACCCACATAACAATATGGAAATAATTTCAATACCGCTTGAAGGAGCTTTGGAACATAAAGATAGTATGGGAACCGGATCTGTAATAATGCTCGGCGAAGTGCAGGTAATGTCTGCCGGTACAGGTATCACTCACTCAGAATTTAACCCATCTAAAGTTGAAAAAGGAAAATTCTTGCAATTGTGGATTATTCCTAAAGAACGAGATATTGAGCCAAGATACAGCCAAAAAAGCTTCGATTTCAATAACTTGAAAAATCGCATAGAAACTTTAGTAACCGGAAGTAATTCAGATTCTACTTTATATATTCATCAAAATGCGGCGGTTTCTATCGGATGTCTTGATGCAGTTAACAAACAGAGCTATAAAATCCTATATAATGGCAACGGTGCTTATTTGTTTGTTTTGGACGGAAACATTAAATTTAAAAATGTTGAATTAGGAAAGCGGGATGCTGTGGGAATATATGAGACCGATGAATTTACCTTTACTGCTTCGTCCGATGCAAGTTTTATAATTGTCGAAGTGCCGATGAGTATCAATTGATTTTTCTTTTAACAGGTTTAATAAATAAATAATGATTTATCAAATGAAGCTTGAAAATGAAATTTTGCAGAAGCATTTTAGAAATGACTATCATAAGGCAACGGTCAATATAATTTTTTCTTACAATTGGCTGGTTGATTTCCAGGTAATGCATTTCAAGCCGTACGGGATAACTTTACAGCAGTATAATATTTTAAGAATATTAAGAGGGCAGTATCCCAAGCCGTCGACAATTAAGCTGATTAAAGAAAGGATGCTCGATAAGATGTCCGATGCTTCCCGGATTGTGGAAAAACTGAGGCTAAAAGGTTTTGTCGATAGAAACATATGCTCTAACGATAGACGAAATGTTGATGTATGTATTACCGCCAAAGGACTGGAACTTCTTAGTCAGCTTGATAAATATGATGATGAATTAGATGCCAGGTTAGCTACTTTGAAAAAAGAAGAGATCATTCAATTGAACGATCTTTTGGATAAACTGCGGGGCTAAAGAATTGATGTTAAATCATTCATCATCGTCGTAATTTAGTATTGGACTTAGCCATCTCTTTACTTCTTCGTAACTCATTCCTTTTCGTTTGTGGTAATCTAGAGCTTGATCTTTTCCAATTTTACCGACATTAAAATATTTTGCTTCAGGGTGCGCAAAATATAATCCGCATACAGATGCAGCAGGATACATAGCAAGATTTTCAGTTAAAGTTATAAGAGCATTTTTCTCAACATCCAGCAGGCTAAAGATAACTAATTTTTCAGTGTGATCGGGTTGAGCAGGATAGCCCGGAGCAGGACGTATCCCGGTATACTTTTCCTTTATCAAATCATCGCCTGATAAAAGTTCATCTTTAGAATATCCCCAATATTCTCTTCTAACACGCTCATGCAAATATTCAGAAAATGCCTCGGCTAACCTATCTGCAATTGACTTCACCATTATACTGTTATAATCATCATGGTCGTTTTCAAATTTGTTAATTAGCTTTTCAATTCCGATTCCAGCAGTAACGGCAAATGCTCCAATATAATCTTCCGTTTTACTTTCTTTTGGAGCAATAAAATCCGAGAGAGCAAGATTTGGCAAACCATTTGATTTTTGAGTTTGTGATCTTATAGTATGCAAAATTTGGGCTACGCCTTTCCGTGCCTCATCGGGATAGATTTCAATATCATCACCGGTGGAATTTGCTGGAAATAATCCAATTACGCCGTTAGCTGTAAGAAGTTTTCCGGCGATAATTTCATCCAATAATTTGTTAGCGTCATTGTAAAGTTTTTTAGCTTCACCACCGAGTTTTTCATTTTCAAAAATTGTCGGAAATTTACCTTTTAATTCCCAGGTTTGAAAGAAAGGAGTCCAGTCTATGTATTTATTCAGATTTACAAGGGGGAAGTCTCTAAAAACCGTAACGCCCAGTCTTGCCGGTTTCTTAATATTTAACTTTTTCCAGTCGCTTCTGAATTTATTATCTCTTGCAATTTCAATCGGTAAATAATTTTTGGCATCTTTCTTTTTAAGATGATCTTCTCTTATTTTCTTATATTCTTTTTTAATTAAATATTCAAAACTACTTTTAACCTTTGTATCATTATTTAATAAGTTGCTCACAACCGGGACGCTTCGCGAAGCATCAAGCACGTGAACTGTTATGCCGGAATAATTTGGCGCTATTTTAACTGCAGTATGCACTCTGGAAGTAGTTGCGCCGCCGATTAACAGAGGTAACTTTAATCCTTTTCTTTCCATTTCTTTTGCAATGTGAACCATTTCATCAAGAGAGGGAGTAATCAATCCACTGACGCCGATTACATCTACCTTTTCATCTATTGCTGTCTGTAGAATTTTTTCTGTATTTACCATTACTCCCAGATCAATAACATTGTAATTATTACAGCCAAGTACAACAGCTACTATATTTTTACCAATGTCGTGAACATCTCCCTTAACTGTTGCAAGCAAAATTTTACCTGCCTCCCTGAAATCTTTAGCTGCAGCTTTTTCTTCTTCGATATATGGAATTAAATAAGCTACTGCTTTTTTCATAACCCTTGCGCTTTTTACGACCTGCGGTAAAAACATTTTCCCTGCGCCGAATAGATCGCCCACAACTTTTAATCCGTCCATCAAGGGACCTTCGATAACTTCGAGAGGCTTTTGAAAAATTTTTCTGGCTTCTTCGGTATCCGCCTCAATATATTCAACAATTCCTTTTATCAATGCATGCTTCAATCTTTCCTGGACAGTCCGATTACGCCATTCATCCTTTATCTCCTCAACTTTTTCTTTTTGCTTAACCGTTTCTGCAAACTCGACAAGTCTTTCGGTGGCATCATTTCGTCTATTCAGAATGACATCTTCAATCAGTGTTAACAAATCCTTTGGAATTTCTTCATATACGTCAAGCTGACCGGCGTTGACAATTCCCATATCCATTCCTGCCTGTATTGCATGATAAAGGAATGCTGAATGCATTGCTTCACGGACAAGATTATTACCTCTGAAAGAAAAGGAAAGATTGCTTACGCCTCCGCTTACTTTTGCATGCAGAAGATTTTGTTTGATCCATTTTACGGTATTTATATAATCCACCGCATAGTTATTATGTTCTTCAATTCCAGTAGCAACTGTTAAAATATTTGGATCGAAAATTATATCTTGAGGTGGAAAACCCACTTCATCGGTCAGAATCTTATAAGCACGATTGCATATATCAACTTTTCTTTGCAGCGTATCTCCCTGCCCTTTTTCATCAAAAGCCATTACAATTATAGCGGAACCATATAAAAGAATTTTGTGCGCTCTCTCTTTAAATGCTTTTTCCCCTTCCTTCAAGCTAATCGAGTTAACAATACTTTTTCCCTGAAGACATTTTAACCCGGCTTCGATTACAGACCATTTTGACGAGTCGACCATAATAGGAAGTTTTGCGATGTCCGGTTCTGCAGACAGTAAATTTAAATATTTTGTCATTGCTGCTTCGGAATCAAGCATGCCCTCATCCATATTTATATCAAGAATTTGAGCGCCGCCCTCAACCTGGTTGCGTGCAACTGAAAGAGCTTCTTCATAATTACCGGAAAGAATGAGTTTTTCAAATTTCTTAGAACCTGTTATATTTGTCCGCTCACCGATATTTACAAAATTAGTCTCCGGCCGGATAGTTAATGATTCAAGCCCGCTTAGTCGTAAGTAAGATTTTATCGAAGGGATTTTTCTTGGTGGATACCTTTTTGCTACTTCGGCAAATTGCCTTATATGTTCCGGTGTAGTTCCGCAGCATCCGCCAATTATGTTTACAAATCCTCCTTTTGCAAAATCATCTAAAACTTTAGACATTGCTTCCGGAGTTTCATCATAACCGCCAAATTCATTAGGCAAACCGGCATTCGGATATAAGCTTGTAAAAACATTTGATATTTCTGATAATTCCTGAATATAGGGACGCATCTGTTCAGCGCCCAAAGCACAATTTAAGCCGATGCTTAACAAATTTTTAGTATGAGAAATTGATATCCAGAATGCTTCAGTTGTCTGACCGGACAAAGTTCTTCCGCTCAAATCGATTATTGTTCCGGAAACCATTATAGGAATTTGTCTTTTCATTTTTTGACATAATTCCATGATTGCAAACAAAGCTGCTTTTGCATTTAGCGTATCGAAAACAGTTTCGACAAGTAAAATATCTACACCACCATCAACTAATCCCTGCGCTTGTTCTTTATAAGACTCGCGCATTTGATCAAATGTAGCCGCCCTGAAGCCGGGATCAGTCACTAAAGGTGAGATAGATAAAGATTTGTTAGTAGGTCCCATTGCACCCGCAACAAATCTTTGAATTGAAGAATCCCTTTTGTTGTAATCATCAACGCATTCTCTTGCTATTACAGCGGCTTTATGATTTATTTTGTATACAAGATGTTCGGTTTGATAATCTGCCTGCGAAAATGAATTTCCATTAAAAGTATTTGTACCTATTATTTCCGCCCCTGCATCCATATATGCACAGTGAATATCTTTTACTATTTCGGGTTGAGTTAGACAAAGGATGTCATAATTTCCTTTTAAATCATGCGGATGATTATTTAAAAGATTGCCGCGAAAATCTTCTTCGCTTAAGCGCAGTTTCTGAATCATAGTCCCGCGCGGGCCGTCCAAAAGCATGATTTTTCTCGATAATATTCTTTTTAGAGCATCTATTGAGATTGACATTATTCAAAAATTAAATATTAAAAAAATTTTGTTTATACAAATAAAATTTAGTAAACATAAGTCTTTTTCATTTTAATGCATTTTAATAAAATTTGCCGCATTTTTGTAAAGGTTTACAAATATAATTAAATTGAGTTCTATTAAAAAGATTATTTAAGAAGCAATAAGGTACGAGTATGATAGTAATTACAGGAGGCGCTGGTTTTATAGGAAGTGCAATAGCCTGGCGCATAAATAATCAAGGCAAAGATGATATTATGATAGTAGATGAACTTGGACATGATGAAAAATGGAAGAATCTTGTTGCTTTGAATTATCAGGATTTCATTAATAAAGATGAATTTCTAAATCAGATAGAATCCGGTGTTAAGCTCGGAATAGAAGCTATAATTCATATGGGGGCTAACTCTTCGACAACGGAAAAAAATGCCGACTATCTTATCAACAATAATTATGAATATACTAAAAAGCTTGCTAAATATTGTGTGAAGAATAATATAAGATTTATTTATGCTTCATCAGCAGCAACTTACGGAGACGGGTTGCTTGGATTTAGCGATGATGAAAATATATGTCAATCTCTCAAACCATTAAATATGTACGGTTATTCCAAAAAATTATTTGATGTTTGGGCAATTAAGCAGGGAATAATAGATAAAATTGTCGGGCTGAAATACTTTAATGTTTTTGGTCCAAACGAATATCATAAAGGTGATATGTGTAGTCTTGTTAAAAAGGCATTTGAACAGATTAATAGCGCCGGTAAGGTAGAACTTTTCAAGTCAGGGAACCCAAATTATAAAGACGGTGAACAGAAACGAGATTTTATCTACATTAAAGATGTTGTAGATATGACATTATTCTTCTTAAATAAAAAAAATAAGAACGGCATTTATAATATTGGTTCCGGGAAGGCAAGAACATGGAATGATCTTGTAACTGCCATTTTTAAAGCATTAAATAAATCCATTAAGATCGAATATATTGACCTCCCTGGGTACTTGGTTGATAAATATCAATATTTTACAGAGGCGAGAATAGATAAAATAAAAAAAGCCGGTTACATCCATCCAATAGCATCTTTAGAAGATGGTGTAACCGATTATGTAAAAAATTTTTTGCTAATTGGAAAACATTTGGGCGCGTGATTCAACAACGAACAATTAAACGTTAAATCTCTTACTAATTATAAGGAATATCACCTTCATCATCCGAATCTTCATCATCTTCATCATCTTTTTCTTCAAAATCGAAGTCCTCCTCGTAAAAAGCTTCATCTTCAGGTGGCTCTTCTTCTAAGAAATCCTCGTCTTCTTCAAATTCATCGTCTTCTTCCAACTCCTCTTCCTCTTCGCTAATATCATCATCGTCGCAATCCTCATCTTCGTCATCAAAATCATCTTCTTCATCCTTTGTTGGTAGTTTGCTTAGATTAAATTCAATAATTTTTTTCTGCTCTTCATTAGCAGCATGATTGTTTTCCCTTAACAACCTTTCGCCTAAATCTTCATTTGATTTAATAAATTCTCCTTCAGGAACATTCGTTACTTTTTTCATTACAGTCGTTCTCCTAATGAATTGTTAAATTAAAATTTTTTACAAAAAAATTAAAATTTGTCCATCAATATTTCTATAATTTATTAAACAGCAAAATTAATTATAATTATATTTCAAAAAAAATAAATTAACATCACTTAATAAAACTTAATTTAGTAATTAAATAGTGTCAATGCATTTGTTTATCATTAGGAAATATTAATTATGAAATTAGCCACATTATGCTATGTTATTGATAGGAAAAATAAAGCGACTTTAATGATTTACCGCATAAAAAAGCGAAATGACTTCCATAATGGAAAATGGAACGGATTGGGTGGAAAGTTTGAGGAAAATGAGAGCCCCGAAGAGTGCGTTATTAGAGAAATTAAAGAAGAATCAGGTTTGAATATTAAATCTCCTAAACTTCATGGATTCATTACGTTCCCTTTATTTGATGGAAAAGAAGACTGGTATGTCTTTGTTTTCACAGCACATGAATTTACCGGTAAGCTGATAGACTCCAACGAAGGCATCCTTGAGTGGATCCCGAATAAAAAGATAAAAGAGCTAAATCTGTGGGATGGAGATTCAATATTTCTGAACTGGCTGAAAAAGGATAAATTTTTCAGTGCAAAATTCATTTATAATAATAGAAAACTAATAAAATATTCTGCGAATTTTTATTAAAGCGATAATCTGATAACAGCTTCTTTTGTAGTTCTTGCAATAGTTTTATAGTTTATTGCAGTAAGGCAGGTTGGAAATATAAGGTTGCAAATCTGGCAAATAAAGAATGGGAATGCTATTCCAGTTTTAATTACCCATTAAATATCTCCACTGGATGCAGTAAAATCCGTAAACTATGATATTATATTTTTTCTATTAGGAATGTATATTGTTGGCGAAGCATTAGAATAAAGCGGTTATCTTTTCTATGCAGCATATAATTTTTTAAATGTGCAAAAAATGCAGATTCGCTTTTATTGCTGATTATTTTTGGTATGGGGACACTTTCAATCTTTCTAATGAATGATACTGTTGCAATAATAGGTATGCCGGTAGTTTTAATTCTTGCCGAAAAAAATAGTTGAAAAACTTTAGCATTTTGGGAATTTTCCAAAGTAAAAGCACCGCTGACTATCATTAATGTTCTTATTTATTATTTATATTTTAAAGTATTGTGAAACTAAAAAAAATTTTAACCTGATAATTATATGTTTTTATAGAGGTACATTAACAAATTATTTTGACAAACAATAAAATTAAATTATTTTCGTCCACACAATTTTACAGCACTTGACTAATTTAATTTCTTAACTTATAAATGGCTTACAGGAATTTATGGTTATGCCTAAAGAAAAGGAAAGATTTTTATTTGTCGATCTTCTTCGAGGTTGGGCGCTTCTTGTAATGATTGAAGTACATGTGGTTAATGTGCTTTTGCTGCCGGTATTAAAAACCACTTTATGGTTTAATGTAATCAATTTTGTTAACGGGTTGGTTGCCCCATCTTTTCTTTTTATATCCGGATTCGCATTTGCTATTTCGACAAAAGGGAAAACAGATGTATTTAGAAGGTTCGACTATTCGTTTTGGAAAAAACTGGGAAGAGTACTTCTAATAATTCTTGCCGGCTACTCTCTTCATTTGCCTATCCTCTCTTTGCGAAGATTGATGCATTTTTACAGCCGGGAAACCCTTATTAGTTTTTATAATGTAGATATTCTTCAGTGCATTGGAATTGGACTTCTTTTCTTGCTCCTCTTAAAGCTTGTAATTAAATCTGAAAAAATTTATAATGTAATTATTATTGTTTCTTTCTTAATCTCAGTCCTTCTTTCTCCAATAATATGGCAGACAGATTTTACCGTGTTTATGAATATCCCTTTGGCAAACTATTTTAATATTATGAATGGTTCATTCTTTCCAATTTTTCCCTGGATTGGATTTTTACTTGCCGGTGCAATATGCTGCAAATATTATCTTGAAGCGAGAGAAAATAATAAAGAAAAGAATAGTGTATTTGTAATAATTATTATAGGGCTTATTCTATCTATCTTAGGGCATATATTTCTTATACCAGCTATAAACATTTTTACCTGCAACCATAAAGCGAACCCATTTTTTTTCTTACAGCGCCTGGGATATATTCTCTTTCTGCTCGGAGTATGTTGGTTTTATGTTAAAAAAAGACAGACTAAAACTTCTTTCGTTTTGGATATAGGGAGGGAATCTCTTATTGTTTACTGGCTTCACCTGCAGCTTTTATACAGAAGATTCTTTAATGATATAAGCTTTGCTTCAATATACAAAGACAAATTTGATATTTGGGGTTGTATTATAACAACAATTATTTTAGCTGTTCTTATGATTATTGTTGCAAAGATGTGGGGAAACTTTAAAAGAAATTATAGGCTTATTGCTTCTGATATAACGATCGGTATTGTAAGTCTTACAATAATAATTTTTTTAATAGGCTTTTAACAATTTAATTATTTAATATTTTGTTTAGCCATGCTGCACAGTACCTGCCTATTGGCAGTCGGGTAATTACATCCATTTGGGATTTGGTCGCATATTTTATTTGTATTGTGATTTATATATAAAATTTTGTAAAACATGAATAATAAATTAAAAGAAGAACCTTTGAAAAGAATAACTGCTTTTGGCGAAATATTATTTGACGTTTATCCGGGTACAAGAACTCTTGGAGGCGCTCCGTTTAATTTTATTTATCATATCAATAAATTAGCCGGATTAGGGAACTTTATCAGCTCGGTTGGCGATGATAATTTTGGAAAAGAAATTCTAAATTTCCTGAAATCAAATAATATTTCGTCTGATTATGTTGCGATTGATAAAAATCATTCTACGGGGGTTGCAAATGCAAACCTGGATAAAAATAAGATCCCCCATTGGGAAATTGAACCCGATTGCGCATATGACTTCATCCGGACTTCCGATAAAATACTAAATCTTATTGAAGAAAAAACAGATTGTCTCTACTTTGGAACACTGATTCAGAGAAGTGATATTTCAAGGGGCACAATAAATAGGTTGTTTGGGAAAAAAATAAAGTATTTTTGTGATCTGAATTTCCGACAAAATTTCTTTAACATAGATATAATCAATTCTTCACTTAATACTGCACACATTCTCAAGCTTAATAATGATGAGTTAAAGATAGTTAATGATCTATTGCTTAAACAAAATTATGATGAAGAGCAACTTGCAGAGTTACTTTCAAAAAGATTTAATATTGAAATAGTCTGTGTTACACTTGGAGATAAAGGTGCAATTTTATATAAAAATGGGACGGTCGATCGTTATAAAGCTGATGTTGAAAATGTAGTAGATACTGTCGGCGCTGGTGATGCTTATGCTTCAGTTTTATGTATAGGGAATTTGTATAAATGGAACATTTCTAAAATTAACAGAATTGCATCTGAATTTGCTGCCGCAATTGTTCAAATAAAAGGTGCATTACCGAAAGAGGAAGGTATTTATGAATTATTCAAAGAAAAAATAAGAAGCGGGTAGCAATTTATTACCTTGAAAAGGATTATATGCTCAGAGGCACAGTTAAAAAAAAACAGTAACTATTTCTAATTCGATGCAATGTTATTTTCCCTTTTAACAGGCATTGTCTGATTTGGATAGGCAAATTCAATCCCCTTTTTGTTAAATTCATCAAATATCTTTAGGTTAATAGCTTGCTGTATATCCATATATTTCAAATAATCCGAACTGTTTACGAAATAGACAAATTCAAAATTTAATCCCGAGTCTCCCATAGAAAAGAAATGCCCCCGATCAAAGGTAACATTTCGCTGCTCTTCAATAATCTTTTTGATAACCATAGGAATTTCTTCAAGCTGCTGTTTTGATGTTTGGTATATTACACAGATTTTAAATGCAATCCTTCTTTTTTGCATTCTCTTAAAATTATGAATCCTGGAATCCGTTAGATCGGCGTTAGCAAATACAATTTGTTCGCCGCTTAAAGCTCTAAGTTTAGTAGTTTTAATTCCTATTTGTTCTATCGTACCGCTATTATCACCGACGGTAATATAATCGCCTATTTCGAAAGGGCGGTCAAAAAATATAACAAAGTAACTGAAGAAATCTTTTAAAACTGCCTGGGCTGCAAGTGCAACAGCAACGCCGCCAATTCCGAGCCCGGTAACAACGGCAGAAATCTTAAATCCTAAATTATCTAAAAGAAATACTATGCCTAATCCCCATATTAAAATTGAAATTATAGTAGTTATTCCTTTTATCTGTTTATGTTTTTCAGTGCCCTTCTCCTGCTTTCGGAAATATGCATTTAGCAGGTAATTAATAGTTGAAATTATTAATCTGATTACTATAAATGTAACTATTACAGCAGAGATTATATCAAAAAATTGAGAGATTTTAGGGAGTAAGATTAAGGATTTAATTGAATAATAAAATGCACCGTAATAAAGAAAAGGCACTATTAATCGCTGCATTAATTTAACAAAAATGCTATCTACCTGTGTGCCTGCCTTCTTTGACCGGTTTAAGAGCGCCTTTGTTACAATCCTTCTTAAAATTGATATGATTAGAATACAAACTACAAAAATCATTAGAGCAGCAATGTAGTCCGAAATAGTGTTTCCGAAATAAATTTTCTTTATAAATTCATTCATTTTAAAAAATCTTTAATTTGATAATTATTAAATGTAGTAATTCTAAATTGTAAAATGAATAGTAAATGGAAAATTACTTTAAAAAGAGAAATAGCCCGGCAGAGTATGGTTAAATATTTAAATGGAAGACAAAATAAAACTATTCAAACCAGGAAATCACTTCATAAGAACCCGTACTCGGAAAGTTTGGAGGCACTTGAACCAAAAGCCTGTTGTCATAAGTGTAGCTTTTAGAAAAGCCTGTTTTTACTGTTCCGTTACTATTAAGAGTTGCTACAGCTAATCTGCCGTTTTGTGTTATCCCGCCTAATAAATAAATATATCCGGCGCCGGAAGGAGACCTGGTAGTGTAATCCTGAGCGCCAAATCCACCCGATTGAGCATATATTGCGCCATCAATTTTTACATTATCAGTATTTGGACTATCTGTTACATAAACATTGTTCTGGGCTACAATACCAAGTAAGTCTGTAGAACTTGGGTATGTCCTTGGATCGCTGTTATAGGTAACATTGCCGTCAATATAAACAGTTCCGTTGCTGCTGCCGGAAGCCCCAACAGTCAATTGTCCGGTTAAAGTACCTTGTAACCTTAAGATAGCATTATCTGCTACAATTGTTCCGTTCGGAGCAAAAGCAGAGGTCAGTTTTGTAGTCCATGAACTGTTATAAGCATATCTATATCTTACGCTGTCACCGGCTAAAGTCAGGTAAACCGTATCATGCCCTGTAAATGTATAACCTCCTGAGGTGGCATTTGATTCTAATGTGGCAACGCCAGTGTTTGGGATTGTCAAATTATCACCTACACGCAAAGTCCCATTAATAATTGGGCTGGAACTGCTGTTATAATCATTTATCCCTTTATAAGTGCCGACAAAATTAGAACCGGGATTAAAAACAGGATGACCATCTACATTAAGATAATCTTGTGTATGAAAAGGCCCATTAATAGTATCGCCGGTTGCCCAATAAACACCTTCTTCGTTATTTGAGCAATATGTAAATTTTGAAAAATAACTTAGTTGAAGATTAATTACTACGGTGGATGTAACTCCGTTGTATGTACCTGTTGTCGTTACCCGAAGTGCATTGGTCACTGGGTTAGTCAGGACAACGGTAGCGCTCATTGTTCCGCCGTTCATACTTACATTGCTATAGCCTGTATTCCATGTGGGGCTTAAAAATATCTGATTAACTGCAAGATTTGCTCCGCTTACAGCTATATTATGTGCTACATTATTTGAATAATATGCGGTATAATTTGTCACGGAATTATTTGATATTATTCCGAAATTTTGTCCGAATACAAGAAATATTACACTAAAACCGACAACTAAAAGTAATGTTGCTCTTCCGCCCATTTTTTAATTCCTATCTATTCATTACATTAACTGCAATGTGTTTAGTGCTGTTCCAATAAGTGCTAACATAAGCGCCATTATAGGCAGTAGTGCTTTGCATTATTAATGAGATATTAATTTTTGCAATTTTAGACGGAGTCGAAACCGGACAGCTTAGCGCATGACCCAATGAATCATAATATGCAAATTTGAATTTTGACACACCTGGATATTGATATGTCACTGCAGTAGACACAGTGTCATGAGTCATTCTGTACAAAATGCTATTTGATTGCCCGCTGGTCGTTGTTAAATAATAATAAACAGTATCTATTGTTCCGTTATTATTTACATCCGATAAAAATTTTATTTTTGATGTATCCGCTAAAATCATTATTTGAGTTGGGTTTAAAACTATTGTCTGGATTGAAGAATAACCTATTTTTCTAAAATCAGAGTCAATAGTATTTACTAATAGCGCCAAACCTTGCTGTACGCTTACATCTCCGCCATAATTATAAGTATTTTGGACTGCATTGGTGCTTGTATTTAGCAATGTCACCATCAGCACTCCACCCATGATTACAGAACCGATAATATCTAATATTGTAGTATAACCCATAGAGTATTATTACCTAAATACAAAGTAACTAAAAACAGTTGAAACCTTGATTGTGTCTGTCATTTGTGGATGTTTAATAAAAACAGTGATCTTTTTATTCCAGGTTTGAGTACTCGAAGTTATATCGGGAGAAGATGAAGATACATATACAACTGAGCATGAATCATTAAAATAATCTAAG
Organism: uncultured Ignavibacteriaceae bacterium; assembly: GCA_964618785.1. GTDB lineage: Bacteria > Bacteroidota > Ignavibacteria > Ignavibacteriales > Ignavibacteriaceae > FEN-1297. The sequence goes on along the minus strand of CAZUCY010000054.1, from coordinate 5,192 downwards.
TTACTTCCGCTTCTTGGAAGATTCGGATTTATCTGAACTGTGTCTGTCGTTTTAAACCTATTGTAGTCATCAACATCATTAAAATTGGGATAGGTTTCACCGGTTTCAGGTCCTAATGCTGATGCAGCTGTAAGATTATTTGTAGAGCTTACGGTACTTGAAACGGTATTTTGGTCAAAAGCTTTACTTTTAATTTCCTCTAATCTTGATTGTGCAAGAGATATTGCGGTTAAACCAAGTTTAGAATTTGTAACGACATTTCCGCTGTTAAAAAGTGTACTATTCACTCTCAATACTAATGTCGAAAGTAAAACCATAGCCAAAACTGTTAATATACTCTGTCCTGTATTCATTTAATGACGATTAATTAAAACTACAACCTTTTTAAAGAGCAAATCCCGTACCAAAAATTAGTTTATAAAATGTCCTAAAATATGTTCTATAATAAGAGTTAACTGTTAAATAATAAGATTATTTATCAAGTTCGGACAAATATACGACATTAAGGTATAACTATTACCTAATTTGACGTAATTGTAACAGGTAATAATTACTTTTAATAAGCCTTATTTTACTCTTTTCTTTAGATTATTAACAACCTCACCGAACTCAATTTCCTGTTCTGCAAGCATAACGAATAGATGATAAATCATATCAGATACTTCGTTAATTATTTCAGTTTTATCCCGGTTTTTTGCTGCAATTAATGTTTCTACAGCTTCTTCGCCTACTTTTTGAATAATTCTATCAGCGCCGGATTTAAATAGCTTCGCAGTATAAGAATTATCGGGAAGTTCGTTTTTCCTGCATTTAATAACATCAAAAAGTTCATGTAAGAAACTAAGAGATTCGGTTTGAGGTACACCGAAGCATGAATAGTTCCCCGTATGACATGTATTGCCGTCCGGATTAGCATAAATAAGCAAAGCATCGTTATCGCAATCGGTTATAATATTTATAAGTCTAAGATAATTCCCGGATGTTACGCCTTTCGTCCATAATGTGTTTCGTGTTCTGCTGAAAAACGTAACAAGATTTGTCTCAAGCGTTTTCTTAAGCGCAGCTTCATTCATAAATCCCAGCATTAGGACCTGGTTGTTGGAATTATCCACCACAATTGCAGGTACCAATCCGTTCAGTTTTTCAAAATTCAATTTATCAATAAAATTCTTTTCCAATTGAAATTCCTTTCAGATATTTTAAATTCTAATAATAATGCCATTCTCTTTTAAATATAATTTAAGTTCTTTGATTTTTAGAATATCAAAATGAAATAAGCTTGCAGCCAGGCAGGCATCGACGTTTGCATAATTAAATGCTTCAAGAAAATCTTCTTTATTGCCTGCTCCGCCGGAAGCAATAACCGGAATAGTTACGGAAGAAGTCAGCTTTTTTAAAAAATCAACATCATATCCTTCTTTGGTTCCATCTTTGTCCATTGAGGTAAGTAAAATTTCTCCAGCGCCTAATTCGGCTGTAAGTTTACACCAATACATACCGATGAGGTCGGTTTCCTCACGTCCTCCCTTTATATACACTTTGTATTCGGAGCCATTAAATTTTATATCGATTGCTGCTACAATAGCCTGACTTCCAAACTGCCTTGCAGCCTTTGTAATAAGGCTATGGTTCTTAACAATTGAAGAATTTAACGAAACTTTGTCCGCACCTGCATTCAATAGATCTTCAATATCGCCTAATTCCGATATTCCTCCGCCTACGGTGAACGGTATTCTAATTGCTTTTGCAACATCTCCGACAAGTGAAATTAATGTTTTTCTTTTCTCTGCCGATGCCGTAATATCAAGGAACACAAGTTCATCGGCGCCTTCTTTTGAGTATCTATCTGCCAGTTCGACCGGTGAACCCGCGTCAACAAGGTTTATAAAATTTGTTCCTTTAACAACCCGGCCCTCTTTTACGTCAAGACATGGTATTATTCTTTTACAAAGCAAATTTGGCTAACTCCTTTAAATTTATTTTTTCTTCGTAGATAGCTTTACCGACTACAACGGCATAAGGATTAATTTCTTTGAGTGCTTTTAAGTCTTCTATATCTTTGACTCCCCCCGATGCGATTAATTGAATGTCTTTATATTTGGTCATTATCTTTTTGTACAGGTCAATATTAGTGCCTGTAAGCATACCATCCTTCAAAATGTCTGTGCAAAGAAATTTTTTAATTCCAAGATTGGAACAGTATTCAATGTGGGAATAAATGGAAATGAAAGTATCTTCAATCCATCCTTCAATTTTTAACTTTTCATCTTTTGCATCTATAGCAGCGATAATTTTTTCTGCGGGATAATTGCTCAAGATAAGTTCAAATTCCTTCCTGTTTTTTACCGAAAGTGAACCGATGATAACAAAATCAATTCCGGCTGAAAATAATTCCGAAACAGTTTTCTCATCTCTTATTCCGCCTCCGAATTCTATTTCCAATCTTGTTGCTGCTTTTATTTTTTCAATAGATTCTAATGTGGTAAGTTTACCTGTTTTAGAACCAATAAGGTCAACTATATGGACAGATTTAAAGCCGAGAGAATCATATAATTTAGCTTGTTGAAAAGGAGTGTTTTTATAGTAAGTAATACTTTCAAAGTCGCCCTTTTTCAGACGTACAATTGAGTTTTCGTATATATCTATAGCGGGAATTACTAACATAATTCGACAAAGTTTTTTAAAAGTTTTAGCCCTGCATCGCCGGATTTTTCCGGATGAAATTGAACGCCGTAAAAGTTTCCTTTTTCCATTGCTGAAGAAAACTTTATATTGTTATCTGTTATTGAAGTAGTATACTCATTTACCGGGATATAATAAGAATTAGCAAAATAAAAGTGCTCCCCGCTTTTCATACCCTGAAATAATTTACTGTCAATAGTAATTTCTATGTCATTCCAGCCCATGTGGGGAACTTTAGTTTTTGTGGAATCAAACTTTTCCGCCGCGCAGTGGAATATTCCCAAACAGGTTACATCTCCTTCAGTTGAATGGTCAGCCATTAATTGCATACCAAGGCAAATACCGAGTACAGGTTTTTTTACTATCCGCAGTAAAGAGAATAAATTTAACATGTGAAGCTGTCTAATCGCAAACGAAGCTTCTCCAACTCCGGGGAAAATTATCTTATCTGCCCGGCAGATTTCCGTTTCGTTTTTTGTAATTTTAAATTCCTCCTCTAATTCTGTCAACGCATTAGCAACTGAAGCAACATTACCCGCACCGTAATCAATTAATGCAATCATAATACTCCTTTAGTCGAAGGAAGCATTCCTTCGTTTCTTTCGTCTAATCTGCATGCTTCGTTTAATGATTTAGCAAAAGCTTTAAAAATCGCTTCTATTTTGTGATGATCGTTTTTTCCTTTTGCTTTAATAAAAATATTTGCTTTTAGCCCCGAAGCCAAGCCTCTAAAAAATTCTTCAGTTAATTCTGTCGGAAATTCACCCACAGTTTCTCTGCTAAATTTGCAATTAAAATTTAAATATGATCTTCCGCCCAGGTCTATAGCGCAATTCGCAATCGTATCATCCATAGGCAGATAATAACCGTAGCGTTTAATACCTAACTTGTTTCCTAATGCCTCGCTTAAAGCTTTACCCAATGTAATTCCGACATCTTCAACAGTATGATGTTCGTCTACATGAAGATCGCCTTTTACACTTATTTTTAAGTTGATATTTGCATGTTTAACAATCTGTTCCAACATATGATCAAAAAAACCAATGCCGGTGTTTATACTCGAATTGCTTTTTCCGTCAAGTGAAAGTTCTATTTTAATATCGGTCTCTTTCGTCTTTCGATGTTGTATGGATGCGCGGAGATTTAAAATAATTAAGTCTACTGCTTTTTCAAAAGTATCGGCTTTTGTGCCGTTAACTGAGATTTTTCCCTTTGCATTACTAAGGGTTATTGAGAAAACTTTCTCAATATTATTAAATTTCCTCTCATTTATTTTAATTCCCTCCAGATTAAGTATTTTAACCAAAGATTCCTCTTGAAAAGGACTATAATCTTTTATCGAAATGATGAAATTTCTTTGCGATAGTTTCTTCAATCCGCTAATTAAACCTGTAGATAAAGGAAATTCAAGTTTGAAAAATGAATTATCAATTATTACTTCGTACATTTTTTATCTTCTTTCTGAAAAATTTAGCAGATATAAATATCAAATTAAATTATCTTCTTTATTGTATCCCAGAGCAGATCGTTTTCTTCTTCATTACCGATTGAAATTCTTAAACAATTCTCAAGTTTCGGTTGAGTACTTCTGTCCCTCACTATTATCCCTCTTTCTGCAAGCTTTGTCAGCACTGCTTTTGCTTTTGTGTTGCAGCCGGTTGAGTCGTTAAATTTTACTAATATGAAATTTGCTTCTGAGCTAAACACATTAGCAATGTCCGGGAGACTTTCAAGCAGGTTCTTTAATCTCTCCCTTTCCTTTATAATACTTTTAATATATTTCTCTTTCAATTCCGAATTTCTTAATGATATTTCAAGTGCATAACGCGTTAGAGAATTTATATTGTATGGAGCTTTAACCTTAAAGAGAAGGTTAATAATTTCTTCATTAGCAGCACAATAACCAAGTCTTATTCCTGCCAGGCCCCATGCTTTTGAAAATGTTCTTAAAATAATAAGGTTAGGGTAATTCTTGATTTCGTTTATAAATGAACCGCCAATTGCAAAATCTATATATGCTTCATCAATGATAATTATAGAGTTAAATTCTTTACACAACTGAAGAACATCCTGTTTTATTAGCAGGTTGCCTGTAGGATTATTGGGCGAACATAAGAAAATAATTTTAGTGTTTTTAGTATAGCTCGCTCTGATTACTTTATAATCAATCTGGAAATTATCGTCAAGTAAAACCTCGGATGTTTCAATGTCGTTTATATCGCAGGCAACTTTATACATACCATAAGTAGGTTCCGGTATCAAAACTTTATCTTTCCCGGGGTTACAAAAAACCCTGATCAATAGATCAATAATTTCGTCGGATCCAACGCCGAAAAAAAGATTTTCATGGGGAATAGATAAAACGTTTTCTATAAGTTGTCTTAAATCTTTTTGATGGGGATCAGGATACCGGTTTAGGTGAAGGTTCTCAATACTTGTAAATGTCGAGCCGCAACTGTTTTCATTTGCATCCAGCAGGATACCTTTATCACCATCGTATATATCTCTTG
>CAZUCY010000053.1:0-22517 GCA_964618785.1 uncultured Ignavibacteriaceae bacterium | reverse complement strand
CTTGTTTGCTATTAACGTTGTAAAGTCTCAAATCCTGTGCATTACCGTTTTGAAAGTCTTGTAAATAAACTACATTATTCCCATCCGGTGTAAAGTTAATATCAAAAAAAGAAAATGTGTTTGCAGAATCCTTTATTTTACTTTGATTCGAACCATCGGAGTTTATTATATATAAACCAGAATTATTTGTGTACGCTATTTTCTGTCCGTCGGGAGAAAATGTTATTCCAGTATTAAATTTAAAGTTATTAGGTAAATTTAATTGAGTTAACCCACTCCCATCAAGGTTCATTACATAGAGAGAGGTGTTTGGATAGGCATATTCAATGAATAGAATTTCCGTACTATTTAGATAAAATTGATAATTATAAATATCTAAACTATTAGGAGAAATCATTACACTATTAGACCCGTCTGAATTACAAGAAAATAATTTCTGATTATTTATATATATCATTTTACCGTCAGGCAATAAAGAAAAATCACTGCCGGTAGTATTTAGTTTAAGACCACTACCGTCTAAATTGATTGAGTAGATTCTGGAAATATCATAACTTTCTACTGGCGGCATCGGATCAGATTCGTTGCAAGAAACTATAATTAGGGAAAGAAACGGAAGCACTAAAAAACTGATATATTTCATAGTAAGTTGATTTATGGATTTCAATTTTCTTTTCGTTAAAAATCTAATCTGAACCATTCAATTTGTGCCTTCAAATTATATTTCAACCAATACTTATTCTTTTATTAATTGTTATACTGCCCTATTCATCAGTATTTTTTTATGTGGATCAAGTTTTGGATATGGACAGTTTCATATAATCCTATTTTTCAAATTAATTATTTCTTTTTAATCGTTCAATTTAATGGACAACGTTACAATCTCATGAGGTTTAATTTTTACATAAATCTTTTTCCCATTAACAATTGGTTTATTGTCGGATTCCTGTGGAAACTCAATAATATTTACACGGTTTGCTTCTTTGACAATAACAGGCAATGTAATAGATGCCGATGTTTCATTACCATACACTTCGGCAAGTCGAATGATTAGATTTTTCCCGTCTTCGGCTTGTTTGATACCGCTCATTACTATTGTTGATGGGGAAACTATCAGCAATGAATCTTCGACAGCCCTCGTGGCGTGGGTTTTAACTAATGCCAATGACGGGGGTTCTGCAGCATACACTGGAATATTAAAGTTTTCAGCTTCTGCCCAAACCCCGTTTTTCCAGTCTCCTGAATGAGGATAAAGTGAATATTGAATATGATTAACACCAATATTGGGATAAATGTCAGGAGAATGGGTTGCGCGAAGCAGCGATAACCTCAACTGCCCTTTTTCAAAAGAATGACCGAATTTGGTTTTATTTAGTAACGCTATACCAGTTTTTCCATCGGAAATATCCACCCATTGCTGCGCAGGTACTTCCTGTCCAGTTGTAGGGCGTATAACCACGGCAAAAGGAACATGATTATAGAATGTTGGGTTTTCAATCGCTAGGTCAAATGTAGCTCTGAGGAATGGCGTATTATGTTCGCTATCACTGGTTTCAAACCAATGGGCATCGAGATCAAAATCAATACGTGGATAGTTTTTATAAATGTATGTCCTTTGGATAAATTTTGAACGTCCCCATTTCTTAACCACTTCAACGGTTGCACGGACAGGACCGTTTTGTGTAATGGTAACACTTTCAACGTTAGTAATATCTTGTATTTCTTTAATATCGCCGATGTTCCACGCATCAGAGTTTTTAAAGTCTTCCATATATATTCTCAATTTATTTAAACGACCATCGGCACTGACAAAATCTTTACCTGTGCGTTTGTCTATTAGTTGGATGATATCACCTGTTTTCATATCAAAAGCAACGGTAAAGAAATCGGTTTCAAACTTACCATCTTTTTCAGAAATAGGCTCGGTTGATATTCCAGGTTTGGATGCATCAACATAGAAAGTTTTATAACCACCAGCTGGCATATTATCTACAACAAACTGAATTCGTGAATGGAATCCGGGAGGAAATATCTTACCGCCCGTAATTTGTGCGGGATAGATTTTCCCGGCATCATCGCGAACCACTACAGTTGAAGTAGTGCCATTCATTGGTTTTACATTGCTATATCCGTAATAATCCCACCAAGCGGAAAGGTCGGCAGTAACAGGTTGTTCATACGTAAATATTTCGGCTTCTACAAGTGTTTTTTTACTGCGCGGCTGCATGTTTATAGCCACGATTGGTTGTCCAATGCCGGTCTTGAACGTTATTTCGTCTGCCAGGTGAAGGAACCCTGTTTCAAATATATCGTTAGCTTTTTTCTGAACAGCTTTATGATCAGACACCGCATCCTGGTATGTTTCGTAAATAGCCGAACCAGGCAAAATATCATGGAACTGGTTGAATGCAACTGTTTCCCACATATCCTTTAAATCGCTTGCAGGATAAGGTTCACCGTTTAACCAACGCAGGCAGGACAAAAATTCTGTTTTATATAACGATTGCTCGCTCTTCCGGGTATTTTCTTTGATTTCGGCAATAGAGGTATAGCAGCCTTCGTAAACAAACTGCATCTCGCTCCTGTGCGTTGGTCTTCCATCCATTTCTTTTAATGATGCTTCAAAGAAAGTCTCTGCATTGGTAAATTTGATTGATGGATAGTGTGGAGTTGAATCGAGCATATGTATAGTATTGATATCTTTCAGAGTTGGACCGCCGCCATGATCTCCAACCCCGGTAGGCACAAGGATGCGTCGTTTCACGGGTGATAACATATTTACATCATTCTTGATTGATGGTGAAATAGAGTTGCTGTACACATTGCCTGAAAAGCAAAGGACCTTCGAGGAGTCCGGACCTTTCCACCAGAAAGTGCCCGAGTATGGGTTGCAGCGCACGAAGTAGTAATAGCTGCATCCGGCAAGGTTCAATATCTGGGGGAACTGCGAAATATGCCCGAAATCATCAGGTAGCCAGCCCACGTGGGCAATTTTACCAAAACGTTCGTACAAAAACCTTTGCCCGAGCAAGAAAGACCTGCAGAGCGCCTCTCCTCCGGACATGTTGCAATCGCCTTCAACCCACATGCCGCCGACAGGTTCGAAACGACCTTCTTTCACATACTTCTTTACTTTCTCGAACAATGGCGGATCCACTTTTTCAATATGCTTATAAATACTAATCTGGCTCTGGAGCATCCTGAAGTCTGGATATTTTTCCATTAAAGCCACATCCTGCCGGAAGTTATCGTGCGTCATCGTTTTTGTTTCGGAATAAGGCCATAGCCAGTTCATATCCATGTGGGCATGACCAATAACACAAATAGTGTCCTTTGACAGATCTGGTGAATTTTTTATAAGTTCCTGCAACATACCCTGAAGAACCGATTTGATTTTATCGTATTTGTCATCGGCTGCATATTGTAAACCCGTTATTGCCGTTGACGACAAATTAACAGCTGAACCATAAAGTTCTTTCGCATTATTAAACTGATTTACCATCTTTTGTGTTGCGGTATCGCATAGGGCTTTATCCATAGCAAGCTGCATGAGTAAATCCGTCGTGAGAGAGCTGGGCAATAATATGGAATTCTTTTCATCTTTAAATACCATTGATAATTGGTTGCCTTGTTGAGAAAGAATTTGAACTCCTTGTTTCAGAGGAAAAACAAACGCTACAGAATCAGTACTTCCGGCAGGGATGGACTTTTCTGTCTTTTCAGGTAATTTTGCATTATCGCCGACAAGCAACGTGAACTGTACATTATCAGCGCTTGATTTGCCGTAATTTGCCGCTTTAATAATAATACTAACATTTTTTTCTTTGTACGAAACATTAGCATTCACTATCTCAAGAGCCTGGGTTTTTGCCAGTTCTCCTGCCGATGGGTAGTCTATGCTAATCTCAACTGGTTGGGTTGATGCCAGGTTGCAAACAAGCTCCCAGTCAAAAATACTATGGTCCACTTTTACCAGAACACGATTGTAACCTTTGGATAATTGCATATCAACCTTATCCTCATTTCCGATCACACCAGGTTGAGCAGCTTTATCCCAAACCAACAAACCATTCACCCAGACCATTGCCCCGCCATCACAACCAAGAAGAAGAGTTGCAAGTTGATTTTCCTTTGAATATACATATACAAATGCATAAGCTACTACATTTGTTTTTTCAGCAAATCCCACATTTAAAAAATCAATTATATGCTGATCTACAGCTTTCCACACAAACTTACCTGCCATTTCGCCTGATTTAGGCGCAATCATTGGTTCGTCAATAAATGATTTGTAATGCAAATCTGAATTATCTTGAACGGTAAACGATCCGGCAATGAGCCATTTATTAATACTCGTGTATTGCTGAGCACTTAACAGCGATGAAATAAACAAAGATGCAGATAAAAAAAAGAAACTTAATCTTTTTGTTTTCATGTATGAATATCCTTTTATTACTTAGTCGATCCTTAAAAAGTCATTTTGAGATTTGGATTTGATGAAACCAACTTCAAAAATATATAAATATCGGCTTACAACATTAAGTGTATTTAATTTATTTAATAAACTCTTTAACTATATTCTTAACCAATATCTTACTTCAGGGGTTTAGATATTAGATTTAACTATTTATTTATCTGCAAAAGTTTTATTGGAAAATGCACGAAATAATTTACTATTATTGTCGTATCCTAATGTTTTATTCAACAAGTAATTTAATAACAACTTTTTATCATCTGTGTGAATTTTTAAATCAATAAATGAAAATAGATTTTCTCAAGTCAACCTTTGGAATTTCCTTCTTTCATTTCGGATAATATGTTTTCCAAAATTAGTTTCAATTTCTTCCTCCTTAAAATTGGGAATTAGATTAGCAAAGTGAAAATCTTTTTTTGCTTTTGATGCCATCCAAGTTCCTAATAACCAGTATCTCATAAGTGCATATTGGCTATCGGAAATAATATCCAGATAATCAGATTTAAATTCTTTATTAAACCATTCATTACTACCTGTCAAATATTTCTTTGTATCATTTGGATTACTGAAAAAGGTACCCTCTCAATTGATTTTCCGATATAAAAACCCGACTTGCAAATTTTTTTTAAAGGTCAACTTATTAAATTCCAGTTAAAAAAGGAGCATTCGCATCTCATTGTAAAATCGTAAAAAATTTCAAGCTATCATGATTTCAAAATACTCATTGAAGAATTTCCGCAATTCCTTGATGATCGTTTTTACACTTCATAAATTTTAATCCCAAAACGTAGGGTAAAATCGTATCCGGTTTTTTATAGGGAATTTGAATTTCCAGCTTATTTCAGCGCCGGATAAGTGTAATTATTACACTTATGAATAATTAAAAAGTCCTTTTCCTGCCTGTTTATAACGCATGCACTAAAATAATAAACGTATATACAAGATTTCCGTTTATATTTAATCTATTTTTAACAGCAGAATTAAGCTCAATTAACATATTTTTATCTGTCAGCTATATGATTTTATGCTTTATTAAAAATCCGTCTTCCATAGTTTCAAAGAATCTATTAAAAAGGAGAATCATGAGAAAAATACTGTTTTTACTTTCATTCATCATATTTGCATCAACACAATACGCACAGGAGAAGCTTCCTTATCAGGATGCCGCGGCCCCTGTTGAAAAACGCGTTGAAGATTTATTAAACCGCCTGACGCTTGATGAGAAAATCGATCTTATCGGAGGAACCGGGATAGCTACAAAGGAAATTAAACGACTTGGAATTCCTGAGCTAAAAATGACCGACGGGCCTGCCGGAGCGCGTTTTGATAAATCCACTGCTTTTCCGGCGCCGATTGCAATGGGAGCTACCTGGGATACTAATTTAATTTACCGCGTAGGCGGAGGCATTGGGAGAGAAACAAAAGGACACGGCAGAAATGTGATACTTGGCCCATGTGTAAATATCGCGCGTATTCCCATGGGCGGAAGAGATTTTGAAAGTTATGGCGAAGACCCATTCCTTACTTCAAGGATTGCCGTCGGTTATATTAAAGGAGTACAGAATGAAGGCGTTGCTGCAACCGTAAAACATTTTGCCGCCAACAACGAAGAAATAGACAGAATGTATGTTGACGTTTTTGTAAGCAGGCGCGCGCTTAATGAAATTTATTTCCCCGCCTTCAAAGCCGCTGTTACCGAAGCGGGAGCTCTATGTATTATGAGTTCTTACAATAAGGTCAATGGGCGCTTTTCCAGTGAAAATGATTATCTGCTTAGGGAAGTGCTAAGAAATGAATGGAACTTTAAAGGACTGATTATGAGCGACTGGTGGGCTGTCCATTCGGATATTCCTACCGCACAAGGAGCGCTGGATATTGAAATGCCCTACGGCGACTTTATGAATATAAAGAATTTAAAAAGCTCTGTTGAATCGGGAGTTATACCTGTTGCAGCAATAAACAATAAAGTTAAGAATATCTTAACGATTATGTTCAAACTTGGAATATTTGATAAAGAAACTGTGAAAGATGAATCATTAATCAACAGCGCTGAAAACCGTAAAATAGCTTATGAAACATCGCTTGCCTCTATTGTACTATTAAAAAACGACGGGAATATATTACCGCTAAAGAAGGATAATCTAAAGACCATTGCCGTAATTGGTCCTGATGCAGATACTGCAAGAACAGGCGGCGGCGGTAGTTCGGAAGTCAATCCTATAAATCCCGTCTCTTTTTTAGATGGGCTGAAGAACAAACTGCGTGCAAATGTGAAGATTAATTTTTTAAGAGGAGTGGAATTTGATTACAATGTTCAGGCTAATGCAATAGAATCAAAGTATCTTTTTACAGATAAAACAGGCAAGAAGAACGGACTGAATGCCGAGTTTTTTAATAATATGGATTTAAGCGGCGCTCCCGTATTAAAAAGGATTGATACGGTAATTAATTTTATATGGGACGAAAACGGGCCGGGTTCTGGCGTTAAAATGGACCACTACTCGGTAACATGGACGGGTTACTTAAAAGTTCCGCAAACAGGCGAATATACACTTTGCACTGTAAGCGACGACGGCAGCCGCCTGTGGCTTGATGATAAGATGGTTATTGACGTCTGGTTTCCTCATGCAGCGCTGAAAAAAACTGTTTCCGTTAAATTGCAAAAAGGCAAACTTTATAAGATACGGTTTGACCTGTTTGAAAAGACCGGCGGCGCGGTTGCTTTTTTAGGATGGCAGACTGGGAGGGAGGATATGATAAAGAAAGCCGTTGAAACTGCAAAAAAGGCTGATTATGTGTTACTTACTGTCGGTACAACAAGCAAAATCGAAACCGAAGGCAGGGACAGAGACGATTTAATTCTTCCAAATGCCCAGGATGAATTGATTGAAAAAGTTGCTGCCGTAAATAAGAATACAATTGTCGTCCTTACTAACGGCTCCCCTGTATTGATGGACAAATGGATAAACAAAGTTAAAGGCGTTGTTGAAACATGGTTCCCCGGTGTTGAAGGCGGCAATGCAATTACAGATGTATTATTAGGCAATTACAATCCTTCCGGAAAGCTCCCTGTTACATTCCCACATAAATGGGAAGACTGCTCCGCTTACCCGACTTACAATGTGCTTAAAGAAAGAACTTATTACGCAGACGATATATACGTGGGCTACAGGCACTTTGATAAGTTCGGTATAGAGCCGTTGTTTCCGTTCGGGTATGGTTTATCTTACACAACATTTGGATACTCAGGCTTAAATGTTACATCATCAGACAGCAGCACATTTAATGTAATATTTAATATTAAAAATACAGGCAGCGTGAAAGGCGAAGAGGTTGCACAGGTTTATGTTTCTTCACACGGGTTAAATGTTGAAAGACCTGTAAAAGAATTAAAAGGCTTTGCAAAAGTCGCCTTAAATCCCGGTGAAACCAAAACTGTAACTGTTAAGCTTAACAGGAATGCATTTGCCTATTACAGCGAAAAAAATGCAGAGTGGATAGTTGACGCTGGCAGTTACAAAATAGCTGTTGGCAGCTCTTCAAGGGATTTGAAACTGCAGTCCGATATAGATGTAAAATAATTGTTGTTAGTTTAATATGTAGAGGCGCTTAATCCGGCAAAGCAATTTGCCGGATAGATATATTATAGTTTTAATATATTAACAATAAAGGATAGTCTTAGTTAAATCATTATCAAATTGACCGCTTATTGTTTTATCCATTTAAAAACCGTTGAAACGGTTAACAATTATGAACTTTATCCTTTCGTATTAACCACCAATCTATCTCTTCACCTAACCATGGTAATCTTGAATTTAATACAAAACAAGTAGTTATAAAGAATATATAGCCTATGAGAATCCCCGTTAAGGAAGCGGCAAATTACAAAACTTTTTTATGCGAATTATCCGTAAATATTTTACTAATACAAGAAAATAATATCGTTAATAAAATTTATTTTTCATTTAGTCATCTTCATTTTTAGTAATTACTTACTTTTACCAGCTTAAAAGTTAAATGCTTTTTCCAGTTCAGTTATTTCGGATTTTCCTATTGGAACAACCTCGCCAATCGCTTTTGAGGCTATTATTGACTTTGCTGAAAATTCTGCTACTTCTAATCTGTCATAACTTTGAAGCAGCGAATTGCCGGTTACTATTACACAATCATTCTCACAAATTACTACCGGCACTTTTTCCGATATTATATCGGCAATATTTGGTGCACCTTTTTTTCCCTTTCTGAATTCCAAGCCATATGGAAGGGTAAGCACATCCCTCAAAACAAGGTAGCTTTCCGGTATAATCCGTGAGTCAAACTTAACACCGCTAATACCAAATGCAAGGATGTTTGGCGGGTGAGCAATCAGTATTGCATTTATATTTGGATTCTTTTCATAAATATCTCTATGAAGATTGACACTCCTGCTTGGCTGCTTACCGGCTTCTTTCTTATCTCCTTCTATAAGCACCAGGTCATCTTCTGATAAATATTTTCTGTCCATACCCCAGGGGGTTATAATAAACTTACCGCCTTCAACTCTGGCTGAAAATGTGCCTTCCATACTTGTTACAAGATCCTGAGAATAACTTCTGTGTATCAATGATATAATACTTTTTCTTAACTCCTTTTCCTTTGAAGAATGGCTTGTAAATTCAAAGTCCTTAAATGTTATTTCCCTTTGCGAAAGCTTCAGATCGTTATCGCTCAGTACTTTTACCTTGCCGAGAATATTAGCCTTGAGGGTTAATCTTGCACAAAAGTCTAATGTCTCAAGCCTCTGGAATGCTTGCATTAAACTGTTTCCCACCGTAACTATACCATGATTTTCCATAAGCGCGGTATTTTTGTTTTGCTTAAATACTTCGGCAATAACTTCCCCAAGTTTCCCGCTGCCCGGTAGTGCATATTTTGCATAACCTACTGTACCGCACATTTCACTCGCTTTGGGTACTATCCGTGTATCAGGTATTTTCCTGGTTATGGCAAAGGATACCAGTGCAGGTGGATGTGCATGGACGACTGCTTTTATATCCTGCCTGGCTTCATATACTGCTTTGTGAAACGGTAATTCGGATGATGGTTCATGTGTGCCCTCTGTACTTCCATCAGGAAATACTCTTACAATATCTTCGGGTTTTAGCGTCCCTTTATCAACACCCCTGGGAGTTATCCATATTGACGCGTCTTCATCAAGTATTGACAGATTTCCTCCTGAAGTTGTTGTCATTCCATTTTGGTATATCCTGTTTATTATTTCTATTATCTCATCACGCGGATGCAAATATTTAAATTTCATTTTTTCAGTTTCCTATCAATTTGAGTAACTATTATGCTTTCACCATGGATATGAATTGTTTCTGACTATTGATAGAGTATTTCCCCCAGACTTAATCAATAAAATCTTATTACAAATTTTCCCCTGGCGGAAAGTTACGAATAAATTTTACTAAAATTAATAAATTTAATAACTAAATGTCAAGAAATATCACTGCTGTCCAAAATAAATATAAAACTGATAAAAGTATTGGATATTAATCTGTTTTGGATAGATTTTATAATACCGCGTTTTTAAACCATATCTAAAATAATTCTACAAACCGAAAATAAAGCAGTATATTATTTCAACCATTAGGGTCTCTGATTGCTAAACATTTATGTTTGTCACGATAAGGAGAAGCCGGAGTTTAATGCTCCGGCTTTGCTATTTAATAATAAAAAATTGAAAAACCACTTCAGTTACTACTTCAGTTTAATTTTTAAATTTTCTTGACTATGTAAGTTATTGAATTATAATATGTTACAGTTACTAAAATTTATTATCAGGATTAAATGTTTGCCTGACACACAAGAGATAATGGTTCGAATCCACTATCGCCCGCAATAGATAAAATGCCTGTATGGGTTACATCAATTCCTCATGTACATCTCTTCAATCAAACTGCCGTATCTTTCTTCTACTGCTTTACGGCGGATTTTTAAGCTGGGTGTTACTTCTCCATTCTCTATGCTGAAAGGTTTATCAAGCAGCGTAAACTTGCGGACTCTCTCGTAATTGGCAAGCGACTTCTGTACCTGCGACATGTCTTTTTCTATCATTTCGTAAATCTCTTTTGCCTGTACAAGCTCTTCAGGTTTGTCATAAGGGATTTTATTAACGTCTGCATATTCCTGGATTGCATCAAAATCGGGGACGATTAACGCGCTAAGGAACATTCTTCTATCGCCAATAAGGACAAACTGGTCAATATATTTACTTTCCAAAAAAAGATTTTCTATATGTGTAGGCGCAATGTATTTGCCTGCGGAAGTTTTAAATAGATGTTTTTTCCTGTCGGTAATCATTAAGTAGCCTTCGGAATCAAAAACGCCGATATCGCCGGTATGCAGCCAGCCGTCTTTTAATGTTTCTTCCGTCTCTTTCTTGTTCTTAAAGTAGCCCTGCATTATATTGGCGCCTCTTGCCAGTATTTCACCGTCAGGCGCTAATTTCACTTCGACGCCGGGGAAGGGTTTGCCTACTGTGCCAAACTTATAATCATCCGGTTTGTTTGCTGAAATCATCGGGGAGGATTCCGTTAAACCATAGCCTTCAATAATAGAGATTCCTATCGCTTCAAAAAACTCTGCAAGATTGCGTGCAAGCAGGGCTCCGCCAGAAATAAAGAATCTTAACTTTCCACCCATGCGCCGGCGTATTTTCTTAAAGACAAGACTATCTGCAAGCTTATTTTTAATTGATAAGCTAAAAGTTATGTTTCCTGTTTTTTTAGCACGGCAGTATTCTTTGCCTATTTCAATTGCATTGTAGAATATTTTTTGCTTAATCTCCGATTGAGAATTTATATTTTTTAAAATTTTTGAATAAATCCTTTCAAACAATCTTGGAACAGCCGTAATAATTGTCGGGTGCACTTCCAACATGTTCTGAGGTATTGTCTCT
This sequence comes from uncultured Ignavibacteriaceae bacterium, assembly GCA_964618785.1. Lineage (GTDB taxonomy): Bacteria > Bacteroidota > Ignavibacteria > Ignavibacteriales > Ignavibacteriaceae > FEN-1297. The sequence continues at coordinate 11,100 of CAZUCY010000053.1, read as the reverse complement.
ATCCCTTCCGCATAGCAGACCATTCCACCTGAAGCTAAAGCAGAATAGTATGTCATTCTTTCAAATATATGGCAGAGCGGCAGGAAGGATAAAAAAGTGTCGTTTTCATCAATAGGGTATGTTTCCAATATTGAATTAACAATGGATAAAAGATTTTTATGTGAAAGCATTACTCCTTTAGGTTCGCCTGTTACGCCGGAAGTATAAATGATTGTACATAAATCATTTTCTTTTATGTTACTCCTGCTTTCCTTCAAGAAATAAGGACGGGCGGTTTTAAATATTATTCCTCTTTCCTGAACTTCTTTAAAAGAAAAAATTGTTCTACCGTCGCTCCCTGTATCTTTATCATTTATCACTATGATGAATTTTAAATATCTGCACTTATTTTTAATCTTATTTACTTTATTTAACTGAAATTTATTTGAGACAATTATTCCCTTGGATTCCGAGTTGTTCAAGATAAATTCTACTGACTCGGCAGTAAGCGAAGGGTAAAGCGGAACATCAATGGCGCCCAAACTTAAAGCAGCAATATCGGTGTACACCCATTCCGGGCGGTTCTCGGAAATAACAGCAATCTTATCACCCGGTTTGATACCGAGAGTTGAAAGTCCGCATGCAAAGTTTTCAACTTCATCTTTGGCTTCCCGGTAAGTTATACCGCAAAATTTTCCATCAACTTTTTTCATCAGCAGGATGTCTCTTTTATCGCTGTGCCATTCTTCTGTAAGGAATTCAAAAAGTTCGGGTATAGTCCTGGTTGCTTTTAATAATGCCATTCGTACTTCCTGATTTTATTAATTATGAAAATAAAATCATTGATCCGCAATTCCAACTATAATCTTTTGCGGAAGAGAAGTATTACAAAAGTATTACAATCAGAAAATCTGAACTTTTGTCCTGTAAATAATGGAAAGTAGAAATATCAATATGCAGTTAAGTAATTTTTAACGATTATTTCTTTAAATTTGCGCATGTTCTTTGAAATTCCGGTTAAGAGCAAGAAAGGTCACGCATAGAATATGAAAGATAGAGGATATCTGGGAGCAATTCTTAAATCGATCATCAACCACATGAATGAGAATTGTTTAAGAATCATTATCAGAATTTTAATTAAACGATATGTACGCTATTGCGCACATTTGCACTAAGGTGATTGAAATGAAAACAGTCACAGTAACAAATGCTTGTAATAATTTATTTTTGTGCACCAGTGGAGACTCGAACTCCAAACCTTCTGATCCGTAGTCAGACTGTATAGTGCGATTACAGTTTAATTTCAAGCCGTTAGAACCAATCGTTCAGTAAATCGTTAATTACATTTCAAAGTAAACAGAATTATTAGTTAATAGCAATATGATCGTAAAGATTATATGCTTAATTTTAATTATGTTCTTTGAAATTCCGGTTGTGAACAAGAAAGGACAACGTATGTTGATTAAGATCGAGAGAGTATGCCCGGAAGTAACTCTCTAATTGATATAAAGGGTACATGCAAATTTAATAATGATAAAAGCATTACCTTGTTGATGTTCTATGCAGAATACTTAAATTATGCTTCTCAGAAGTATAAAAGTAAGTATCCTAAATCTATAACGACATTATTCAATCAAATATTTAAATACTTTGATCGTAATCTTGCCCTGGATGGGCTTGATTATCGTAATTGGGATAGGTTTTTTCTGCAACTTCATAATCAATGCCCGGGTGGCGCCCCTGTATATTTACGGACGCTGAAAGCGGCAATGAATGTCGCACTGGAATGGAATTATATATCAGAGAATCCTCTGAGAAGAATTAAATTACCAAAACGGCAGAAAAAAGAACAGGTGATAATAACTGTTGATGAATTGAAAAGCATATTAGATGCTACTGATAATCAGCATTTAAAAGATCTGTTTAAAACCGCTTACTACACTGGGCTAAGATTATCCGAACTTTTAAATCTGAAGTTTAAACATATTGACCTGGGGGCAGGCTTCTTGACCGTCGGCGATGAAAATTGGAATACCAAATCTCGCCGGATAAGAGAAGTCGCCTTAAGTAATCAAATTATTAATTTACTTAAAAATGGAACCATCAATAAGAAACCAGAGGACTTATTATTCGGAAAAGACACGCAGTTTCCTTATTCAGCAGATTATGTGTCAAGGACATTTAAGAACGCTGTAAGACGGAAACAATTAAATAATAAGATACATTTCCATTCCTTAAGACATACCTATATAACCATGCTCGCTAATAGTACTGAAGTATCATTACCGGCCTTACAAAGGCTGGCAGGACACTCTTGCATCACTACTACGATGGGTTATGTACATCCTGGTAGGATGGATCTACTGAAATCAGTAAGTGTATTAAATCGTATAAACTAAAAACTTGTAAGCAGCCGGAATTTCTTTATTTAAACTTATAATCGGCTACTTAAATTCAACCTTTGCCTCAAACTTAAACTCACCCTTACAGTACTTTTTCATAACCTCAACATAAAACTGTTTCATAACCCCAACCAGTTCATCACCATACTGCCTGGGAAGAATAAAGGAATCGTGAACGCATAAACATGGAATTTCTTTATTAGTAAAGTAAGTTAATACTTTAGCAGCGATCTGGGAATCATACCACATTAACGTTAAGCCATAACTCGTACCAATATATTTTTGGATTGCCGGATGAGCATTATAAATTATATCATAAAGTTTCGGCGCTGACAATTCCCTTCTTCTCAGGGCTTCAATAATTAAACTGTTATCTTTATTTTCTTGTTCATCCTCTGTTATTTTATACAAATCGTTATTAAAAGCATACAATGCTTTAGTTTTATAAGGTGCATTGATTGCTTTATTCATAAGTGACTTTACAGCCTTACGTAGATATCTGTCCCCGGCGAAAAGATCATATGGGTCATTCACACACTCCATACCTTCCAAGTGATATAACATTCTGGTATGGAAGGAAGAAAAATCTGCTTCAATAACCGGTTTGCTGTTAATTAAGATGGTACTGCGCTTTTCCGAATTAAGCTGCTGGTACTCTGCAGCCCAAAACCTTCCTCCTTGCCTAAAACTGCTATTATTAAACACGCGATACAATTTACAACGTAATTGCTTACAGGCTAACAACTTACGTATAGATGTAGTGCTATTCCTATGAGTAATGGTGGCGATGGTACTTATTATTGGTTGATGAGATAGTAGTATGGTTGTGTTGTTGGTGGCTGGGAGATTGCTTACTTCCACGGTTGGCTGCCATGGTTTCTGAGGATCAGCCGTAAATTTCTTCTTACTATTACCTTTACGACTGGAAGGAGAAACATGTTCCTCATGAACCATTCCTTCCAAGAAGGGAACATCTGCCGGATAATTAAATGCAGATGCCTCAGAGCTGTAGGCTAGAAGGTTCCTGAAGAACCTCACCACATCCCTCTCACTACTCCGGGAGGGAATTAAAGTGTACTTCTGCCCGACCTTGCTTAAATCATCCACTTGAACTGAAACAGCCGGGTCTATATTTTTAAGCGTTAAATCCGACGTCTCCACCGGTAACACTACTAATGCCTTACTAATGAATTTATTATATTTATCAACTTGCTTAATCATTTGAATAACTCTTGTAGTCAAACGGTAATCGATAGGTTGCTTCTTTTTTTTCCTTTTTAATATCACCGATACTAAAGGAAACTTTGATGTTACCCTTAACAAACTATTATCAACGACATAACGAAATTCACCAATTTCATTAACACAGAAATAATCCATCTGCATTGTTTCAAAGGCTATATGATTCCTGCTCAGCACTGCTTTTAACTTATCAGTTAATTTCATTCTGGAGATTTTGCCTATCCTTGTTTCTCTATCAAAAAACCCATTATGATTTTCTACGAACCGTGATCTGATCAGCGCATTGATAATTTTTATATACCGTTCATAGGTATAATAGGCAAACCCATACTTTTTATGATACATACTATATTGGCTAATATCTCTGTGGTAAGCTAACCATTTTCCTTTCTCATCAGCGATAAGTAAATTTGTTAAGATATTCGTTAAAGCAATATCATCTAATTCAGGCTCTTTTTTGAAAGGAGTAAATAGTTGTTCTTCCTTTATATAATTAGACAACATCTTAACTTTAAGATCAATGTCCTTTCCTTCTACCGGAAACTTTCTCGGTTTCAAGGGAAATGAATTATCCAAATCTAAATCAATAAATTCGTTTAATAATTCTGCTTTTTGACTGGCTGCCATATATGTTATTGTGACTCCAATATAATATTACTTGAATTTTAACCTGTAAAGATAATAGTTTTAATCTACCTGATGCCGGATATTTGTAAGGAATAATTCTTCCGCGCGGAATTATAGGTGGGCTTTTAGAGAGTATTCAAGATATAATGGACTGCTTTGTTTGCCGCTGCAGCGGCTTTAACAAACAACATTGGTTCATCCCTGACGCTTGATAACCAGTCATCAATATAACTTGCTTGATTATCTATTACCCCTGAACTTATGCCGCATAGGCCGCACAAGAAGGCACTGGCAAGTTCGGCTGTAATTTCTTCACCCGCCTTCTCTACCGGATCCGCGATATTACAAGTTCTCGCAAGTCGTTTTACATTTCCAGTCCAGTGTACCAATTCGTGAAACAAGCTTGAATAATACTCATCAATAGTATTAAAATCTGCCGGCACTGGCAAACTTATATAATCTTCTACCGGATAATAACAACACCTTAAACTATTATGACGAATTACAGGCTTATCATTCATAACATCCAATATTTCTTCACAACTCTTTAGCTTCATACCTCCCATCCCGGGTTTATAAAGACTTGTCTGGGTAAGGTTAAAGACATAATTGTACCTGACCAATGGTACTTGCGCCGGATACTTTTCAGGTTCAGACTTGTTATCCGGATTATGTATTATTTTCCAAAACACTATCAGGCTTCCTTTTGAAGCTTTAATAATGTTGCCTCCCTTTTCCTTACATTGCAAATAGGTTACATAATAGGGTGATGGATAGTTATTAACACATAAGCTTAAGAAGTTTAAGCCGGAATACAATCGCTTACTTATAAAATTCTGTGGCAGACCTATAACCCATGATCTGGCCCATGGCACTGTCCCCTCCTGAAGCTTTTGCATTATCTGTTCGGTTATACTTGAATAAACATCATTTATATTCATTGATTTTCTCCTTGATTATAGATGCTTGCTTTCTTTGAAGATATTCTTCAATGGCTTTATTGACCAATTTTGTCATAGGTTCCTTTTCAATCAGCTTAAGTTGATACAGGGCCTTAACATGCTCTTTTTTTATCTTTGGGCTGTACATATTAATCTTCCTCCATAAAGGTTTCTAAATCGGCCTGAGTAATTGACTGGCTGCAGACAGTGCAGGTATTCACATCCTCCTCTGTGTTGTATACTGACAATCCATAGCAAAATGGACATATTAGAGTATCCGGTTCGTTTACAATATTTTCATCCGGAACTATTGAACATAGTTCGGACGGTGTATAATTTTTCTTATACATGGTTTTTCCTTTAGATTGTTATTGAATGTTGATTAATTAAATGATGCTCTGATTGAATTTTCTGAGCACGGTAGGTTAACATTTGAAATGAAAATTGCAGTGGGATCCACAATAATCCCCGGCAATTTCGTTGCTATTGACAGTGTATGGTCTGCACTTTAGATATTCCCATCCTCCAATTAATATTAGAATATTAAGCCGGCCATATTACCAACTGCTCTTTAACCTGACATAACTACCTCCTTGAATGATTTTAAAATGATATCTACAGGATGCTTGCAAGGCTATCCATTTCATACAAAGATAACTTATATATTGATACCCATGACCTCTGAAAGATTTAAAACTATCTTACTCCCATACAGTCCCTGGGACTCAGTCTCCCGTGTTTGATTGAGCTATATACAGGCGAACCCGGTACCTGATCTGACAACTGGGGCAAATGTTACTTTCTATTTCTTCCGGAATTTAAAATAAAATATTAGGGTTAATATTTTTTAGGAATTGGATCCTATAATGAACCGGTATTTAAAAACTCAATTAAATATTCTAATTACTGCAAATTTTAAAGCTTTTAAGGACTGCACCCGGTTTTTCATCCACCCTCACGAGTTGTTGGAAATAGGAATTTAAAGTTCCGTTTTATATAAATCAGTAACATTAGTTTTAACATTACTCCATTTGTATTCAAATCTCGCCATTAACAGTTCAGATTGATTTACATGCTTTCCTACTTATAATCAAATTAATATTTAATCATTTCCACTAATACAGGCTTGATCACGCCGGTACCAACCCACATTTTTGTCAATACAATTCAATTTTCATTTCTAACTATCACAAGGACACTTATGGACAAAAAGACTTATGCTATTCAATCAAGAATAGACAAAAACCAAATGGAAAAACTGTTAGATGATGCTCGGGAAAAGGGTATTAGTCTCAGCTTACTTATTCGATTCATATTAATAAATTATTTGGAGAAAAAAAATAATGATTAAAGGCGAAGGGTGCTTAAATTTAGGAAATCAGAAAATCTATTTCCTTATAGACGATAATAATTGCTGGTTATGTCAACACCGGCATATTGACAAAGACGGTTATGTACAAATATATTGGAATGGAAAAGTGACCCGGGTACACAGAGCAGTATATCAATATGTTAATGATATCCTCTTAGAAAGAGATATTCAAGTACGACATACTTGTGATTGTCCCCGGTGTATGAACCCAGATCATCTCAAGGCCGGAACGGCTGCAGACAATGCTATGGATAAAATCCTTCACGGTAGACAACCATATGGCGAAATGATGAAATCTGCAAAGCTGAAAGAAGCTGAAGTAATCAAGATCCTCAAAAATAAATCAGCTACTAATAAAGCATTAGCCGAACAATATCACGTCTCCGAATCTACGATAAGTGAAATAAAAAGTGGTAAGAAATGGAAACATACTTACGACCAATTTATGAAAGGAAATAACCATAATCCGAAACTAAAGCGCACACCGGGTAAACCGTCTATAACTCGAAGTAAACCCAAACCACAGAGAACAGAGAAAACCCCGATATAAAAAAACAAAGCCTTCACTCTTAACACAGTTGAAGGCTTTTTTATTTGATTAGCTTTTTCTCCTGGCATTTTCAGTGATAAAGTTTGCCGGCATACATCTCCCTGATTAAGTGTGAATCACTCTAATTTACGACTCGCTCAACTTAATACTATTAAAGTAAAGAGTATTACTTCTTTGGGGGAAATTTTATTCTGCACTATTAATTGTAACTCCTAATAGGCTTCTTAATTGATCTTTTAACTGACTATTTATTGACTAAGTCTTAATATTTATATTGTCCCAAGCAGCTATTAAAGCTTTAGCCCTTTCCATGCAATATCTTTGATCATCTGCTGCTGTTTGTTTAGCAAATTCAGTATCATGAAATGTATATTGATTTCAGGCATCACTATAATTTTCATCAATTTCTTTGACAATTATATGCTTAACAAACCCATGAGATAATTATAGATATAAAAAATCTAAAAATAGATGAAGTTCTTTTTTCAATAGATCATAACTGTAAAATAACGGTAGATAATATTCCCGCCGACAAAATAAAGTGTTTTTGGTTTGACAAGGAAGATTGCCCACACCGTGAATTACTACTTCCTCAAAACTTAGTAATTCCAAAATCCTTAGTTTTAGATGAAGGTATTGAAACCGATATTGGGTTCTCTTTTGTCAATGACTCTGGATTAAAAAAACCCTCTAATTTTTGAGTGCCATTGAACCAGACACATGTAACTGAACTTTTATCGATACTACCGATTGTCATTTTGGGGCTACCGCTTTTAAGGTAGACAATGTCACCGATTTTGATACCGTTCATAATATATCCCTTATTGTTTTTTTGAAATAGTTACTTAAAGATAAGAAATAAAACGTTAGTTGAAAACCTTAATGACGTGACAATAGATCACGAGATAGTGTCTTTTCGAGTATTAAAATATAGAGGGAGGCACGGAGAATCCTACTCAACAGATTATCAGCCTAATCGAGGGCTTTCTCTATTTGTCTTGATTGCTTATTAAGGCAATCGCTGACATTGCCTCCGATTTAACTATTGCTACTTTGAGTTCGTCATTCCGGACTGACTTTCAAAGTAGTACCAGGTTAGTGAATAGTTGATATACTACCCACGCCTGTTTATTAGATCAGAGCGTGCTCCCTCTTCATTAAGAAAGCGAGAAGCTTTCTCATAATTAACCTCCTTTGTGTATTGATGAAATAAAGAAGTTATTTAAAGAGGGGAGTTTTACTCCCTCAAATATTTTCATTTCCAAAAGCACTACAATATTAATTCTAAAATTTATCTCAATACTTTTTATTAAGATTCATGAGGCTTGATTTCTAAATCAAATGAGTAATCTTTCTTAATAGCCTCTTTGAGTTGAATTGATGGTACTCTATTCTCAATTAATCTTTTTATTAATAATTTATCATCAGAAGATGTCCGACAACCAAAAATAATTGATGAAAGAAGATCAGGAGGAAATTTATATAACATAGGATCTGGTCCATCTTTTATAATGCGCCATTCTTCTTCATAAGACCATGTCCAAGATTTTGTTAATAATTGGATTGTAGGCAATTCTTTACGTTGCAAATTAAGATCAGCATTAAAAGGATGAAAAACAGGTATCTTTTCATTATAAGTGACGGCTTCCAATATATCATAAAATGGATCACCTGAGACTAAAAATTCAAGACAAATTCCTTGATGGCTATCTGCATAATGTGAATACATCATTACATTGTTACAAATTTCAGAAAGACAAAACATCCTCATTCTACTTCTTATATTATTAAATGCTCCTTTCCATTCGTATTCAAAAGTTTTTATTGGATTCTCCATTGAATTCTTGAATTGTTCTGGTGTAAGTTCCTCTTTTATAGAATTAAGAAAGTTTATATGTTCTTCCGGAGTATAAAGTGATTCAGGCATGACATTGCAATCAAAAGGGTCATTAAAATCTTTCGGTAGAGAAAAATAAGCTTCATTAGATAAAATCATATTTATAGTATGTATGTTAATAGGACGATATTTATAAAGATATTTGGGCTTCTCTTTTTTCATTATTATTTCTCAATTATTAATATAATGTTATTTCAAAAACACAAGTTTCTTGGTCTGTGAAATATTACCATACTGCATCTGGTAAAAAATTAATACATATAATTATTAAAATAGTTTTCCTATCACCTCACTTTTACTGATCTTGCAATATTCAAACATTTCAGTTGGTGTAGCCCCACGTTGTTTTAATCCTTCAAATGTATTCTCTCCAAGTAAAATATAACTCCACTCTTTCCCCATCCGGTCTTCCGGATTCAATTTATTTACCCGATCTACAAAATCAATAGTTGCCCTCTGCTTCTGTTGAACATTTCCCTGCGACAACTGACTTTGAGCTTTTGTCTCTACAATATAAATGCCGCCGGCAGTCTTAACGAGAAAATCCGGGGAGTAAAATGCTAATAGGCCATCTTCCCTGACATAGAATATTTTTGCAAAATCATGGTAGTACTCATTTATTTTTATAAACGCCGCTGTATCTGTCTGGGAGTCGATATATTCCATAAAGGACTTTTCATAACCACCCTTGTTTGAAGGATACGCCTGTTTCTCATATATGGTCTTTTGTAAATCAAGACAGTACTTTTCACGCATTCGGAGTATTTTTACTTCAGAGAAATAATTCTTAATAACTTCAGCTTCAGTAGGAATTATATTTTGCTGAGCGTTATAAATTGCTTCACCAAGTTCTTTCATCATATAATCAATAATACCGGACTTGGCAACCAATAAAAGTTTCCAATTATTGTTAACAAACGGATCAAACTCCTGGGTAAATAACCTATGACGAATAAAATAATCAATCGCTTTAACCAGTTCAGCTTTATTTACTTGTAAGAAAGGAAACATCTTTTGTTTTCTCAATCCAATATTTACAATCGCATGAGTAATAATACTTACGACCTTGCTTAAATATTCATTATAACTTTGAGCATTAAACAAATCTCCTTTTACAATGTATTCACCGAATCTTGTTTTAACCGTCATCTCTTCTGAAAAGAAAACATCCCCTTCACGGTTTATAAACTTCTCTAATTGCTCGATACGATAAGTTGTAAATGGTCTGATCTTATCCATATCTATAATAACTCCTACAAGCTCTTCCTCACTATCCCTAACAATGGTAGGCCAAAGAAGATCATAATTTTCATAATCCGATTTTAGTCCTACAGTTATAATATCGCCTGTGACTCCACCTCCAGTTCCTGCTGTTGTACCGGCTAAATTTTCTTTCATCAATTCATCGTAGAACTCAACAAATTTAGGATGCTCTACTATATGTAAAATATCCATCAAATTATCCGGCTCCTGCTTTTCAATAAGAAGTTTTCTTCGGTTTTCATCTTTACTATCTTTGAATTCCGGCTCCCTCCACATCAATCTCAATCCACGTCCTATTGTTTGCTCTAAGAGGATCGGTGCCTGCGCTGATCTTAATGGTACAATCACACAAATATTATTTACATCAAATCCTTCTCTTAACATCAAAACGGAAACTATTACTTTCGGCTGCGCATGTTTATCCAAACTAAACAATCTTTGCTTAATCAATGACCATTCTTTTGCAGGAATATTTCCCTTTCTATCGGAATCAATCTGCATAACATCATTTTCACTCAATCCTTCCTGTATCAAAAATTGCGTCACCAAAGGAGAGACGCTTGTATCCTCGCAAATCACAAACATCTTCGGATATTTTTCAGCTTTAATTTTGATAAACTCTTTTTCAAGCAAATCCAATTTTGTTAATTCGGCTCTTAACATCACTCTCTGCCCTTCAGATAGACTAATTACTTTATTACCTACCCTTATAGCCTTGAAATCCAATTCCATTGTTGCAATTTCTTTGCGTTTATCAAGGGCAATAGTTTTTACTAATCCATTTCTTATTGAAGTCGCAAGATCAAAATCTATTATAATGTGAGGGA
>CAZUCY010000052.1:0-22774 GCA_964618785.1 uncultured Ignavibacteriaceae bacterium | reverse complement strand
CACAGCCATTTATATAGCTCGGCTTTTATTGTCGATAAAGAAAATATTCAGGATAATGTACCCCAAAAATTTATTTTATCTGGAGCGGGTTGGGGTCATGGAGTAGGACTGTGTCAGATTGGCGCTGCTTATATGGCGGCGAAAGGGTACCAGTTCGATGAAATCCTTGTCCATTATTTTAGTACAGCAAAATTGAAAAAAATTTATTGATATTAATTTATGAAAGTTCTTTATTCATGCCTTTCTAAAAGTTGGGGCGGAATGGAAATGTATACTCTTTCCGCAATAAAGCAACTGCAAAAAAGACAAATCCACGTTGAATTATTATGTATTTCGGAATCAAGAATACATATAGAAGCTAATAATATCGGTATGATCATTCATCCTGTTAAAGCGTCTGGTTATTTTCATCCTTATACAATATTAAAATTAGTAAGTATAATTTACCGGGGGGAATATGATCTAATTCATGCCCAGGCTTCAAAAGATCTTTGGCTGCTCGTTCCCGCAGTAAAATTGTTAAGAAGTAAAATACCGCTTATTCTTACAAAGCATGTCGGTTCCGGTATAATTAAGAAAGATAAATTTCATAAATGGATTTACGAACGTTTGACACTAGCGCTTGCAATTAGCCGGGTAATTAAGAAGAATTTGATGGAAACCTGTCCGCTTGAAGAATCTAAAATAAAACTGATGTATGATGGAATAGATTTGGAAAAATTCGATCCGGATAAAGTAACGGGAAGAAAGGTGAGAGAAGAATTCGTGATAGGAGAAAATGACATTGTTATTGGCATGTTAGCCAGGTTAAGCCCTGGTAAGGGTCATGAAGAATTCCTTGCTGCGGCAGAAAAATTAAATTTAAAATATAATAACTTGAAATACTTAATCGTAGGTGAAGCTAGCAGGGGGGAAAATCATTATGCTGATTCGATAAAACTATTGGCAGAAGATTATAATATTTCAAATGTTATTTTTACGGGTTATAGAAGCGATACACCGCAAGTAATTGCCGCAATGGATATTTTTGTTTTCCCATCCCATGGTGAGGCTTTTGGAATTGCCCTTACTGAAGCTATGGCAATGGCAAAACCTTCTGTTTGTTCAAACTCCGATGGAGTATTAGATATTGCGGTAGATAATGAAACATCATTTCTGTTTGAAAATAAAAATGTTGAAGACTTAGTAAGAAAAATAGAATTGCTGATAAATTCTTTCGCTACCAGAAATCAGTTAGGAAAAGCATCCAGAAAAAGAGTTGTTGAAAATTTTAATTTTGATATATTAACGGAAAAATTAATAATGACATATGATGAATTGTTAAATAAATAAGCCAAAAGATAATTTATTATGATAATTATATAATTGGGCATTCTAATATTTTTCTGTGCAAATATTTTTATCTTTTTAAAAATACCTAGAAGTCATGAATAATAAACTAACTGTATTTCTGCCTTATGATGGAAATGAATTAACATTACACTTTATTGAAGAGCTAAAAAAATCGTGCTTAATTGAAGATATTTTTCTTTTGGTGTCAAAAGAATTGAAAACTAATCCGCCCGATTGTAAAACTTTGTTCATAGATTCATTATATTCGTCAAATACTTTGAAGCTCATTAGCAAGAATACTAATACGGATTTAATACTTTTTTTTATAAAAGAAGTTTTAATTAAATTACACTCAAATGCCCTTGAAAGATTTATCTCGGTTATAAAAGATACAAATGCGGGAATAATATTTTCGGATTTCTATGAAACTAAATCAGGAGTAAGGGAAGCCCATCCACTGATTGATTATCATTTAGGCAGTTTACGCGATGATTTTGATTTCGGTTCAATAATTTTTATTCAAAGTGAAGCTCTGTTAAAATCTCTGGGAAATGAAAACCATAACTATCTATATGCAGGCTTATATAATTCGAGGTTATTAATATCAGAATATTATCCTATAATAAGGATTCAAGAGTTTCTTTATGAGGTGTTTAGAAATGATCTGAGATATTCCGCTGATAACCATTTTGATTATATCGATCCCCAAAACCGGGATGTCCAAATAGAAATGGAAAAAGCCGTTGCAGAACATTTAAAACATATAGGAGCCTATCTTACTCCCGAATTTGAAATGCTTGACTCTTGCGATAATGATTTTGAGTACGAAGCTTCTGTTATAATTCCGGTAAAGAATAGAGCAAAGACAATAAGTGATGCGGTTGAATCGGTATTAAAGCAAAAAACAAATTTCCCCTTCAATTTAATTGTTGTTGATAATCATTCTAATGACGGTACTTCGGATATTTTAAGTAATTATACAATTAAAAATAAGAATATTATCCATTTACTTCCCGACAGCGACTACCTTGAAATCGGTGGGTGCTGGAATGAAGCAATAATTAACAAAAAATGCGGAAGGTATTGTATACAGCTTGATAGCGATGATATATATTATGACGATAATGTACTAAAAGAGATTATTGATTTATTTCGAAAAGAAAAACTCGCAATGATAGTAGGCAGTTATAAGGTTACGGATTTTGATTTTAAGGATCAACCGCCGGGAATTGTTGCACACAAAGAATGGACAACGGAAAACGGAAGAAATAATGCTTTGCGGATAAATGGCCTTGGTGCTCCAAGAGCTTTTTATACACCATTAATTAGAAAAATCAGATTTCCAAATGTCAGCTATGGAGAGGATTATGCAGTCTGCCTCGCAATATCCAGAAATTACCAGATAGGAAGAATTTTCGATCCGATTTATATATGCAGACGATGGGATGGCAATTCGGATGCCTCATTATCTATTGAGAAACAAAATTTATATAACGCTTATAAAGACAGGTTAAGAGCTAATGAAATTCTTGCTCGTCAGAGATTAAATTGCATTAAAAATATTACTAATTAATAATAGTGTATTAATTATCCATGTTACGCAAAATTATATTTACCTGCAGGGGGGCTTTTTCATAAAAATAATGTTTTGTAGTAGTTCACGATAATAGGCGATTCAGCTAAACGCATACATTAGTATAATTTTGTCTAAGATAAGTTATTAATTATGAATAAATTATCAGATGTTTAATTTGTAAGTTTTTTTATAATAACTATCCATAATGCGCCCGATTAGTTCAAAAATGATAAAAAAAATCCTTTTTTCGAATGAAGTAATTAATTCTTTCGAAGATGAAGACGATTTTGGTGCGGCTGCCAGGATTCTACTTAAACAACAACAAGAGAAATGGGAAAAGCTGATTGAAGGATATAATTCTCTTAAGGCAGTACAAACCAAAGTTTTTGAATTCGATGGATTTAGGATAAATGTTCAACTTAACCCGAACAGGATAATTTCAAGTTCGGCAACTATTGATGAGGATTCCATTAAGAGAAGAAAATGTTTTTTATGCATTGGTAATTTATCTAAAGGTCAAAAAGGGATTAAATTTAATGACGAATATTTAATACTTGCTAATCCCTATCCGATCTTTCCTGAACATTTTACTATTTCAAACGTGAATCATTTTCCACAAAGAATAAAGGGCATCTTTTATGTCTTGCTATCTTTAAGCAAGAGCATGTCAAAATATTTTACAGTATTTTATAACGGGCCTAAGTGCGGAGCATCAGCGCCGGATCATCTTCATTTTCAAGCTGGTAATAAATATTTTATGCCGATAGATAAAGATTATAATCATTTAAAAAAGCAATTTGGTGAAATTCTATTTGAAGCCCCACGTTTCTCAGTTACAGCAGTTTACGATGGTTTGAGGAAATTTATTGCATTTGAAGGGGAGTCGGAAGAAATTCTTATTTACGCATTCAACCTTTTTTTTGAGACATATAGTTTACTCAAAAAGTTTGAAGACGAGCCGATGATGAACATATTATTTTCATTCGACACGGGGATAGGATGGCGTATAATTATTTTTCTTAGAGAAAAGCATCGCCCATCTAACTATTATGCCGCTGGTGATAAGAATATTTTACTGAGCCCCGCTGCTGTTGATCTTGGAGGTGTGTGTATAACTCCACGTGCAGCTGATTTTTCCAAAATAACCAAAGATCATTTATTGGAAATATTAAATGAAGTTAGTGTCGGGGAAGATTTATTTAAATTGTTTAAATTAAAATTTAGAGATAATTTAAATAAATTATTACTGACTCATTAAATCGCTGATAAATGTCAGATTCTCGGAATCTGAATTTGATATAATAATTTTAATAATTGCCGTTAAAGGTACAGATAGCAACATTCCGACTACTCCCCAGATATAGCCCCAAATTAACACAGACAACAAAATTAATAAAGGATTCAAATTTAATCTTTTACCTATCAGATTCGGCTCAATCAAATTAAATGATAATGTTTGAATTGCGATCAAAATTAAAGCAACTACTGCGGTAAAAGTTATTGATCCAAATTCAAGAAGAGTCATTGTAACCGGCAAGATTAATGCAATTGCCGAACCAATAGTTGGGATAAAATTAAATAAGAAAGTAAATAAGCCCCAAATAAAGGCGAAATCAACTCCAAGGATAGTCAGGAATATCCAAACGATAATTCCTGTCGCAAGGTTAATAGAAATTTTAAGTATTATATACCTTTGAATTTGTTCAGTAATTGCTTTGAAAGTATTTGAAAGCTTCTTTTCATTTTCATGGTGCTCAATATTCAATTTGTCGCCCATCCATTGATCAAAATCGGGATTTGATACAGTCGACTGGAATTCTTTTTTTGTTCCATCAGGTTCGGGCTTAACTCTTTTATGAACGAACCTATTCCTTATTGCTTCATAAATTGTACTGTGTCCTGATATGACAAATATGAAGAAAAATAAGATAAACATTATATTTCCAATTAAAGAAAATGTAGATGAGAAAATACCTCCCGCAAGCTCCTGGTAATTTATTCGCGCAATTATATTTTGGATGGAAAAATGTCTGAAAGATAAGTTTTTAATTTTTAATGAAATAGCTACATCGGAAACAATTTTATTTAGCTTGTCAAAGTACATTGGCACTTGTTCTCCGAATCGCACAAATGATCCGATTAGAAATGAAGATAATCCCCAAATGAATATCACTATTATTAAGATATCAAGAAGGGTGACTAATGCAATAGGAATACGTTTTTCTTGCAGGTAATCATTAAGTGGTGAGAATAAAAAGTACAGAAAATAGGCGATTACAAATGGTATAAATATATGGCTGAGCTCTTTTAAGACAATTGCAATTACAGTGAGTCCAATAACGGCGATAAAAAATCTAACTGATCCATCAAGTTTCGATTTGATAGTCATGTATTAACTTTCTAGTCAGTTTTTATTTTATTTTTTCTTGACGAATCTAATTTATATAAAATTAAGAATAGCATAGATTATAAATTTATATTTACTTTTATACGAAACTTAATTAATTAAAACGAAAAACTAAAATTATCACATCATTCTGTTAAGCCTGATGGCGTTTGAGGAGTAGTCAAAAGATATTTAAAGGATTCCCACTTCTTTTTAGAATGTATTTCAGTACCGTTATTTTTTTTTATATAATCATTCACTATATTCTCGCCGATGTTATAATTAATAATGTAACTCCTATACTTCTCAATAAAGCTGAATCGATGTTCAGCTCTCTCCGGTGACATAAGGCTTATGTGTTCCAGCCAATCAATAGTTTCTTTTTTGGACCATTTCCCATCCAAATAATTCCTTGCCGCTTCATTATCTGAAAAAGTTAATTCTTCAGTTAAATTTAGGACCTCATCATATTCTTCTGCTTTTGCAGGATTTAATCCCGCAATAGGGTACAAAACTTCTTTTTCAAATTGGATTTTTTCTTTTCCGGGGAAAATCATTTTTATCCCGTAATTTGCTGTGCCTTCTGCAATTAGTGATTGAGGGCTAAAAAGCGGGTATACGGTAAATTCTATCCAGCCGGCATTTTTAACTAAATTTTCTTCGAGAAGTGAATTGTACACATGATGTCCGGGATAACCTTCATGTGCTGCCAGATCTATTGCTCGGTCTATATAAATAGGCAAATCAGTATTCACCTGGATAAGGCTAAAATAATTTCCCTTGTACCAATTATATCCGCTCCAGGGCTTATTTGTAACATATTCAATTTTGAAATTTTCACCTATTGGTAAGTTAATATAGTTCAATGTCCTTTTTTTGCATTCACTTATAGCAGCGTTAAATGCCTCTTGCAGCTTATTTTTAGGAATAATAAATTGCTTTCTATAATCATTAAGTCTTGCCGATATACTTCCTTTCCCTGGTAAAATATTATTAAGTTTTTCAAGTATCGATAGAAAATGTGCCTTTGAATAAGTCGGTGCAATTGCATCGTATAATGACTTGCTTTCTTCATCGAATGAAAAAGAACCACCTTTAAGCATAAATAGTTTTGCTTTAACTGATAAAAGCTGTTTATATAAAAACCTGTAACGGAGAGCTTCAATATTATCGGCATTGAAATTTTTTAAGTCATCAAGTTTATCAAGAAGGCTGTCGGTTTCTCCGTCGCAAAGTTTTAAGATTTTACTTGAATCATCAGGTGTTTTTATTAAATCGTGCGGACGTAAATTATCAGGACCGTAATAAGCGTCGACAAAATCGTTATCTAATTGACCCACTCTTAGAACAAGACGCACATAATTTTCTGCAATATTGTTCATTTTAATTCCTAACTCATTTATGTCCTTTATTTTTTTATTTTTACCGCAAGAGAATAATATTAAGAAGGTAAAAAAGAATATACAAAATTTTCGCAGTTTCATAAAATCTTAACAATCTTTATTGAAATAAAGAATAAAAAAGAGAATATATTTTGTAACCCATAGCAGGCACTTTAATTTCTAATGAATTTTTATTTACTGTTTGAATATTTGAGCTGAATAGATCTTTTGCTGAATTAATTTTATAAACTTCAGGTAAATCTATTTTTATTGTTTCAGGTTTATCACTTTTGTTTAAGGCTACTAAAATTCTTTGATTTATATCTGACCTCATATAGATATAATTGTTTGTATCAGCCTCCAATGTAAGGAAATCTCCATACCTGAGAGCAGAATTACCATCTCTTATATTAATAATCTTCCTGACATCAACAAGGGTTTCTTTTTCCCATTGAGTAAGCAGGCTGTCAAAACGCATCATCCTGCGATTATCCGGATCAGCAGCGCCCGTCATTCCTATCTCGTCGCCATAATCAATTACGGGTATACCGGGAATTGTTAATAAATAACAAAGGTATAACTTTAATTTGCGATAGCTTGATATATTTTTAACAATCGGCGGATTAGACCATGCAATTTCAGAGGCATCAACTCCACCGTCTAGAGCAATAGCGCTGTCTGCATAAGCCATGAATCTGACTTTATCGTGACTATCCATAATGTTGCCCATTATATTATTAATTCCATATATGGATATTGTTTTTTTTAGTTCTTTATCAAGAGTTTCAAAAGATGCGTTTGCGCGAATAAAGGTCGGAATGGCAACATCATACAGATTAAAATTAAATTGAGCAGCAAGCTGTCCATTATTTACATAAGAGTGCACAAGCTGATAGCTGCCGAAAGTTTCACCTATTTGATAAATAGTTTTATGTTGCGGTATTTCGATTTCCTTCCTGATTTTCTGAGTTAGCAATCGCCAAAAAGAATTTGGAATATGTTTTACAGCATCGTGCCGGAAGCCATCGGCATTAGTTTCTTTTAACCACCAGATCGCATTGTCAGTCATTGCATTACGGGCATCTTTTGAATCAAGGTAATTGAAGGTCGGAAGATAAGGCTCAAACCAGGTAGTGAGTCTTTGCTCATCCCATAGCCTTAAATTTTTTTTCCCATCCGGAAGATTAAGTACTCCGAACCAGTCACGGTGTTTGTTGTATAAACTATTTTGTATAAAAATATGATGCGCAACATAATCCAATATTACTTTTATACGATGTTTATGTGCAATAGTTATTAATTCTTTTAAAAGCGTCATTGTACCGAAGTGTTCTTCAACTTTAGAAGAATTGATAGGCCAGTAACCATGATAACCGGAATATAATCTGTGAGGTGCAGGATATTCACTGTAAGCGCTGTCGGGGTTATCTACAACCGGCGAAAGCCACAAGGTATTTACGCCAAGAGAATCAAAATAGCCTGAATTAAGTTTATCAATTATTCCCTGGAAATCGCCTCCTTGATAATTGGCTTGCGGAAAAAGATCTTTTGCTGAAATTGGTTTATCGTTTCTTTTATCGCCGTTATTAAACCTGTCAATCATTATTGAGTAAATTATTTGATCTTGAGATGTAAAGGTATTTTGATTGTATGAAAATATCTTTGAAAGACTAATCACTTGTAAGTTTGAAGTTTGTCCCTGTTGATTTACGGATAACCTGATAATTGGATTTTGCTTTAATGTGTTGTTTTCAATTATAATACTTATTTCATTTCCATTAATGCTTATCTGATTATTTTGTATCCTATTGTTGTTTATCAAAGGAATTAAATCTGTATAATTTATTGGTTTTAACTCATTGCTTCTTTCAAAATAAAAGGAAAGTTTAATACCATTTTTAATAGATGTTTTTCTCAAGAAATGCAGGTAGAATTTTTCAGTATGCGGAGAATTTATAAATAATACGGAGTTTAAACTACCTGCGCCATTAGGCGCATTTTCAGGATTTGCAGGATCAAGAATTTCCTCACCGTCAATATAAAACCTGTATTCATATCTTCCGGGTTCAAGGGGGATCGAAATTTTATAGATGCCACTATCTTTTTGCATGATGAGATTCGACCTATCCCACCCGTTGAATGTTCCGAAAAGATTAACAGATTTAGGATTTCCATCCGGTTTATATTCAAACATATGAGGATGTAAAACTTGAGAAACGACTGGGAGTTCAAAAGTGGAACTACCAAGCTTAAAATCAATTAAATCCATGCCTTCAAAATTTTTATTTGCTAAAAGAACGAGTAAACCTTCATTTGAAATAAATTTAATATCAACATTTTTGTTTGGTGAAAATAACAAATTGTATTTACTTGCGTAAAATAAATCGCTTATAAATAAAGTGTCAGGCTCACCGGCAATCAATTGCACAGGCTGTATTAAATCTCGTATACTTTGTGCTTTTAATAAAGTACTCAATTGAATAATAAACAAAGTATATAATAGGTAAGCGAATGTTCGAAATAATTTCATCTTTAAAGCTCTTAAAAAGATAGAAAGTTTGAAGTTTTAAATTGTGAATAATAATATTTATAAATTTCCATATATTGAGTTACCTATCAAATATTTGTTTTTATTCATCGGGGACAGAGTATCTTCTCTTTTACGTTCGCCAATTTGTTCTTCAACATTCAGTCAAACTTTTTAAAAAACTCCAAAGTCTGCCCGCTTCTGATCTTCAATTAAGGTATATAGAAGTTTCATTTGGGTTGGTAAAGATAAGAATTAAGGCAGTAAATAAGAAAGGGGATTTATGAAATTTAAAAAGGATGAATAAAAACAAAGCCTGCATTTTTGCAGGCTTTGTCAGTTAAGATGAAACTATTTCTTTGGAAGAATGGCGTCTTTAGCTGCTTTCGCCAATCTAAATTTTAATACCTTCTTTGCAGGAATAACCATAGTCGCGCCAGTAGCAGGATTTCTTCCCATCCTCTTCTTTCTGTTTACTACCACTAGTTTTCCCAAACCCGGAATTACAAAAGATTTCTTGGCCTCTTTGTGAGCTAAAGAAACCAGTTCCTCCAAAAATTCTCCCGCGAGTTTTTTCGTCGTTCCGGTTTTCTTTGAAAGGTGATCCAGAATTTGTGATTTTGTTAAAGATTTATCTGCCATAGCGTTTTCCTTTTTTTATTAAAAGATTAGTTATTTCAATTGTCAAATTATAAATATTTACTTTCAAATGAAATATTTATCTTTAATTTTTTAGAATATTGAAAATCGCTGTTGTTTTCTTTCACGGCTGTCTAAATGAAATTTTGTAGCTTGTTTTTTATTTAATTATTTTCAGTACATGTCTATAAAAATTAAATTTACACTTGATTAATACAATAAGATTTCTGCCGTTCTTATTCTTTCTCTTCTATGCAATTGCCTTTTCACAATCGATTGATTCGTTAAAAACGCCTCACAGTTTAAAATCATTAAATACTGCCAAAGCAATTCAAAAAGATTCTCTTATGATGTTAGATTCCCTAAAGATTAAATCAAAATTAAAGCATGATACTTTAGTTTCGATTTATCAAAAACCGCTTGAAGCGCAAAGTTATTTTATTGATAGAAAGGAAATTGATTTCATGGATTATCGGTACACAGGCGATCTATTTAAATCGTTCAATTTAAATTATTTAAATGATTATGGCTCTATCGGGCAGCCGAATGAAACATTTTTATATGGCGTAGGTAATAACGGAATTAGCTATTTTGAAGACGGCATTATGCAAAATAACAGGCTTCAAAATATATTTGATTTAAATAATGTCCAGACCGAAGATATAGATTCTATTGAAATTGTACAGCTTCCCCGTGGATTTTTGTACGGTACCTTAACAAATCCTGTTTCCGTGAATTTAATATCAAGAGATTTTATACCAGCCAAACCCTATACCAGGATCAAATTTTATCAGGGTCCGAATGGCGAGGCTATGATAGACGGAATATTCAATGAAAAAGTTTTTAATAAATTTAATGTTTTCTTTAATTTTACAAATAGAAAATTTGATTCATCATACGCCAACACTTCTTTCAGTTCCTGGCAGTTAAAATTGAAAATAAAGTATTATTTAGATAACAAGATAAACATTCAGGGCACGTACGGATTTGAAAATTCGACAGTTGGACTAAACGGAGGTGTGAATGTAGACAGTTTGATTAGGTCTAACCAAGATGTAAATAGTACTCTTTATAATGGTTATTTGGCGCCTGTCAATTTTAATTCAAGCCAACAGAATTACAAATTTCATTATTTCAATATAAGATTGCTAAGTAATTATTTTGATAATTCAACTACCGATCTGAATTTATATTATAAATTTGATAATACTATATTAAGCCAGTCTAATGATACATTAAATTATAATTCAGTGAATAAAGATAAAATTTACGGTGTGTCGTTAAAGCAGGATTACAGAAAAGATTTGCTCGATTTTCAAATTAACGGGATATATGAAGTTTCTAATCTTAAATACTATTCTTTGGCAGATTCTACTAATAATTACTATCCCGTCAATTATAATGATTTTTCCGCATCTGCCGTTATATCATTACATTTGTTAGATAGCAGCCTGGTTCCTTCAATATTCTATAAGTTTTCGAATGAGTCGGGTAATAACTATTCACCGGAATCAAATGGCGAATACAATGGTATTGGTGCAGATATTGCTTATAAATCATCGGATCAGGTAAGGTTCTATTTAGGATATTCAAGCTTCAAAACTGGAGCTGAGTCAAATTTTAGTCAGAGTTTTGAAGCAGGAATGACTTCTACAATAGGCAGTCTGTTTGCCGATTTAAAATTATTCAAACGGAAGGATCTTTATTTAGACAATCAGTATCCATTTCTAAATTATATTAATCAAATTGCTCCGGATCTAACTGGTTTAGGTGCAGATATTAATCTCATGGTCTGGAAATTTCTTTTAGAAACACAGACCTCTTATTACACTTCTGAAAATTCCTCTGAATTATTATATCTTTTCCCGAAGATAAACTTTGCAGGAAGCGTCTATTATAAAAATATCTTGTTTAATAATAATCTTAATCTAAAAACGGGTCTTATTTATTCTTTTATGGGGAAAAGGAGTTCATCAATTGGAGAGATTAATTCAAATTGGAAGTTAGATCTGACCGCCGCCGGTGAGATACAAAAAGTTGCCATGGTCTATTTTACGTGGGAAAATTTATTTGATAATACTTATTATATTGTACCATATTACCCAATGTTTCGCAGAGGTATCCGATTCGGCATTTCCTGGGAATTATTTAATTAATAGAATGGATTTATAAGCTTAGCATCTCTTTAAATTTTATTGTCTGTCTTCTTGAAACTTCCACTTTGTTTCCACCTTTTAGTTTTACAAGAAGCCCGCCGTTTAGCCAAGGTTCAATACTCTCAATCCATTTAAGATTTACTATATGTTTTCTGTTAGCCCTGAAAAATGTTTTGTTGTCTAATCTTTCATCAAGATAATTTAGAGTTCTTAATATTAAAGGTTTGTTATCGTCAAAATAAAGTCTCACATAATTTCCCTCTGATTCAAGCAAGCGTACATTAATCAGCTTTACAAACCAGCACTTTTCGCCGTCTTTTACAAATACCTGGTCGGACTCCTTCAATACAGGTGAGCCGGATTCCTGAATAGCAGTTGTCCTGTTTTTTTCAACGATTTTTTTAATTGTCTCTTCAAGACGTTTAGGTTCTATAGGCTTTAGGAGGTAATCCATTGCATTATATTCGAAAGCTTTTAAGGCATATTCATCATAAGCTGTTGTAAAAACAACAATAGGAACGCTGTCAAGCTCTTCGAGAAGCTCAAAGCCGTTTTTCCCGGGCATTTGAATGTCAAGGAAAATAAGTTCCGGGCTCAATTCCGAAATTTTATTTAATGCATCTTCTACATTAACGGCTTCACCACATATATTAATATCTTTGAATGGGACTAATAATCTTCGCAGTTCTACTCGCGCTAATCGTTCATCATCAATTATTAAAGCTTTCATTTTTTGTACCTCCGGCTGGAATGACTAATTTAGCAATTACTTCTTTTTGAGATTCATTATTAATTGAGAATGATGCTTTTTCACCATAAAGAAGATGTAAGCGGTGTTTAGTGTTGCTTATACCAAATCCGGTTGCATTTTGAATCGCACCATTTTTTATTTGTCCGCTGTTTCTTATCAAAATATGAAGCGATGAATCAATAAGCTCAATTTTAATATTTATATAGCCCCCAGCAGTTATTTTAGAGATCCCGTGTTTAATTCCATTTTCGACCAAAGTCTGAATCATCATTGGCGGTATCTCAGAACTTGCAGACTTCGGATCCATTTCAATTTTATACCTGAGGCGTTCCTCGAACCTTACCGATTCTAAAGCAAGATAATCTGAAACAGCCTGCATTTCTTCGCTAAGTGGAACTGTTTCGATTCTTTCCATTTTTAAAGAGTATCTAAGAATATTGGAAAGCTTTGTAACAGCGGTTTGTGCGTTTTTGGGGTCCAAATCAATTAATGCTCTTATGCTGTTTAATGCGTTAAACATGAAATGCGGGTTCAACTGGGATTTTAGAGTCTTCAATTCAAAATCTTTGACAGCGGCTTCCCAAATTAATGATTCGATTTGAACTTGTTTATAATTTTCAAAGTAGTGTACAGCAAAGTAAATAAGCGTCCACAAAAGTATTGTACTGGTCAACCTGAAAACATCAACAAAAAATAATGATGTTCTAAAATTTGAAAAATTGTAATTATTTATCCCTGAATTAACAATATAGAATATGAGTGACATTATCATTCCTATTAATATATTGGTTAGCAGTATGCGTGGGACTATATTTTTAAGTGGTAAATTCAGCCAATTGTTTTTCTTAATATAGTTTTTAAAAATATGAGTAAGGAAAATACCGGCAAAAGACTGATATATTATTACAATTGCATGTTGCCATGAAAAATAACCGAATATTATGCTAAAAAAAATATTTACCAATCCCAGTACCGACCAGCCGGTCAGCTGGCATATCCAATATGCTTTTTTCCTATTCATTCGTCCGCTAAATTCTGCCGGTATCGAGGGCTTGGGATAAATTGTAACTGTGTCAATATTCGCCAAATGATATTTATTAATCTTCATTAAATATAATCGTATCTATTGTAAAAGAAAATCATAAGTTTCAAAATATACAGAATATCAATAGTATTTAAAAATTCAATTCCCCCTTAGTTTAATAAGGGGGAATTAAGGAGGGAGTGAGTATTTCAGCTTGCTACTTAAGCTTCTATTCTCTATTCGATATGCAAAAATATATTTAATTTTATCTGAGGATAGGAATAATAGTATCAATGGATTTTAACAATTATGGGTGGTAAGAAGGGAGTATATTCCTTGACAGATTTTCTGTAAAACAAATTATTAAGGATTCGGTTTTTAGATGAGAATATTAGCGTAATGGATATATGAATCTCAATATTTTGAAAAATATTGAGATTCATATAACTTTACTTACAAATTGCTAATATCGTTATAAATTATAAAAGCCATTAATAAAAGCAGTATTACAAAACCAGCATTTTGAATTGCGACTTTAACTTTTATTGGGATTTCCCTCCTTGCAATTCCCTCGATTATAATAATTAATAAATGCCCTCCATCTAAAACGGGAAATGGTAAGATATTAATAATTGCAAGGCTTAAGCTTAGCATTGCAAGGAAATTCAAAAAGTATATTATGCCGTAATCAGCATATTTTGCAGCAAACTTTGCAATAATGACCGGTCCACCGAAAGCTTTACCAAATGCAATTTTTCCTTTTATTACATTACCAGCCATTTGGTAAGTTAATTGGGTAATTTTTATTATGTCCTTTGTACCGAAATAAAAAGATTCAAAAAATCCGTAACTTTCATGAAAAACCTGCCCTATAAATACTTCACCAAGTCCAACCCCGATCATTCCATTAGAACCGGGTGTTACAGTTAGTTTTACAGTATCCTTATCTCTTAAAACAATTAACGGAAGAGGCGTACTTTTGTGGTTTATTATTATTTTTGTTGCTTGTTGAGCGTTAAAAAGCGGTATATTATTAAGTGACAATAAAATATCGCCTGATTTTATGCCTGCCTGCTGTGCAGGTGATCTTGTTAAAACTTCAGTTATAGTTGGTCTGGTGCCGGCAGGAATTAAAAATTGTTCGCTTCTTTCATCAGATGGAATGCGAGATCGGGGTACTTTGATTGTTTTAACTGTATCATTACGAAGGATTTCAATATTTAGGTTTTGGCCGAAGGAATTAATAAGTACATCTGCTTGTACATCTTCCCAGCTATTTACAACTTTACCATTTATAGAAAGTAACTTATCGTTAGTAGCAAATCCTAGTGAATCTGCGTTGCTGTTGGGTTCTACATAACCTATTGTAGTTGTTTTTGTATATTCTTTACCGTGAAAAAAGTTAAAGCTCCAAAACACAATTAAGGCTAACAGCAAATTCATAATAACACCGGCAGATATTACTATAATTTTTTGCCATGTAGGTCTTGCTCGGAATTCATAAGGCTGGGGCTCTTTATCGGCAAATTCAGTATCAAAACTTTCATCAACCATACCGGCTATTTTTACATATCCTCCTAAAGGAAGAAGGCTCATGCGGTAATCGGTATTACCCTGTCCGTCAAAGCCTTTAGGCAAATCCCCGAAGGTGAAACCAGTCAATTTGTTCCATCCAAATAAGCGCTTTCCAAAACCAATTGCAAAAATATCCGCTCTCATGCCGCACAGTTTAGCGGCGGCAAAATGTCCAAACTCATGCACAAGAACAAGTATAACAATTGTAATAATAAAATAAACGATATAGTTTACAAACATTAACTGAAATTCTCCTTCTTACTAATAATATTACTTAATATAAAATTCAATAATTAGTTCTCTTTTAAAAATAGTTCAACTTAATGTCAATACAAATTCTCTTGTTTCTTTATCACATTCAAAAATTGCGTCAATATCTGAAGACCTGCGATTTTCTATCTTCTCCAGTGCAGTAGAAATTAATTTCGGAATATGCGAAAACTTAATTTTTCCATTAAGAAACTTATTAACTGCAATTTCGTTTGCGGCATTCATTATACATGGAGCAGTACCACCGATTTTTAAAGCATTATACGCCAGCATAAGGCACTCAAATTTTTCTAAATCCGGGGGAAAAAAAGTTAAATTTCCAATTTGCGCAAGATTTAACCTTGGAAATTTATTAGGAAGTCTCTCCGGATAAGTTAAAGCATATTGGATTGGTAATTTCATATCGGGCAGGCCAAGTTGGGCTTTTACTGAACCGTCTATATACTGCACCATCGAATGAATTATGGATTGTGGGTGGATAACAACTTCAATTTGTTCTTTTTCGACTCCAAACAGCCAATACGCTTCAATAATTTCAAGCCCTTTGTTCATCATGGAAGCTGAATCAATCGTTATTTTATTACCCATTTTCCAATTCGGATGATTCAATGCTTCTTTTACTGTAACACTTGCCAGTGAAGATTTATTTTTGTTTAAGAAAGGTCCTCCCGAGGCAGTAAGAAAAATTTTTTCTACTTGATTTATTTTCCCACCCTCAATACATTGAAAAATTGCGCTATGTTCAGAATCAATGGGAATAAGCTTTGCCTTATACTGGCTGCATAATTTAGTTACAATCTCTCCTGCAACAACAAGAGTTTCTTTATTTGCAAGAGCTATAATTTTACCGCGTTTAATAGCTTCAAGAGTGGGAGCTAATCCGCAAAAACCAACCATTGCGCCGACAAATATATCATAATCGAGATTTTTAGCAGCTTCAATCAAGTCCCTTTCACCAATTAATACTTCACATTTCCCTGCAACTCTTTTTTTTAATTCCATTCCAGCTTTTTCATCTCTTACCACTACGGTACCGGGATTGAATTCACGTACTTGAGACTCAAGAAGATCTATTTTTGAATTAACAGCAAGGGTAGAAATTTGAAAAGTATCAGGGAAGTTTCTGATTACATTTAAAGTGTTAATACCTATAGAACCGGTAGAACCTAAAATTAAGACTTTTTTCATATTCCATTTAATATTCAACTTTAAAAGTACAGAAGAAAGCCGTTTTAATCAATGTAAAACAACAAATGATCCTATATCGGTCAATAGTTGATTTAAGCCTAAAATTTAAATACCGGATTTTATTTTAATTACAACAAACTTTTCTCCTATTAAACCATCTTTATACTTGTAAGAAAAATATTTTAAGCGGAATATTAAGATGGGATTCGTTAATAGGTTTCCAATTATTAAAATAGCCTCTTTTTGTATATTATTGTCTTATTCATCTTTCCCTCAGGACAGGGTAAATGATTTTTCAGATCACATTAGAACCTTAACGATTGATGGGGAAAATAAAACCGCTTTATAGGAGTATCCTTCAAACCGATTAAATATTTTTTACATAGCCGTCATGTCGGATAAATTTAAAAATACGGGAGAGGCTCTTAATTATTATAAATTGTTTTCTATCGAAACAAATAGTACAGATAGAAAATTATTGGATTACGCAAAGCAAAGAATTAGTAAATTGAAAAAACAGCATATTTCATAAATAAAAGTTACACGGGATGATCGTTTGATGATTAGAGCTGATACAATTATCAATTTTACACTGGTTTATAATCTCTATAAAAAACCACTGTATAATTACGTGTGGAAAATGCTGAATGATAAATCATTGACTGAGGATATTATTCAAAATGTATTCCTGAAATTATTTAAGAACTTATCTGTTATTAAAAACTGCAGCAACCCCGGTAATTGGCTTTTTATAACTGCGAGAAATGAAGTATTTGGCTACTTAAGAAAAAAGGAAATCAGAAATGAAAACTTTATGGATGAAGATTTTGAATTTGCTTCAGATATAAATGTGGTTAATGATGTTGAAGTGGCGGAGATTAAAAATTTAATTGAGAATGAAATTGAAAATATGGATGAGGATTCAAAAGAGATATTTATCCTTAGAGAATATTCCGAATTAAGCTACCATGAAATAGCGCATATCCTTGGAACTGATGATGGCATAGTAAAAGGAAGATTATTCAGGGCAAGGCAAAGACTTATTGATAAAATATCAAAACTTGTGAGGTAAAAATGAATTGTATTAAAAATAGAGAATTGATTCAATTGTATGCTGATGGAGAACTGGAGAAAAATATGGAGTTTTACCTATTTGATCATCTTGCTAAATGTGAAGAATGCAGGTTGTTCTTTAGAGCTTTAAATGCAGTTATATCTTCAGTTATTAAAAAAGAATTTCCCGCCATATTGGAGAAAAAGATTTTCAGTTCACTCATTGAAAAAGAAGAAAAAAGAGAAAATAATTTTTTTATGAAAATAATTATTCCTTCATTATCCTATGCTGCAGCATTTCTTATTCTAATTGCAGGTTTATACTTTTATATAAAAATGAACGAATATAAAAGTGAAATGGCTGCAATAAATCAACAAATAAAATATCAATCTCAAACAATTGAATTATTGTACAATAGTCTTTCGCCGACTGTTATTCATGCAAGGTACGATCACGAAATAATTATTAAAGCAAAAATATGAGGTTTAATATGAAAACAATATATCTATGTTCGTTATTTATAATTACAGTTTTTTTCCTTCTAAGCTGTGAAAAAGGAAGAAAGGAAGTCGAAATAGTTCCGGATTTGGAATCTATATATATAAATCAAAATGATGTTGATGTTCCGGCTAAAGAAAAGGAGGGTTTTAATGCTAAGGCGAAAGAAGATTTGATTGATGCTGTTAAAACTCTTGATTCTGATGTACCTATTAATTTTGAAATTAACATAAGGGTATTTATTAATGAAAACGGCAGTATTGACAAAATAAGAGATATAAGTAATGATAACCGCCTAAATGAATATTCGGATACTATAAAAAATTATAGACAAAAAGATAAATTAATAGAGGCTGTGGCTTCTAAAATAACAGATTGGCAATTTGAAGCTGCAAAATATAAAGGGAAAAATGTAAAATGCTGGTGTGATTTTAAAGCTAATATTTTTAAGAAACAAGATGGTAGTTATAATTTAGAAATGTCCGAATTTCTAAAATCTACACCTGGTATGTATGATTTTATTGCTGCCGATAAAATGCCCCAAATTAAAAAAATTTTCCCCCCAAAATATCCGGAGCAAGCAAAACACAGCGGCATTGAAGGAGTGGTTTATGTTAAAATCTTGGTAAATGAAGACGGCAAACCGACTAAATCAGTAGTGATTCGGAGTGATAGTGAAATTTTTAATCAACCTGCCTTAGATGCTGCAATGAAGTTCGAATTTACTCCTGCTGTCAAAGATAATAGGGATATTAGCATATGGGTAGTTGTACCCTTCAAATTTAAATTAGATAAATAGGTTACTCAATGTAAGACTTACCTAAGGTGAGTCTTACATATAAAGCTCACACAAGAGTTTATTCGATCTGAGCATTATTTACTCCCCAATGGCATTTTAGATTTTACTATCTTTAAAACATGCCTAATAAAATAAATAATTTTAATTTACCTAAGATCAAAAGCAACTTTTCATCCATAATAGCGTCTGTTTAATAAAGAAAAATGCGGATTATATGCAGAATAGTTCAATAATCGATTTCACACTTAATTATAATAAGTTCAAGAAGCCGCTCTTTAATTATGTTTTGAAGATAGTGAAGTCGGAAATGTTCGCTGAAGATATTGTTCACGATGTATTCCTTAACTTTTATAATAACCTAAGCTTGATTCGAAATCCCGAACGGATTGAAATATGGATATTTACGACTGCACGGAATGAAATTTTCAGTCATTTTAGAAAAAATAAAAATAAAAATGAAGAAAATATTGAACAGTACGAAGATAAAATACATATATATAATTTTGCGGAAGACTATGAACAACAGGAACTTATAAATATTTTGGAAATTGAATTGAGCAAAATGGATAGTTCTCAAAACGAGACTTATTATTTAAAAGAATATTCCAACTTAAGCTACAAAGAAATTGCTGAGATTATGGATATAACTGAAAACTTAGTGCGTAGCCGCATTTATAAGGTTAGGCAGAAATTAAAAGATGTTATAAAGAAAATATATAAGGATTAATATGAATTGTGTTGAAATTAAATTGACGATAAGTGAATATCTTGATAATGAACTTTCAAAAGAGAAAGAGATTGTGTTTTTCACTCATATATCCGGATGCCCAGATTGCAGAGAAGAATTTAAACATCAGAATTTAATCCAGCATACCATAAAACTTCACCAACATGAGGTAACAAGCAGGCTTGAACAAAAAATCTTTAATTCGTTAAAACAGGAAAAGAAATCATCTATTTATAAATGGATTGCTTTGCCTGTTCCTGTTTACATTAATTGTATACTTGGCATGGTCATCATAATAATTGCATTGTTTTCGTTTCTGCAGCTTAGTGCATTACGGAATGATTTGAGCGATATCAGAGCCAAATATCATACTGCTTTGGAAGGAATTCAATATCAATCTCAGCAGATGGATTTACTGATGAGTAATATGCCGGCAGTAAAAATAATCGGTCAGCCATTAAAAATTATAAATTAAGGGTGAATAAATGAGAAAGTTTTTGTTTCTAATAATAGTATTTACAATTCATTTTCAGGCTTGTAAAAATGATGATTCCGAAAAAACAAAAAGTGAGGGAAAGGAAATTGAATATTGGGCCAATTATGATGATGGATTGGATATAAAATCTGAAGCAACTGTTGATACGCCATTATTTCGTCAGGAAATTAATAAAATTCTTTCTCCTGAAAAAATCATTGAATTATTTGGTTCAGGCTACCATAACTTCTACCTGGCACTAACAATTTCTAAAGAGAGTGAAGAGCAGTTTACATTAGGAACCGATATTGCATTCTGGCTGAGTCCGGGTGCAGAGGTAGGGAATTTGATATTTAAAGATGGAGTAGATGGTACTCGAAACTATTTAATAAATTATTCGGCGAAAGAATATGCGAAAAATAGAAATGTAAATCATGCACTATTTCAAACTCCATTTTCAAATGACTATAAAATATTTACTGCTAAACCGGGAATTTTAAATGGGAAAACCGTAAGAAGCATAAAATTATATGAAATCAACGTCATAGTAAATACAGACGGAAAAATTATGAAACCCTGGTCAATAAATGAGATTAATTTATCGAAATACAGAGAGCATTTTTTTGTTCCTAACATAAACAGATATTATTTTCTGACCGGGCTGCCGGCTGTTAGTATAGATGGGTTTGAATCTATCCGTAAAGCTCTGGTTTATCCTGAAAATGCTTTGAAGAATGGAGTAACAGGCAGAGTAATTGTACAGTTATTTGCAGATGGAAATGGGGAATTGGAGGGTTACCAAGTGTTAAAGGGCTTAGGTTATGGATGTGATGATGCTGTAATAAATATAATTAAACAAGCTAAATTCAAAGGGTACCCTACTGGACAAAGAAGTTCCATTATAGTGCCATTTGAATTTGGTCCTCCTCAATCCACACCGATAGATTTAGCCGTCGAATTATTTAATTATAACCCAGATGCGAATGTTTATAATAATATAAAAATGGGAATTATTAATAAAAATATATTGAATAAAAATCTTGATCAAAAGTATTTTATATATGTTTATATAGACAATTACTGCGTATTCCAAACTTGTTGTTCCGGAATTTCCAGAACTTCTCAACAAGGTTTTTTTTGGTTTCGCTGGCACCCAAATAAACCCGGTTCTTATAATTATGCAATTTACATTGATCCGGAGAACAGGTTAAATGATTCCAACCGTGAAAATAATACTGTAAAGGGAACCTTTGTTGTGCGGTAGATTTTATCTTTAGTTAATAATTTTATAATAAAGTCCGATTAGCAGCTAAATTGAAAAAAAAATTAAATTAAGTTTTATGAAAGTTTCGTAAGAGATAACCATTGCCCATAAAAATCCGGAGTTAGTTAACAAATTAATTGTGTCTCTTGATAAGAAACCTGAAGATATAGTTAAATTCAGAAATAACAAATGGAAGATGCCCTGGTTTAATTCTTTCCTTTCTGAAAATGTGCAAAAAATGATAAGCGATTTTGATGTTATTGCTATACCATATCCCATCTAAGTAAATAACGAAGGGATAGTTGTGGCAATTCAGGATAGCATGGAAGGCTAAAGCCTTGATTAGACACTCGGTAATTTGTTGAGTATATAAATTGATGTTTATTTTGAATTTATTTTATGCATAGATTTCCTTAATGTAGATTTTGCATGATGTCGTAGCTATATACAGTAAGAGAAATACAATGGTTCTTCATTTAGTACATAAGATTGAAAAATCATAGTATCATTTATCGAAGAAAGGATGGGTAGGCTGGCATATAAAGACGGAAGTTCACTTTTTTAGTCATCCAGAATAAATACAACTACCTCTTTCCTAAACTAATAAAGTTGATAGCGTACATGAATTGGAACTTAAAGAACCGTCAGCTAGCCGCAATAGGGAGTTTGAAGACGTTTTTTTAGAGCTACGTGTAGTCTGCGCATTATTTGATTCCTTGAAGGTGTTTCAGATTTTACTATCTTTAAGACATGACGGCGAAATTTTTTTTACTATTATTTATTATTTCAGGGATTTCTTTTGCACAAGTTGATGCGGGTAATAAATTTATGCTTGCTCAAAGTTATATACAAGCGGGTCAGTTTGAAAAAGCGAAACCGGTTTTAGAAGAACTATACAGGGGTGATCCCGGCAATTATGAATATTTCCAGGTGTTAAATGATGTTTATACCCAAATGAAAGATTATGATGCCTCAATAGTTTTAATTGAAGACCGGATAAATATTTCAAATCCGGATATAAATCTATATGGTATGCTTGGAACAACGTATTATTTAAAAGCCGACGAGAATAAGGCTTTTAAAACATGGGACTTTGCACTTGAAAAATTTCCACAAAACGAAGCCGGGTACAGGGTTATAGCTAATTATGC
>CAZUCY010000051.1:17214-22853 GCA_964618785.1 uncultured Ignavibacteriaceae bacterium | reverse complement strand
TTTCGCCGTTCCATTGAACACTGTAATAACCTGCGGGGCTTTGAGTGTTTAATAAAGTTTTTACTTCCTGTCCAAGTATATTATATATTTTTATAGTAACTAATGATGACTTAGGTAATGCATAATCTATAATCGTGCTTGGATTGAACGGGTTAGGATAATTTTGTGATATTGCAAATTCTTTCGGAACTGCGCTAATCTTATTAGTTACGGCAGTAACCGATTTAACTGAGAATTGCCCTATACCGGAATAAGCAGAAGTATTTCCAACACTATCTACAGACCTGACTCTCCAGAAGTAATTTCCGGGGTTTAAGCCGGTTGCCTGCAGAAATGGTTTTGATGAAGTCAAAGTCTGAGCATTGGAAAAATTAGAATTAGCTGCTAATTCTAATTGATACGTAGATTTAGCGGCAATAGGAGCTGACAGCATCCAGGATAACATTGGCGATGAAGTACTCAATTGCAGATTATGAGTAGGACCGCCTATATGCGGCTCCACAAGTGATGAAATAGTTTCAGATCCCGTATTAACCGTAAATGAATACCATGGACTATAAGTAGTTGTTCCATCAGTATAATTCGCAATAACGTTCCAATAATAAGTTGCACCGTCAATTAAACCGGAAATTGTACAAGTTTCGCTTGATGACGATACCGGCACACTACCCAATAACGGAGTATATTGATCTGATTGAGTATACTGAACTATATAACCACTCAACCTTGGCGCCGAACCGTCTAAATACCAGGTTAAGGGAACGGAACTGCCATATACTGTAACACTGTCTCCCGGATAAGCTAATACGGGCGGCGGGTCAGCATAGGCGCCGGTAACCATAAATGAACCTTCACCAAGCGGATTTATTGGAGCGGGTGAACCAGTCACAAAAACCGCCCAATAATATGTTGCACCGAAATTTAAAGTCGCTGTTGTTTGACTAAAAGTTGAAGAACTTAATGGAGTATAAATACCGCCATTAGCATCGTTGCCGCCTACACTATAAGTCGTCCAATCTGCTGGCGGCGCGTTTATCTTATATTCGACTGTAAATGTGCCTGTACCAATAGATGGACCCTCTAAATACCAGTTTAGCGCCGGCGTTTGAGTGTAAACAATTGCAGGAGGTAAACCATTAGGCCATGTAGCAACAGCATAACTTGCAGATGTTATTGTATTAGTTATATTAAATGAAGCGGCAAGTGACCAATCTGAAGTGGTACTTCCTGATCTAGACCTGACTGCCCAATAATATGTTTGTCCAGCAGTCAAAGGCGCCGGTACTTGATAATAAAGCTGGTCAGGGGTTGAAGTAGTAACATATGCATTACCAAGCCCGCTAAGTGATGTTTCAATATCTATATCATATTTTAATCCGCTGGAAGCCGTTGGTAAATACCAATATAATGTAGGACTAGTAGTATAAACAGTTTCTCCATTGTCGGGATATGAAGGAATTGGAACCACAGTAGTACCGGCAACAACACCGTTAACCACAAAGCTTACAGGTGTTGACCATGTTTGTGGAAATACCGAACTACCATCTGTAAATACCGCTTGTACCTGCCAATAATATGTCCCCGGAACTAACAAGGGTACCGGTGTAGTGAGACCTGTAATACCAACAATTGGTGTAACGCTAGTGTTTAATACACCACCAGTAGTTGCAGAGGAAGGACTTATATTAACATTATAAGTCAGCCCGCTGCTTATGTATTCATTCAAATACCATGCAAGTGTTGGCGGATTTGTATAAACCACATTACCGCCAAAAGGCCAGGAAGGATATGCAATTATTGGTGTTGTGGTAAATGTGTTATATCCACCGCTTACTGGAGGATAGTAGACATAATCATTTGGCGCTGATGTTCTTTGTACTA
Source organism: uncultured Ignavibacteriaceae bacterium (assembly GCA_964618785.1). Classification (GTDB taxonomy): domain Bacteria; phylum Bacteroidota; class Ignavibacteria; order Ignavibacteriales; family Ignavibacteriaceae; genus FEN-1297. Next base: position 20,972 of record CAZUCY010000051.1, on the reverse strand, counting down.
AAACCCGCCAGTAATAAGTCAGACCAAAATCAACATTCCCGGTTATAGAATTTGCCGTTAAAACCGGAGGCGTGCTTGCCGGTAATTGAGTAAAACCTGTTCCTGTACTCCAGAATGATTCGGATGCAGGAGGGGCTGCGGCATATTTATATTGTAGGATAAATTGAAGCCCTGCAGTGGCTGAATTAAAGTACCAAGCGAAATTTGCCGGAGTAGTGTAAACTACACCTGAATTTACTGGTGCAGACAATATTGGTTGACAATTTGGAGCTGTTGTAAAATGATTAGGCGTAGATATCTGCTCACCACTACCAGTCACTGGATCTACTTTCCAATAATATTCAGTGCCGTCCGTTAATGGGAAAACGGTATTACCACCAGTTTCTTCAGCAATTAAATTAGCAGCGCTTAAACCATAAGAATCATAAGAAGTCGCAGCACCACTGATACCGCTTATAACGCAAGTAGTTGATAAACCTGCAGTAAAATCAGGGGAAGAAGAAACATACAATATATAAGAGAGAGCACCTGATACTGCAGCCCATGTAAATGTCGGCAATACCGAAACTCCTGTTACGCCATTGGCAGGCAAAGGCGGAGTAGGAGCTGTAAGTGTAACTTCAATTACATTTGAAGCATTCGTGCCAGCCGGTACATTAGAATTCACTGCTTGAACTGAATAATAATAAGGGCCTGATCCATTTGTTAAACCAGTTATCTGATAATTTAACACGTTGCCCAACGTAAATGGAGAACCGGTAATTGGGCTTGAAACTGCACCACTGGTTAATGTTGTCCCAACTGTTAAGATATAACTTGTGGCAGCACCATTTGGAGCCGGATTCCAATTTGCATAAAAACTTGAAGTTCCTGCAACAGTTATTCCAGTTGCAAGAGTAGCTGTCGGCGGACCGAATGTTGTAAAGGTATAATAATTAGGAGCAGCAAGCGGTTCTTCAACAGTACTAAGCGTATTGTCGATTATTCTCCAGTAATAGGGAGTATTATTGGCGAAAGAAGTTTTTCCACTTAAATGACCAATAAGATCACCTGATGAAAATGTGTATCCGGCAGCTCCTATCGCCCCAAGATCCTTCTGAATTACAATTCCAGAAGTAAATGTATTTTCATCGGATACTTGTAAATACTCATCAGCAAGAGTAGTAGTACCAGCAAATGTAAAATTAGTTGTATTACTAACACCTACTGCAGCGTTGGCAGGCACGGGTGTCCCAGCAATAGAAATGCCGCCGGCAACCAAAAAGACAAGAAGCAGCAAACTAAAATAGTTAGTCTTGAATTTCATAATATTTCCCTCATATTTAAGTTTATAAAAATACCTTTATTTACTATTGCGTTAACAGTTTGCCGGGTTATTCCGGCTCCTTTTGTGCCTGTATTAAAAAGCAATGCACTGAAATAGTTCAGTTTTGCTTTCATAAATGACCCTCCTATTTATTAAAATAGTTTAAAGACCATCGAATATAACATCACTAACACAACTCATGCTTATTCATAAATTAAACAAACAATCTGTAAAAAAGAACTCATACATCCTTTGAAGGATGATCAAGCGACAAATTTCATGCAATTTTTGTTTGAACAATAAGGTCATCCGGTTTAGGCGGAAAAGACAAATATTTTTTGCAAAAAATCAGCCGGGATATTTTTAAAAAATAAAATTTCGTAATCGAGAAATATGGTCAAGAAATAATATTTACGGTTTAACCTAAAATGACAGTCCGAAAATGCAATAAAATCATTAAAAACTTAAGCAGAATTCTACACTTAGCCTTTACAAGCGATAAAAGGTAAAATGAATCGACTAAGGAATTTATCCCCGCAGGGATTTAAATCCAATTTTCGATAATTTTTTAATAATTTATATAGTCTCTAAGCAAATACCCAAATATGGTATGTAATAATTTAGTAATTTAATTGTTATTATGCAATTATTAATCGGGATATTTTATCAACATCACACGATTTTGGGGAACATTGGGAAATGCCTTATTATGAACAAATTGGGGTAAAACTACCGGCAGGCAGGCAGATCTGCCCAACTAGGCGAGTATTTGACCCCTACAGGGTTAGAAAAAGATAGAACATGTCATTAATATTTTTATCGGCATTATATGTTTGTGAACAAATTGGGTTAAAATGTGTCACCCCGCTGGGGTTCAGGATAGGTTTATTTGGGATCGTTTTTCTACTAATATTTCACCCCTAACGGGGCGAAGAAAAATTGCATGTATGTTTTAAGGGACACCGATAGGAAGTAAAATGAATAAAGAAAGAAGGGACGGGTTTTTACCTGTCCCTTTTTAATTGATAAACGATTTAAGGGAGCATACTGCCTTCCTGCCCTTTTGCCTCACTAAATTTTAATTCCCCCGGAGATTTTGACTGAATGCCGTTTTCGATAGAGGCAAGTTTAATTTTACCTTCTTTTAAATTTTTATAAAGAAGATCATTTTCCATCAAATAATAGAACTGGCTTCTGAACTCATCAAGAGATATTCCGCAGGTCGCCGCATACTTAGCTAATTCATGCGGATCATCAAAATCAGCCTGATTTAATCTAAGCATATATCTTCTTGCAATGTAAAATGATTCTGATGAAGGATCAACCATTCTGACCCTGGTTTTCTTTGTAACGGGGTCTAGAATATCAGAGAAATACATTGGCACAAAGTACCCGTTTTGAATTGAAACCATTGCGCCCGTACCGCCTGATAAAATGAACTGTGCTGCAGCAAAACCAAGATCACGGGTATATTCCATATCAAAAGGAATCGGGTCGGCACAGCGAAGTTCATAACCTATATTTTTGGCTACAACCGTAGCTTTTATATTGAACTCTTTTAATCTTTCCTGAACTTTATATTTCAAAATTTCACCGAAGTTAACTTCTGCAATCCGGATATTATCATGCGCATCTCTTTCAACAGTCATCATCGGATCAATATCTTCGGCTCTTAAATGCTCAACCAAACCTTCGGCAATAATGGCAACACCGTCTTTTCTCCCGTAGCTCAGGCGTTTAATTATAGCGCCGACAAGTATATCGACAATATTATTAAGACGCATATCCGGTCCTCCAAATTCTTCGGGAATCAATGTAAGAGTAGCGCCGGTAGCTTTTCCAATCCCGAGGGCAAGATGTCCCGCTTTTCTTCCCATAGAAACGACAAAATACCACCGGGAAGTAGTTTGAGCATCGACCATTAAATTCTTAACCAATTCAACGCCAATATGGCGTGCAGTTTGGAAGCCAAAAGTAGAAATGCCGTGAGGGAGATCGAGATCGTTATCAATTGTTTTCGGCACATGAACAACCTTTATCCTGCCGTCAGCCATTTCATCCACTTTTAATGCGCTGTAAGCGGTATCATCGCCTCCGATAGTGATTAGTTTATCCACATTAAGACGTAATAAAGATGTGACGGTATTTTCAAGATGTTTTTTATCTTTCGTGGGATTATTTCTTGCAATTCCTATATAAGAACCGCCCCTGAAATGGATACGACTAACATTTTCAATCGTTAATTCCTCAACATGGGAAATATCGCCTTCCATAATCCATTTGAAGCCGTCTTTTATACCGATAACTTCAACTCCTTCCAAAGCAGCACGAATTGTTGCCGCACCGATAACACTATTTATACCAGGCGCCGGACCACCGCCGACTAATATCGCTAACTTTTTAGGCGCAATAGCCATCGTCTCAACTCCTTAATTTAGATATTATTATTATT
>CAZUCY010000051.1:0-17114 GCA_964618785.1 uncultured Ignavibacteriaceae bacterium | reverse complement strand
TTTTTAGGCGCAATAGCCATCGTCTCAACTCCTTAATTTAGATATTATTATTATTTTTTTTATTTGTTAATTATTTTCCCGGTTTTTTCTTCCGAAAAAAGAATATTAAAGTACTTTAAGTTTAGCAAATTTGAGCATTAATTGTTTCACATTATTCCCCTCGAAAACAACCGTAGCTTTCTGCATATCGCCGGCGCCCACAACGATGGTAACCTTACCAAGACCGAATTTCTCGTGCATAACCCGGCTGCCAGGTCTTAAAGATTTATTATCCTGATCAAAATTCTCGTAGTCCACATTTTCAAAATATTCATAGTACATTTCTTTTTTAGACTTCCGCAATGAAGCTTTTCTACCTATGCCGCCGTTAATTTCCATATAAGTAGCGGGGTCTAATTCATCAATAAATCTTGACCTGCTTTGGTAAGCTACTTCCCCGAAACGGTAGCGTGAACGTGCGTGAGAGATATATACTTTTTTCTCTGCACGGGTTATAGCAACATAAAATAATCTTCTCTCCTCTTCCAGAGTTGCATCGGAGCTAAACCGGTTAGATAAAGGGAAAATATCTTCTTCACAGCCTGAGATAAACACCACAGGGAATTCAAGCCCCTTTGCGCTATGAATAGTTAAAAATGTAACGGCATTCTTCCCCTCTTCATAAGAATCGACATCTGACATTAAAGAGACATCCTCAAGGAACTGTTCAAGCTTTGCTTCTTTATAAGTACTGGAAAAATCACTTAAAGCAGAAAGCAATTCATTTATATTCTCCCAGCGAGCAATTGAATCAGGGGTATTTTCCTCCTTAAAAATTCTTAATACACCAAGTTCATCGACCAAAGCCCTTGAAAGTTCGCCAATGGACAGTTTGTCTTTTAAGCTCATATATTTATCAAGAAGAATCTTAAATGCCTTAACATTTTTTTGAATTCTTTCTTTAATATCAATTACTTCAAACACACGCGCCATAGTATCGAATAAAGTCAGATTCAATTTACGGGCAAAAGCGGTCATCCTTTTAATAGTAGTGCTGCCTATGCCTCTTTGCGGAAAGTTCATTATGCGTAATAAGCTTTCCTCATCATTTTGATTGGAAATAACGCGCAGGTAAGCAATTATATCTTTAACTTCTTTCCGTTTATAAAATTCCGTACCGCCAATAATTCTGTATGGAATTTTTTCCCTTCTGAATATATCTTCCAAAGCTCTTGATTGAGCGTTAGTTCTATAAAGTATTGCAAAATCCTTCAATGATAATTTTTTCTTAGAAATCTCATGTTTAATGTATTTTGAGATTTGTAAAGCTTCATCTTTTTCATCCGAACATTTAACTAAAGTAAGCTGTTCGCCGTCGTTATTCTCGGTCCAGAGCGTTTTTATAATTTGAGACTTATTATTTTTAATAACCGAATCAGCAGCAGCAAGGATTAATTTTGTAGAGCGGTAGTTTTGTTCCAGCTTGAAAATTTTGTGTTTAGGAAAATCGGTTTCAAAATCAATCATGTTGGCTATGTTAGCGCCGCGCCAACTATAAATACTTTGAGCGTCGTCGCCTACTACGCAGATTTTACCATCGCGGGAGGTAAGCATCTTTAACAATTCATATTGAGCTTTATTTGTATCCTGGAATTCATCAACGAGCAGGTATTCAAATCTCTTTTTATACTTCTGATGTATCTTAGGGTTAGCGTTGAATAAATCAATCGGTTTAAGAAGGAGATCATCAAAATCCATTGCATTATTTTCAACAAGTCTTTTCTGATATTCCTCAAAAACTTCGGCAATTTTTTCATCGATGAATGACTTCATATGATTCTTTCTAAACTCGGCAGGAAGTATCATATGATTTTTCAGATTGCTGATTTTATGCCTGATTGAATTTGTAGTAAGACCTTCAATTTCAATTTCCAAATTAGTCAGAATATTTGAAACTAAAGAAAGTGAATCTTCGGTATCATAAATCGAGAAGTTACTTCTATATTCAAGATTTTTAGCTTCAATTCTAAGTATTTTTGCAAAAATCGAATGAAAAGTTCCCATCCATATATGAATAGCCTTACTGCCCGCCAGCTCTTTAATCCGGTTTTTCATTTCATTTGCCGCTTTATTAGTAAAAGTTAAAGCAAGGAGGCTTTCGGGGTCAAAACCATTCTCTATCAGATATGCTACTTTAAAAGTGAGTACCCTTGTTTTACCGGAACCTGCGCCCGCAACAATCATTTGGGGACCGTTTACGTACTCTACAGCTTTTTTCTGTTCACTGTTTAATAATTTTAGATTGATCATATTCCCAGTTTTTCTGAATTAGATCTTTTTTAAGGTGCAAATATATGGAATTATCTATCTAATTGAAAGGGCATAAAATGGTTCAAAAAGAGAATTATGCTAACTTATGTTATCATATTTATTACCGTCATGGCTGACCGGTTTAAAATAAATTATAATATAAATCCTAAGAATTTACTTAATTGCTAAGATTAGCTTTTGTAAATGTTTAGATAAATCACAAAATTATTTAAAATAAACAATTTTGTTGCAGTAAAGATTATAGTTTCATACATTTCCAATTGAAATTATATTAAAACAATCCTCAAATAAAATAAAAAGTGAAATTATGTTAAATGAGAAAATTCAAAAAGCTTTAAATCAGCAATTAAATCTTGAACTATCTTCATCATATGAATACTTAGCAATGTCTGCCTTTTTTGAGACATTAAATTTCTCCGGTTTTGCGTCATGGATGAAGATCCAATCGCAGGAGGAAAATGGACATGCCGGAAAAATTTATGATTATATTCTTCTATCGGGGGGCAAAGTTGAGCTTGCGCAGATCAATGCACCGTCTTTAATCTATAAAACTCCGAAAGCTGCTTTTGAAGTTACCTATAAACATGAACAGAAAGTTACCGCCTCAATTCATAATCTTGTAGGTTTGGCAATAGATTCCAAAGACTACGCAACCGGCAATTTCCTACAGTGGTTTGTGAACGAACAAGTTGAAGAAGAATCAAATGCTTTAAAAATACTTGAAAGAATAAGGATGATTGAAGACAGCAAAGGCGGTTTGTTGTATTTAGATAAAGAATTGGGCAAGAGAGCAAAGACTGCTTAATAACAACAATTGTTTTGCAGGCATTTGATTAACTTGTCCCTTCGGGATCAAAGGCTTACTGTCTTTCAAAAACAAATGCCGTTCAGTTATAGAAGTGAACGGCATTTACATTCCAATAAAATCTGCTTTTAATTACTTTTTAAAAGGTTATCGACATTTCCATTGATTAATACACCTTGAAATTATTTGTTCATAACTGTTGGCATTTTAAACCCGGAATACTTATTTTTGACATAAATTGTCAACATAAAATATGTCAACAGAAACGACAGGCGAAAGACTTCGCCAAATTAGAGAACAGAGAGAATTAACACTTCGCAAAGCTGCTACAATGATTGATATTGACGTTGCAATTCTCAGTAAAATGGAACGGGGAGAACGCAAGTTTACAAAAAATATTGTTATACAACTTGCAAAACTTTATGGAGTTAAAAAAGATGACCTTTTAGTGCTTTTTCTTAGCGATAAAATTGTTTATGAGTTGCAAGACGAAAAACTTGGGACCAAAGCACTGAAGGTTGCCGAACAAAGACTGAAATACAAAAGGGAAACCAACGGCAAAAATTAATGGAACTTAAACTTGAAGATCTAAAATATCAGGACACTGCAATTGAAGCAATTGTAAAAGTATTTGAGGGTACAGAAAAAAATACTTTTGATAATGCTTGCTTTGAGGGTATTCGTTCAAACATTTGCAAACTCACATTAAATGAATTCTTTGCAAATATAAAAGCCGTAATTGCAGATAACGGTATTGATGATGAAACAGCAAAACCTTCTCAGGAAAAAGACCTTTGCATTGAAATGGAAACCGGAACAGGCAAAACGCTTGTTTATCTGAAGTCCATTTATGAATTATCCAAACATTATGGTTTTACAAAGTTTATCATTCTTGTCCCTTCCGTTGCGATTCGACAGGGAGTTCTAGGAACATTAAAGACTTTTGAAAAACAACTTGAGAACATTTACGGATTCAAGCCGAATTACTTTGAGTATGAAAGTAAGAAGTTGAGCAAAGTAACCGGCTTCATTGAGGAACAGCATCCTCAGATCATGATAATGACATTGGCATCCTTCAATTCGGAAGATAAAATTTTAAATCAAGCGCAGCGGGAAGATTTATTTGCCAACATTCCATTTATAGAAGCAATCGGAAAAACAAACCCTATCGTTCTAATGGATGAACCGCAGGAAGGAATGGATACTGAAAACTCCATTAAACAAATCAGTAAACTTAACCCTCTTGTTAAAATACGTTATTCCGCAACTCACAAAGTTATAAAAAATCTTTTGTATCGCTTAACTCCTTATGATAGCTACAAACAAGGACTCGTGAAGAAGATTGAAGTACTTACTGTTACTGAAAAGAACGACGAAGCAACTATATTGAAAAGAAATTCATTTGTCTTGAGCGTTCATTGGACACAACAAAGAAATGGAATCTGAAACACTATTTGGGCGATAAGTTTAAGGCGTTTTAAATAAATGTCTTTCTATGAAGTCTGGAAATAGAAATATTTGGAGGAACAAATGAATTTTGTTCCTCCAATATCATTCCTTTATATCCGCAAGCGGGAAAGCGGTGTGCCTCATCGAATGAACTTTGTTGGCTACAGGCAGTATAACTTCTCTACTAACCCGCTTTTCAAAATAATCTCTGAAGCGGGTAATTGTATATCTAACGGGCCATGCGGCAGCTTCGCCCAGAGCGCAGATTGTATTGCCTTCAATATTGAATGCAATTGAAACCAAAAGATCAAGGTCATGCGTTGAACCTTCACCGCGGACAAGCCTGTTTAAAATTTTAAGCATCCAGCCGGTTCCTTCGCGGCATGGAGTGCATTGCCCGCAGCTTTCGTGGTAATAAAACTTAGCAATTCTTGCCAGCGTTTTTACAAGATCGGTATCTTCATCCATAACAATAACGCCAGCCGTACCAATAGAAGTGCCGTAAGCTTTAAGCGATTCGGCGTCCATTTTAACGCCTTCAATCTGATCGCCTCTTAACGGGGGCATTGAAGAACCTCCGGGGATTACACACAATATTTTTTTATTATTTATAACTCCACCTGCATAATTATATATCAAATCCGTTAAAAGCATGCCGGTAGGTAATTCATAAACTCCGGGTTTGTTTACATGCCCGCTTATTCCGTAAAGCAGAGTACCGGGGTGCTTAGGTTCGCCGATTTTTGAAAACCATTCCCATCCTTTATTTATAATCGGGGGAACATTAGTAACGGTTTCAACGTTATTTATGGTAGTGGGACAACCCCACAAGCCGTTCTGTGCAGGAAAAGGCGGCTTAACCCGGGGGTAGCCTCTCTTCCCTTCTATAGAGTTCATAAGCGCAGATTCTTCACCGCAGATGTATGCACCGGCTCCTTTATGGACGTAAATATCCACAAAGAAATCCGTACCGAAAGTTTTCTTCATCTTTTCGCCCGCGTAACCTTTGGCGCAGGCATCCGATAAAGCTTTTTCAAAAAGTTTAATCCATTTATGGTACTCTCCGCGGATATATATGTACGTAGTTTTAACACGAGTAGCGTAAGCGGCAATTAAAATCCCTTCAATCAACTGGTGGGGATTGAATTCAAAAATTTGACGGTCTTTGAAAGAACCCGGCTCGCTTTCATCGCCGTTAATACAAAGGTAAGCAGGTTTGACTGAAGACTTGGGCATGAAGCTCCATTTAAGTCCTGCAGAGAAAGCAGCGCCGCCGCGCCCGCGCAAACCTGATTTTTTTACCTGATCTATTATATCATCGGGCGATTGACTTAGCGCTTTTTTAATTGCCGTGTAACCGCCATATTGTTCGTAAACATCTATAAGATGAAAATCTTTTATACCGGGAAGAACTATTTTTTCCATTGGCATATATTAAAATTAGTCTTGGTTTTTAAAGGATTCAATAATTTCATCAACTTTTTGAATGTTAAGATTTTCAAAAAAGTCTTCATTTATTGCAAACATAGGCGCCGTACCGCAGGAGCCCATACATTCCACTTCTTCCAATGAAAACAAGCCATCACCGGTTACACCGCCGTTTTCAATTTTCAATTTATCTTTTACATGATCATAAATAACCACAGCGCCGTGCAGCATGCAGGAAACATTTGTGCAAACCTGCAGATGATATTTACCCGCCGGTTTTGTATGATACATTGAATAAAAAGTGACTACTCCGAGCACTTCTTCCGCCGTCATTTCAAGAACGGATGCAACTTCCTTTATAACTTCCTGCGAAATCCATCCTTCCTGTTCCTGAGCAATATAAAGGACAGGCATAAGAGCCGCATTTTTATGAGGATACCTTTTAACTGCTTCCTCAATTCGTTTAGTATTTTCTAAGGTAAACTTAAATGTCATTATTTTAAATATTTCTTTCTTCCTGCATTATACAGTTCTGAATATTTTGATTGCGCGATTATTTTACCCGTTACTATGCCATCCCACCGGGATTTAGAATAATTGTGAAATAATAATCTGCCTGCATTAAGCGATTGTAATTTCTTCAATTATTTATCAGCTTCGCCCATAACGGGATCAAGGCTTCCGACAATTGCTACAATATCTGAAATCATTCGACCCTTTATTAAATGAGGGATCGACTGCAAATTCACAAACGAGGGTGAACGGATTTTGCACTTCCACGGGCGTCCTTCGCCGTTGCTAACAAGGTAAAAACCAAGTTCTCCTTTCGGATTCTCTACTGCGCTGTATATATCTCCAACGGGCGGATTAACTCCAAAATTAACTATCATAAAATCATGTATAAGCTCTTCCATCTTAGAATAAATTTCAGTCTTCTTAGGAAGAACTTTCTTAGGCTGATTCAAAAGTATATCACCTTGAGGCATTTTGTCCAGTACCTGGCGAATTATTTTTATACTTTCACGGGTTTCATCGGCGCGGACAAAATAACGCGCTAATGAATCTCCTTCCGGGAAAGTAACCACATTAAAATCCATATCATTATAAAACAAATACGGCTTAGATCTCCGGAGATCAAACTCAACACCGCTTCCTCTTAAGCTTGGACCTGTTAAGCCGAGATCGACAGCATCTTCGCCGGAAATAACGCCTACTCCTTCAAGCCGTTCAATAAAAATCCTATTTGTGTTAAGTAGCTTTTCGCATTCATCCAGATTTTCTTCATACTGATTTATGAACCATTTAGCTTTTGCAAGCGCCTCGGGTTGAGCGTCGTTTGCAATGCCGCCAATACGCGTAAAGCTGTTTGTGAATCGAGCGCCGCAAAGGATATCCCATATATCAAGGATTTTTTCTCTTTCCCGCAGAGTCCACAGGAAAACTGTTAATGCGCCTATATCCATAGCAAACGCGCCGATAGCAACTAGATGGGAAGCTATTCTTGCAAGTTCAGTAATCATCATTCTTATATACTGAGCTCTTGGAGGCGCTTCAATTCCAATAAGTTTTTCAACGGCAAGCGCCCATGCAACATTATTCGCCATAGGGGCAAGATAATCGAGTCTATCCGTATGCGGAATAAATTCATAAAAGGACATGTTCTCCGCCAGTTTTTCATATCCGCGGTGCAGGTACCCAAGTTCGGGAACGCAAGCTACAACACTCTCGCCGTCAAGCCTGAGAAGAAGCCTTAGCACTCCGTGCGTTGCAGGATGCTGGGGACCCATATTCAATATCATCTCATTTTCAAGGGCATCTTCAGCGGTTATTTTAGCATCGCGCAGCAGCGCTTCAAGTATCTTAGGATGAACATCGTCTTTAGTTATTTTTTCCATCTTATAAATCTTGCGTTTAAACTTTTATTATTTCGCTGGCAGGGTAATAGAGCCCGGAATTCCCATCAAAGGGAAATCCTTTCGAAGAGGATAATATTCAAAATCCTCCGGCATATACATTCTTCTTAGATCAGGATGATTATTAAAAATAATTCCGTACATATCATAAGTTTCGCGCTCTTCCCAGTCTGCAGTTTTCCATACGGAAGAAACAGAATCAATTGAGCAGCCGGATTGGTCAACATCAGCTTTAAGCGCAAGCCTGAAACCATATTTAATTGAATAAATATGATATACGACCGTAAAGCGAGCTGCCTGACCGGTAGGCAGGTTTTTTCTTTGCGCCCAGTCTATAGCGGTAACATCTTCGCATAATTTAAATTGAAGATCATCATCATCCTTCAGGAACCGGCAGACTTCAACGACGTTTTTCTTATCAAACAAGATCGTCAATTCATCCCTGAATTCACTGAACTCAAAATTCACACTTCCGAATTTATCTTTTAGTTTTTGTGTTATTAACTCTTTTAGCGGAGCCATAATATCCGTAATAAATTAGTTATTTTGATTGACTGCAATACCGGGAAGTTTTTTATCCTGGAACTCACGCGCTTTAGTCCTTCCAATTTTTTCCTGTATTTGCATCAAAGCATTAAGAAGGTTTTCAGGTCTCGGCGGACAGCCTGCAAGGTATACATCTACGGGCAAGAATTGATCTATACCCTGCACAACATTATAAGACCTGTACATTCCGCCGGAAGAAGTACAAGCGCCCATTGCAATTACCCATTTGGGATCGGGCATCTGATCATAAATTTTTTTCACTACATGAGCCATTTTATAAGTTACCGTTCCAGCTACAATCATTAAATCGCATTGTCGCGGAGTAAACCGCATTACTTCCGAGCCAAAACGAGCAATATCATATTTAGGATCGCCTGCAGCCATCATTTCAATTGCACAGCATGAAATCCCCATAGGCATAGGCCAAACCGAATTCTTACGGGACCACGCAACAACAGCGTCAATTGTACTTGTAATAATTCCATCATGTGTTAACTTAGCTTCTAATCCCATTTGAAACCGCCTTTCTTATACACATATAGGAATCCAAGTTCTAGAACCAATAAAAAAATCATCATTGAATAAAACACAGGCATACCAATCTCTTTGAATAACCTTCTGAACTGAACTGCCCAGGGATAAACGAAGATTACTTCAAGATCAAAAATTATGAAGAGCATACCCACAAGATAATACTTGATTGAAACTCTTTCGTGTGTAGTTCCGACGGGTTTCATACCGCTTTCATAAGTAGAAAGTTTTTCTTTTGTAGGTCTCTGCGGACCAAAAATTACGGATGAAAAGACGGTTACACCGGCAAATCCGGCGGCAATTATAATAACAATAAATATTGCCAGGTATTGAATAATCATTGGTTAATGCGCATTTGTGACTGCCAAACATATTACAAAATTGATATATAGTCAATTAAGAGAACTATAAGTGTTTTGCAGATCAAATGCGGGAAGAGAATTATAGATTAGTTTCAGCTTACCGGTATTTCGGAAATTAAGCCGACCCCGATAAAGGTTGTAATAGTTTTCGCCGGATCATTAGTTATGAGTTTTGTTTTATACCATAATATTGCATTTGGAAACGCAGTTTTTGGAATACATCATAGTATTTCCGGCGGCTTAATGGGGGTTCTTTGGCTGGTTAGGATTCATTGCCCCAGTAACCCTAAATAATGTTATATACGAAAAGAGATCTTGGACACTTTGGATTCTTGACAATTCATTCTGGCTTATTTCATTGCTTGTGATGGGAATAATTTTATCTGTTTGGCAATAATCAGGGAGTCATAGTTTGAAAAAACTACAATTTTTATTCTTCATCATCATATTCAACCAAAGAGCGGACATCATAGCCGCTTAATTGTTCTCTGCCTTTTAAAGCGGTTAATTCAATTACAAAAGAAATTTGAACGACTTCACCGCCAAGTTTCTCAATAAGGTTGGCAGCAGCTTTTGCAGTACCACCTGTAGCGAGCAAGTCATCATGCAGAAGAACGCGCTCCCCTAACCCAATTGCATCTTTATGTATTTGAAGTGTATCTGTTCCGTACTCAAGAGCATAGGTAATACTTTCAGTTTCGGCAGGCAGTTTTCCCGGTTTCCGAATTAGAATAAACCCGGCATTAAGCTTTTCTGCCAGCATAGCGCCAAAAATAAATCCTCTTGATTCTACTCCGACAACTTTGGATATTTTTAAATCTTTCGTAAAACCATATAGTTGTTTTAAAGCCACATTTATTGCATCAGGCTCTTTAAGAAGAGTAGTTATATCTTTGAACAAAATTCCTTTTTTAGGAAAATCTTTTATATTCCTTATATATTTCTTTAAATCCTTTCCCATTAGTTCCTCTAATTATTAATAAAAATATTTATTCCGTCTAAAAAAACTTCTTAAGTTCCGCCGGTTTTATTAAGTTTGAAACAATAAACCATAACATCTTCCGCTTTTATGATTGATCGAATGAATCATTTTCAAGTAAATTGAAACATTGAATTCAGAATCAACATCCTTAATCACATCAAATTTGATTATGCAGGTTTCAACCATTTACGGATTCAGAACAATCCTTTTTTCAAGCATGTTAAGAATTATAAGTCCGATTTCATATTCATTTTTGTATTCAATAACGAGTAATCAGTTTAAGTTCCTCGAAACCTTCCTTTGTAAAAATTTCTTAAAATTTTCCAATAAAAAACAGTTTATTACCTCGTTGTTTTTTACACCCCCTTTTCTTGCAGAAAGAACGCCGTATTTAATATACGATATATCTTCAACAGAATGTGCATCCGGATTGATAGAAAAAAGGCAGTCTTTTTCCCGTGCATAAAATAACCATCGCCAGTCAAGATCAAGCCTGTGAGGATTTGCATTTATTTCAATCGCCACATTATTAGCCGAACATGCATCAATAACCTTTTTAACGTCAAATTTATATGGTTCACGCGATAAAAGCAGCCTGCCCGAGGGATGTCCCAATAAGTCTGTATAAGGATTTTCAACAGCCTTTATGAGGCGTTTTGTCATTTCCGCCTCTTCAATGCTAAACCTTGAATGAACTGAAGCTACCACAAAATCAAAATTACCCAGGAAATCAGGGGAATAATCAATGTCTCCTGTTTGCAAAATATCCGATTCGATTCCATGGAATATATGCAATTTATAGCTTGAAGCTATTTTTATAATCTCTTGTTTTTGAAGGAGTATCCGTTCCTCGCTTAAACCATTGGCATAAGCAGCAGTTTTACTATGATCGCACACAGCAGCATACTCAAACCCTACTTTTTGTGCTTCTGCAATCATCTCTCTTAATGAATTCCGGGCATCGGAGTATGTAGTGTGGAAGTGTAATAATCCCTTGAAATGATCTATGGCTAAATCCGAATTTTCTTTTAATTTTTGATTGTTTATATTAAAATATTCCTTTTCCCTCATTTCAGGAATAACGAAAGGGAAATTGATACTTTCAAAAATTTCATATTCATTACCTGCACACTTAATGCCTGCGTCTGCATTAAGCCCTGCAATAAAATCACTGCTTCCGGTTGTAAGGAATAATTTTTTACAAACCTCAGTTTCATTAGTAACAATATATAAGACAATTGGTACCGGGTAACAGTTTTTTACAGTTACTATGTCTTCACGGACTTCAAATGTAAAAGTCTCTTTTAATTCCGCAAGGAATCTTTTTTTATCAGGAACAAGAACGACAAAAGCAATTTGGGAAATAATTTCCATTCCCCTTCTGAGTTCGCCTGTATGGACTATATTACTTAAAGTATGAAACTTAGAAATTTTTTCAAGAAATTCTTCAGAGAGTTTATCTGCGGTATCTAAAAGAATATATTTGCTGTAGGTTTTCTGTTTCACTATTTCCGCTATTATTTTATTTTGAGCTGCTTCTCCGAATCCCTTTAACAAAGCAAGACGGTTTTCTTCACAGGCATATTCAAGTTCACCGATATTCGATATTCCGAGTTCAGAATAGAGTACTTTTATTTTCTTTGGACCGAGTCCCCTGATTTTTAATAAATCATCAATTCCATCCGGCGCACCTTTTTTCAATTCATCATAAGCTGAAGAATTACCGGTTTCATAAAACTCATAGATTACAGATTGGAGCCCTTTGCCGATCCCTTTTATTTTATCAAGCGCTTTATCATTGACAATTTTGTCAATTTCAATTTCAGATTTTCTGATTGCATTTGCGCCGTTCCTGAAAGCATTTACTTTAAACGGGTTCTCACCGTTGTATTCCAATAAACCGGCAATGTTTTCCAGCAGAGCAATTATTTCTTTTTTACCCGGCATAATTAAACCAATTTACGATTAAAGCCATTTGCAAATAAGTTGAAACAAAACCCAATACAGCCCCGGCTAATACTTGTGAAACCGTATGACATTTTAATTTTACTCTTGACCAGCCTACAAGCAGGGGGATGAAGATAAAAATAAGTCCTGCAGGACCAACGGCAAAACATAAAGCAGCTAAAGAGCCGCATGCGCCTAATGAATGCACGCTTATCTTCCAGAATTTATTTATAAGGACAACAATTAACACATTAGAAATATAGCAAAACCAAAATGCTGTTGAAATAATATTTACCCGGCTTGTAATTAAAATAACAAGACCAATTATATAAAATACTCCCGATATTAAAAATGGTGCGGTTCTTTCCTCTTTTATTGTTGCATCGTAATTAACAAGTTTTCCCTTTCTTTTCAACTGTACGAACAATACTATGTGGAGAACAAAACCGAAAATGACAGTAACAGCTAAGAGGACTATTTGTTTTGGAAAATTGTTTTCTAATTTAAAAGCAAAATAGACAAAAATAAGAATTGTAAACGAAGGCGGGACAAAAAGAGTCGAGATAAATCTTGCAAGTTTTTGAGAAAATTGTTTATCCAAAATAATTCCTTAGAATTTAAGCAGACAAAATCAACCTGATATTTAGAAACAGAGATTCTATCAAACAACCGATTTAAATAAGATTAAATCTTCAAGATATTTTAATAAAATATCTTCAACCCGGTTATATTCATACACCTGCATTAAAGCCTGCCTGATCTGCGAAGCGTTATAAAATGCTTTAAGATAGCCGGTATAAAATTTTCTATGTTCAAGCACAGCTCTTTTTTCCCCTTTGAAGTTAACACCATATTGAAGGTGTCTCAGACAGGTTTTTATTTTAAGCTCTTCATCAAAAGAAGAAGAAATATAACCGTTGTTTAATAAATCCTTTATTTCTTTGAATATCCACGGATTTCCTATAGCGCCGCGCGCAATCATAACACCATCGGCGTTAGTCTCATCAAAAGCTCTCTTTGCGTCTTCTGCGGTAAGTACATTACCATTAAGCACGACCGGAATGCTAACTGCATTTTTAACTTTAGAAATCCATGACCAGTCTGCATCGCCTTTATGTCCCATCACCCTGGTTCTGCAATGAACAGTTAAGGCTTTTACTCCAACATCCTCCATTCTCTTAGCGACTTCAACTATCTTTATATTATCTGAATCCAAGCCCAGCCTTGTTTTAACAGTAACAGGCAACGAAACTGCATCAACAACGCCTTTAACTAGTTGCTGCATATATTCAGGGTTTTTTAATAATCCTGCTCCGGCGCCGCACCCAACGACATTTTTTACCCAGCATCCGGCATTTATATCAATTAAATCAGGATTCTGCTGCTCGGAAATCCTTGCAGCTCCTATCATAGATTCGACTGCTCCGCCATATATCTGTATACCGACAGGTCTCTCTTCCTCAATAATTTTTAATTTGCTGTGAGTTTTTTTTGATTTACGAACTAATCCCTCAGAATTAACAAATTCTGTATATACAACATCGGCACCTAATTCCCTGCAGATATACCTGAAAGAAATATCCGTAACATTCTCCATCGGAGCCAGGAGAACAGCCTTTTCTAATTTTATTTTACCGATTTCAAACATAAAAACGATTTGCTGAACAGATATCCGGCACTTAATTACCATTACTTATATTACAAAGATAAGAATTAATAGGGAAATATTACCTGGCTATGCTTCTTCCGGTCCAGGTTGTAACTTCTTAGAAAGATAGCTTATTCCTATTAAAAAGAATGATAATATCATTAAGCGGTAGTAAACTCACCATTGCCAAAGTCATCCCGATTGGAAAATCTCCCGAAAGAACCGGGGAGAATATATTGTTGCGGTATAATTCACGAAACTGTATACTGAAGTTTTTCTATAACAGCATCGGTAAATTCGCGTGTTCCTACATAGTTAAGGGAATTAATGTCTTTAGTAACATATTTACCATCTTCTATAACGGAGGCGACAGCCTTTTCAATTTTCCGGGCAGCTTCTTTTTCGCCAATGTAGTCAAGCATCATTACAGAGGCAAGTATTTGCGCAGAGGGGTTAGCAATATTTTGTCCGGCAATATCCGGGGCTGAACCGTGAACGGCTTCAAATATAGCTATATGATCACCTATATTTGCACCGGGCGCCATACCAAGCCCTCCTACCAACCCAGAAGCTAAATCGGATAATATATCACCAAACAAATTAGTTGTTACAATACAATCGAACTGGTAAGGATTCATTACCATCTGCATAGCCATATTATCAACGATCTTATCTTCAAATTTTATTTCAGAATATTCGGGAGCCATCTGTGCAGCTACATCTAGAAACAAGCCTCCGGTAAACTTTAGAATATTTGCTTTGTGAACCACCGTCAATTTTTTTCTTTTATGTTTTCTTGCATATTCAAAAGCATAACGTATAATCCGTTCAGAGCCTCTTCTTGTAATAATTCCGATTGTTTCAGCGGCAGTATGGCTGCTGTCAATATAGTGCTCGATACCTGAATAAAATTCTTCAAGGTTTTCCCTGAAGATAATTAAATCAATATGATCGAAATATAAAGTCTTAATCCCGGTAAAAGTTTTAGCAGGACGCAGGTTGCAGAACAGTTCAAATTCCTGACGCAAAGCAACGTTAACACTTCTGAAACCTTTACCAATGGGAGTTGTAAGAGGTCCCTTTAATGCTACGCCGGTGCGTTCGATAGAATCAGTTACGTCTTTTGGTAAAGGGTCTTTGTATTTTTCCAGCGCAGTCATACCCGCTATAACTGTTTCCCATTCTATATTAATACCGGCGCTTTCAAGAATACGGACTGTGGCGGCAGTTATTTCAGGACCAATTCCATCACCGGGAATTAGAGTAATGCTTCTTGACACCTTTTACCCTTTCAATAAAATTAATTATTATTTTTAGAATAATATGGAAATATTTTACCAATCATATTGACATTCTTATTTCATGTGATACCAGATAAGACAAAATAATAAAATTTAATCAGAAATTATTTCCCGTACTCAAATTGACAGTCAGTAACTGTAAACCGTTAAAAACGGTTATATTTTCAAATTTTAATTTAAGCAACCTATGACTTAAAAACATGGGCTGCTAAGGATAAAGCTCATATTTGTTAACCGTTTCAACGGTTTATAAAAGGATAAAACAATAAGCGGTCAACTTGAGCCCGAACTTATTGGCAAAATTGAAAAGAAAATCACTTACTTTATAAGTTAAAGAACGACCCCCAAAAACAAGGATATGATAAATATACCCGGAAGAATAATTTTATTATGTAAGGGCATATTCAATAATTTTAACGATTTAAATAAAAAACATAGTAATAAGAGTTATTTAGATATGTTTTCCACTGAAATATTTTCAGTAAGTTTAGTCATAATATTTTTAGTATCATCGTAAGATTGCAGCATTTTTTTCTTATCGTCAGCGGACATATCTTTTAAGAAGACATGATTGAGAGAATCGGCGGCAGGAAGTATTTCATATCCATTTTTGTTATTAATTTTTCCTTTGAATACCCACGTAGGAAGGAAGTTTACTTTTAAAATGGAAATATTACCGTCATTCAAATTTTTCTTTAATATAATCTTTAATATGACTCCCGCATCAGAATATCTCCATCTCTGATTGGAAATAAAATTTCCCAAAGAATAGACTACAAAGCCGGTATCAAGTTTGCCGCCGTTTGTTTTAAAAAAAGCTGCGGGTTCAATTACATGCGGGTGCCCGCCGATAATTAAATCAGCGCCGTCTTCAATTGTTTTCTGAACAATTATTTTTTGAAAATCGGACGGAGTTCTCTTATATTCCGTTCCGAAATGAAAATATACAAGGACAATTTCAGCCCCTATGTGACGGGATAAATTTATATCATTCCTGATTAGCACGGTATCTATCAAATTTATGAGGAAGGGTTTTTCTTTAGGGAGAGGATTTCCGTTTGTTCCATAGGAATAAGCAAGCAGAGCAAGTTTAATTCCTTTAATGTTAAATATCCTGATTGAATCTCTGTCTTTTTTAGAAGTAAATGTGCCTGTGTAATAAAGCCCGTTGTTTTTAATTATTGAGATAGTCCTTAAAAGTCCCATTTCTCCATCGTCAAGGGCATGATTATTTGAAGTAGTAATTAAATTAAACCCGGCAGATTTCACTGCCGCAACAAATTCATCGGGCACATTAAAAAACGGGTAGCCGGAATACCCTTTTAATTTACCGGCAGTAACAGTTTCAAGGTTTCCAAAAGAAAAATCAGAATTCCGCAGATATTGTCTTATTATTTCAAAAGCCGGGTAAAAATTAAAACTATCTGCGCTTACTCTGGCATATTCAAATTGAGGAGAATGACACATTAAATCGCCAACAGCAGAAATTGAAATTGTAACGGTAGAATCCAGGGCAAAGTGCTGCCGGTATTTACACTCCTTACTTTTCAAATATTCCGTGATAATTAAGACAAATAGGCAAGCAACAGCAAGACTAATAATTAATCGGCGCATAACCAATAATAAGGCTGAATTATTTTTCTAATTCAGCCTTCGAACTTTCTTTAGTAGAAAAATTTAGGCTTTGGATGTTTTTCTTTGAGCCTTAACATCCTGAATATCCTTGCGGACTTCCTGGGCATGCTTTCTCAAATCGCTTAAGCCTTTGCGCAGCCGAGTTCCGGCAGCAGCTTGTCCTTTTACATAGAACTTTTCAAAATCAGTTTCCAAATTTTTAACTGATTGGACTAAGTTCTCAAATTTTTCCATTATTACCTCCGAATATTAATTGA
>CAZUCY010000050.1:0-23101 GCA_964618785.1 uncultured Ignavibacteriaceae bacterium | reverse complement strand
CATCAGTCCAGCTTAAGACTGCTCCAGCTACGCCTGCATTGCCGGATATTGTATAGGTAATAGTATTCTTAGATAATGCAATATTATTAGACAAAGTAACTGTCCCTGTTGTTGTGATCGCTCCGGCTAACAGTCTGCCGTTTACAGTTGCATTTGTCCCAGCTGAAATGGAAGTATTTGCTAATATTGATCCTTCTAAGAGGCATGAATCACCAAGAGTTGCTGAACTGCCGACAATCCAAAAAACGTTTGTCCATTTAGCACCATTAATTAGAACAACGCGACTACTCGGTGCAGTTAAAAGAGTAGAAGCCATTTGAAAGATGAAGACTGCATTTGTATCATTTTGGGCATCAAGTGTTAGAATAGTTGTTATTGCAAATGTACCTGCTGCAGATGTATAGACACCTTTTGTTAAGTTTGCCCCACCCAATTCTGATCCTACTGTAATTGCCCCTGTCCGACCGGCTGCATCAATATAGGCTGCATTTAAATCAGTCATAGCGGTCTGAGTGAAAATATCATTCAGATGGTTCGTACCGGTGAAAGAACCAGGTGGAAATCCTGAAATTGTTGCTGTTGGATATGAACCGATATCGCCCTCTAAGTCAGTATTACCGGAATTAGTTATTCCGGCAGCGGCAAGCACTGCAAATCCAGAGGCTGTTTTAAGGTCTACCGATATTTGTGCTAGACTATTATTTGAAGTTAATAATAATATTGCAATAATCGTTAAAGAAAAAATTATTTTCATATTTAATTCATCTTTATAAATGTTTTTAATTGTTTCAGCGTTAAATTTAATTTATAAATATTGATAACGATTATAGCGTAAAAGCGTTAAGTGATGTATTGATAATGCATTCTGCAATTATGTTGCCATAAATAAGCATTAATACTTTTTCTCAGAAAATCTCTTTTGTTGTCAATAATGCATTAATATATTTTATAATATTAAATTGTATTTTCGTTTAAGAAATACCTTCAAAAATTCATTTGGAATATCAAGAGAACTTTATATTTTATTTTATGCATATAATCAACATTTTTTGAATAGTATTCAATCGGGCGAAGGAATGAAATAGGAACTACGCCTTTTGGTTGAGGAGGCTTGCTTCATTGAAAGTACTATTCATGAAAAATCACAATTATATTTGTTCTTTTCTAAAGAAAAAAGTTAGGAAGGAATTACAATTTGTTTAGGATCTTAAGTTCTTATTGAGCGTAAAAAGACCTTAAATCCGAAATTTAAAATAGATAAATACCAATCAGCTTAATAAAATTGACACAAAATATGCCAATACTGAAGCAACCGATAGGAGAAAGTGTAAAATTAAATTATTTTGAGTAAAAATTTTTATCCATTAAAAAGGTCTGTCGGAAATGAAAAAAACAGTTCGAACTTAGTAACTAATTGTTAGCCGTTAATGAACGCTTACTATTATGTGATACATTTAAAAAGTATATTGGCTTTCCGGAACTAATAGATTCAACATTTCCCAAATCAGGTTCCAATAGTGCATTTGCCACTATAAACATTTAGGAACACTAGTATAAATGTTTCATGATGGAGCCAATTAGTTGGAAGATGTAAGGGATTAGCTTAAGACAAAGCTTTTAAAATATTGAAGGTCTTTTTATTTTACAGTCATTATTTATTTGAACAAAAGTTATTCAACTTTTCTCACCGGATGAGTGGCTAACCCCGCCGTGGCGGCATGCTAAACCGCCGAATAGATTAAACTCTACCCCGGGTTCTCCCAAAGACTCCTATGGAGGAATCCCGGCCTCTCCGCCAAAGAAGAGCCTTCATTAAAATAGAAGGCTTTTTTATTTTATATAATCTTCCCTCAGCAGTTACTGACTTAACAGTCTTTTGTTGTGAGAGGCTTAGTCCCGAAGGCTTTCGGGATTGCTAAACTGGCATAAATAAAAAAAAGCTTTAGCCAAAGAATAATCTTACAGCTAAAGCTTAGCAGGAGATAGTATTTAATTTTTTAATTCGTGTGTGCAAATTTTGCAGCAACTTCTTCCCAATTAACAACATTCCACCAATTCTCAATGTATTCCGGTCTTCTATTCTGATATTTCAAATAATAAGCATGCTCCCAAACATCGAGCGTTAAAATAGGTACGCCTTTTTGCTCCGCAAGATCCATCAAAGGATTATCCTGGTTTGGAGTCGAAGTGACAGCAAGCCTGCCGTTCTGAACAATTAACCACGCCCAGCCTGAGCCAAAACGTGTAGCAGCAGCATTGCTGAATTTAGCTTTAAATTCATCGAACGAGCCAAAAGCAGCATTTATCGCTTCGGCTAGCTTGCCTGACGGAGCGCTGCCCCCGTTATTTTTCAATATTGTCCAGAAGAAATTATGATTAAAAACGCCGCCGCTGTTATTTCTTACACCAACCGGGAATTTAGAAGCGTCTTTTATAAGTTCATCAAGAGTTTTATGTTCGAGTTCCGATCCAGCGACTGCATTATTCAGGTTTGTGACATAAGCATTGTGATGCTTTGAATGATGAATTTCCATTGTTGCTTTATCAATGTAAGGTTCTAAGGCATCATAAGCATACGGCAATTTAGGAAGTTCGAATTTACCCATTTTTTTCTCCGATAAGTTATTAAAAAAATCTTTTTGAAAGTAAATAAGTTAAGGCATAATGCAATTACTAACAGTACCGATAGGTACTTTTAAACACCGAATGAATCGCCACAGCCGCAAGTTTTAGCTGCATTAGGATTATTAAAAACAAACCCTCTGCCGCTTAACCCGCTGGTAAAATCCAATTCAGTACCTGATAAATAAAAAAGGCTTTTTCCGTCGACAAATAATTTAACTCCGTTCTGTTCAATTACAGTATCTCCTTCTTTAACTTCCTCATCGAAACCAAGCGTATATGTTAAACCCGAGCAACCGCCGCCTTTAACTCCAACTCTTAATCCATAACCATCGGGGATATTGTTTTCTTTCATTATATTTTTTACTTCGACGGCTGCTTTTTCTGTGACCTTTATTTCAGCTTCTGTTTGAGTATTTGACATTAGTCCTATCCTTTTTACTTGTTAAATATGAAAAAATATTTATTAAATTGTTAAGGCACATATCACTTTTGATGATCTGGAACTCTTTATAAAGGGTCTCCTGGTACCTTCGTCACAAATTCTTTGTAATTTATTCTCCAGCCATGGTTATTAACTCTTACAAAGATACCTTCTTGCTCCAGAAATGAACCCACTGCTTTAGCGAGTCCTTCAGCTTGTCCGTAAGATATTTTTATCCCTTTATTTTGCATGTATTTAGCTGCGCCGAATTGAAGTTCCCTGGGAAAAAAATTTGAATTATGAAATATGGGATATTTTGCTTTTAAAAATTGAAGAAATATTTTGTAATCATTCTTTATTAATTCAATGTATTTCAAATTTATTTCCTTTATCATTTTATTTTACCGACGTTTCCTTCCCGAATCTCCAGGCAGGGGATATGCTTCTTAAATTATTTACTGTTTCTACAACACGGGAAATTGTATATTCAATTTCTTCACCGGTATTAAACCTTCCAAGCCCGAATCTAATTGACGAATATGCAAGATCATCGGAAAGTCCAATAGCTTTTAAAATACGGCTCGGTTTTGGCACTTCGGAACTGCATGCGGAACCGGTAGACAAGGCAATATCTCGCAGGCTTGTTAAAAAAGATTCCGATCTTACATATTTAAAACACAAATTTAAATTATTCGGCAGTCTATCTTCAAAAGAGCCGTTTAATAATACATCACTAAGATAAGAAATAAATCCATTATAAAGTTTATCCCTGAGATATTTTATCCTATTTGATTCTTCATTCATCACAAGCGAAGCAATTTCCACTGCTTTGCCGAACCCAACTATTCCCGGAACATTCAAAGTGCCGGGGCGAATATCTTTTTCCTGATGTCCACCATAAAATTGCTTAACAATTTTAACTTTTGGGTTATTATTGCTAATAAAAATACCGCCGATTCCTTTTGGACCGTAGATCTTGTGTGCGGTAAAGGACGCGATACCAACATTTGATTCCTGAATATCAAATGGTATTTTTCCTAATGCTTGAGTTGCATCCGTATGAAAAATTACATTATGCTTTTTGCAAATTTTTCCTATTTCAGTAATATTATTTATGGTTCCAATTTCATTATTAGCAGTCATAATCGAAACTAAGATGGTTTTGTCTTTAATGGAATCATTTAATCGATTGATATCTAATAATCCTTTATTATTTACAGGAAGAAAGGTTATTTCAAATCCTTTTTTCTCTAATAGATGAAGTGAGTCATTAACGGCGCCGTGTTCAACAAGAGTCGAAATAATATGATTACCTTTTGACAAATAGGCTTCGGCAATTCCGAAATGAGCCAAGTTTATTGATTCCGTGGCGCCGCTTGTAAAGTATATTTCATCTTGTTTAGCATTAATAAAGCCAGCAATTATTTTCCTTGAATTTTCTACTGCGCTTTCAGCCTCCCACCCGAATGAATGGCTCTTGCTTGAAGCATTGCCGAATTTCTCTAAGAAATAGGGTCTCATTGCTTCAAAAACTTCAGGATCAACCGGAGTAGTTGCCTGATTATCTAAATAAACCGGCAGATTCATATTAAATGGGGAAAAGTTTTTTTAAATCACTGCTTTCAATATCATTAACATAAAGATAAACTTATTGAGAAAATATTTCAAACTATAATAATAAATATTGATTAAAGGCATAATAGAAAAATGATTAGAGGAATACAGAGATTTGATTGAAATATTTGAAATGTGTTCAAAATGTGATAATGTTAACAAATTCCTACAAAAAGCTAAATTTTATGCAGATTTTATCGATTATAATTTGTGTACATAATCACTTGTAAGTAATAGAAAAAGGACTTCTTTTGTAGAGAAAATAATAAAAAAAATAAATAACGAGTAAAGATCAACTTTACAAAGGCACACATGGATAATAAAATATCGTCCAATAAAAACGACTTACTTTTAAAAGAATCTAATCTGAAAAAAGCAATTGAAATTCATAGCCGTAGGATCATGCCCCATCTAGAAAAAAGAAATAAAAGAAGTATTTCTAAAGAGACTGAATGGGATCAGGAATATTATATAATTTATAATTCTTATGTGCTGGAAGAAAAAGAAGCCGGATAGTAATTAAATAAGTTTCTTTTTCCAGAAATCGATTCTTTCTTTAACATCAGCGGGGTTTGGGGAACCTGAAGTTTTCTTCTTTTGCAAAGCTGTTTCCATATTCAAACATTCCAAGGCATTTTCATCAAACACTAAAGAGAGACTTTTTAAATCATTTAGCGTTGCTGACTTAAAGTTCCTTCTTTCGCTTTCAAACTTCCGAACAAGGTTTCCAACAATCTTGTGCGCTTCCCTAAAAGGGATTTGCTTCTGAACAAGCCAATCTGCAAGATCGGTAGCAAGTGAAAAATCTCCTTTTAGTTCTTCAGTAAATCGGTCTTTATTAAATTCTGCGGTCCGGAGCATATCGTTAATAATTTCGAGAGAATCCGAGTAAGTGGAAAAAGAATCAAACAATGGTTCTTTGTCTTCCTGCAAATCCCTGTTATAGCTTAACGGAAGGGACTTCATAGTTGAAGCAAAAGCAATATAGTTCCCATAAACTTTTCCCGTTTTACCTCTTATAAGTTCAGCCATATCAGGATTTTTTTTCTGGGGCATTAAAGATGAGCCTGTAGTAAAACTGTCGTTGAGTTTTATAAAACCCCATTCCGAAGTTGACCAGATTACTATTTCTTCAGAGAAACGGCTTAAATGCATCATACCTATACAACAGGCATTCAGAAAATCCATGATAAAATCACGGTTTGAAACAGAATCAAGGGCATTTCCCGTCGGTTGGGTAAAGCCGAGTAATTTACAAGTTAAATCTCTGTCTAAAGGAAGTGTTGATCCTGCTAATGCGCCTGAACCAAGAGGGCATTGATTGACGGAATGTTTCACAAATTCAAACCTTGCTTTATCCCGTTCAAGCATTTCGACGTAGGCAAGTAAATGAAAAGCTAAGGAAATAGGTTGAGCGCGTTGAAAGTGCGTATAACCGGGAATTAATGTCCCCGTATTACCGGAAGAAATTTCAAGAAGCGTTTTTTGGAATTCACAAAGTAATTTATGAATAAGACTGCTGCTTTTCCTAATCCACAACATCAAATCTGTTGCCACCTGATCATTGCGACTTCTGCCTGTATGTAATTTTCCGGCAGTGTCCCCAATAAGTTCAAATAGTTTTGATTCAACTGCGGAATGAACATCTTCGTACAATTCAGGGTCGGGGAACCATTTTTTTGTGTTCCAATCAACTTCTATCTTCTTAAGCCCCCGGACTATTAGTTCTTTTTCCTCATTCGAAATAATATTTACAGCCGCCAGCATTTCCGCATGTGCTATACTTCCTTCAATATCTTCACAAAGAAGAATTATATCGAATTTTAAGGAAGAAGAAAATTTCAGCGCTTTTGAATTTAGCTTTTCTTTAAATCTTCCGCCCCATAACATTAAACAGTAACCTCTTCTTTTTCCGGGTTTTTGACTAAAGCGATTGTTTTGTAAGGAAGTCCGTATATTTTAATGAAACCATCGGATGATTTATGATCAAAAGTATCTTCAACAGTGTAAGTGGCAAGATTTTTATTATACAAACTGAAAACAGAGCTTCTGGATAAAGTTTTGATGCTTCCTTTATAAAGTTCAAGCTTAACTTCACCGGTAATATTTTCCTGAGTAGCATCAACGAATGCACACAGGGACTTGAACAAGGGTGAATACCATAAACCATCATAGATTAAATTAGCAATTTTATTTGAAACATTCTGTTTGTATCTAAAAGTTTCTTTATCAAGAATTAATCTTTCTAATTCAGAATGAGCTGTATGTAAAATAACGGCAGCAGGAGCCTCGTAAATTTCTCGCGATTTAATTCCTACGACCCTATTTTCAATTAAATCCAGTCTGCCGACTCCATAAGCGGCGCCTAAATCTCTCAATTGAGATACGAGTTCCACAGCGCTTAACTCAATTCCATTTAAGTTTACTGGTACACCTTTCTCAAAACCAATGGTTATTAAAGCAGGTGTATCAGGCGAGTTTTTAGGATCAACGGTAATCTGGTAAGCATCATCAGGCGGAGCACTGGTTGGATCTTCAAGGACTCCGCATTCAACGGCAATGCCCCAAAGATTTTCATCAATAGAATAGGGGTTTTCTTTGGTTGCTTTTACCGGGATGTGGTATTTCCTGGCATATTCCATTTCTTCTTCACGGCTTTTAAATTCCCACGTTCTTAACGGAGCAATAACATCTAACCGGGGAGCAAGTGATTGAACACCGACTTCGAATCTTACCTGATCATTTCCTTTGCCTGTGCAGCCGTGAGCAACCGAATCTGCACCTTCATCAACAGCGACATCAACAAGCATTTTAGCAAGCAAGGGTCTTCCTATAGCACAAGCCATAGGATAAGCACCTTCATACAATGCGCTTGCTTTTAATGCTTTCCAAACATAATTGGTTAAAAATTCTTCTCTCAAATCAAGCACTATAGCTTTAACCGCACCTGTTTTTAAAGCTTTTTCTTTTACACCCTCAATCTCTTTTACTTGACCGAGGAAGCCGGTAGCCGTAACAATATCCGCATCATACTTATCCTTCAACCATTTTACCATTATGGAAGTATCCAAGCCACCGGAATAAGCAACAACGATTTTTCTTTTAGCCATATTCACATCTCCTTACATAAAATTAATTTTTATCGCCGACTAACTCGGTCATCATCTTTTTGACTAAAGCCACTAAATTGGGAATATTTTTCTGAGAACTTGGAAGTAATAAAACCGTATCATCCCCGCCTACAGTTCCAAGAATTTCAGGATTGTTAAGGCGGTCTATAAAATGCGCAATACCCTGCGCCCTGCCGGCTAACGTTCTTATTATGATCAATGATTCGTTATGCTCAACACTTAATATCTCAAAGCCGATAAGCTTTGCAATCTGCTTACCTGATTCGTGAGCATCCAGTATATAGCGCGGGCCTCTTTCCGTAAAAGTTCTAACCACTCCCAGCTCTGCAAAGTCACGGCTTAATGTAGCTTGCGTAACCCGGATACCTTCATCGGCAAGAAAATTAACCAAACTTTCATGGGACGAAATGTTTTTAAAGTTCAATAATTCTTTTATTCTATTTAATCTTTTAAGTTTTGCGGACATACAGCCACCGGGTTTTTATTAATAATAAATTATTTATTAGAGATTTCCTGAATAACAGTTCTTAAAGCTGAAAGGAATTTCATCAATTCCGATTGAGTAATAACAAAAGGAGGAAGAATTCTTAACACCGAATCACCGGCAGTAGCGACAAGAAATCCTTTATCGAGAAGTCTAAGCGCAACAACTTTGGCAGAAATTCCTTCGATAAATTCAACGCCAATTATCAGTCCCTTGCCTCTAATATTTTTTATTTCAGATAAATTGAGACCATGCAAGGCATCCTGCAGGATATCACCAAGCTGAGCAATTTCCTTCAATTTATCATCATTAAGAAGGTCGACAACTTTATTTGCGGCTGCAATAGCAACAGGGTTCCCGCCGAATGTAGAGCCATGGTTGCCGGGCTTAATCTCATTGGCAACTTCCTTAGAGCAAATTGTAGCGCCGAGAGGCAAACCGTTTGCAATACCTTTTGCAGCTGCAACAATATCCGGAACAATATTATCATAGAGATATGAAAAGAATTTTCCAGTTCTGCCAATGCCGGTTTGAACTTCATCTATTATCAGCAATATTTCTTTCTCCGTACATAATTCCCTTAAAGCTTTAATATAACCTTCAGGAGCAACATTTACGCCGCCCTCTCCTTGAATTGTTTCAACAATTACGGCAACTGTATTTGCATTTATTTTTTCATGAATTGCCACAATACTGCCGAACTGTACATGAGAGAAACCGGGCACTAAAGGTTTGAACCCTTCCCAAAATTTCGGCTGACCTGTAGCGGACAGACTTCCAAAAGTCCTGCCGTGAAAACCGTTTACAGTTGAAATTATTTCAGACTTTCCTTTACCCCATTTCCGTGCGAATTTAATTGCAGCTTCAATCGCCTCAGTGCCGGAATTACTGAAGAAAACATAATTCAGACCGGAACGTTCAGCAAGTTTCCTTGCAAGTTCTTCCTGCGGAGTGGAAGTAAAAAGATTTGATACATGCCAAAAATTATTGATCTGCTTTAACACTTCAGATTTAATCGCTGGGTGGTTGTGTCCAAAACCGGTAACGGCAATACCGCATAAAAAATCGATATATTCCTTACCGTTCACATCATAGAGAAAAGGGCCGTTTCCACTGACAAATTCGACAGGGTAGCGTGAATATGTATTAAGCAATCCTGAGTAGTTCATATTGTTTTACAACCTTATTAATAATTAATGTACCGTTACCGGCATTGCCGTTTTCAAAATCGAATTGGTTTTCTATTTGTGAGCCAATCCAGATTTTATTAATTCCTTTATTTAGGAGTTCCATGCAACTTTGGAGCTTAGGAATCATACCATCGGTAATATCGCCGTTAGCAATCCCGGAAATAATTTCTTCACAGGTTAATGTATTTTTCACTGAACCGTTTATCTTAACGCCTTCAACATCGGATACAAAGAAAACTATTTCTGCGTTAACAGCAGAAGCCAGCGCACCTGCAAATACATCCGCATTAACGTTCATCAAATTGCCGTTCTTATCCATACATATACTTGAAAATACAGCGATAACATTGGATTTTATCAGACTCCTAATCCAGCCCGGCGAACCGGTTAATTGGGGTTTTCCTACAAAGCCGAGGTCCTTATTAAAATATTCTGCTTTGAAAGTGCCCCTGTCAATACCGGATAGCCCCATTGCATTAAGCCCGGAAGCATTTAATTTAGCAGTCAGCTGACTGTTAAGCATGCCTGCCTGAACGGCAGCAACAACTTCCATCTGCTCAATGGTAGTTACTCTCTGACCGTTGACAAATTTATTCTCAAGTCCTAATTTTTCAGACCATTCTGAAATTGATTTGCCGCCGCCATGAACTAAAATAATTCCGTCATATTCTTTTTTCAGGCACTTAATTGTTCTGATCCATTTATCAGAATCTAAAAATTCAGTTATTGTTTTGCCGCTTATTTTTATAAGTGAAATTTTCATATTTATTCCTCTTTGCCTAAGTTCTGTAATTGGCATTAATTTTCACATAATCTTCGGAAAGGTCACACATCCACCATGTACATTCATTTACACCGTTTCCAAGATCAACGGTGACGGTAATTTCAGGCTTTGCAAGAATCTTTGCAGCCTTCACTTCATCAATTACAAGTTTGTAATTGGGAAGTAGAACAGGAAGCTTATCAAAACTGATAGAAACTTTTGCCGGGTCAATATCGGCGCCGCTTTGCCCGGCAGCGCTTAAAATCCGGCCCCAATTTGCATCACCACCGTAGAACGCTGTTTTAACTAAAGGAGAATTTGATATTGATTTAGCTACAATATCGGCTTCTTTTTCTGTTTTAGCGCGCTTTACATTGATAGTAATAAGCTTAGTTGCGCCTTCGCCGTCAGAGGCAATTGATTTAGCCATCTTTATACAAATACCGTCAAGAGCGTCTTTAAACAAATTATAATCACCGGAATTTTTTTCAATTGAAATTCCCGAAGCGCCGTTGGCAAGCAAAAGCACCATATCGTTAGTGCTTGTATCGCCGTCAACCGATATTCTATTGAAACTCTTTTTAACAGAGGATAAAAGAATATCATAAAGAATTGATTTATCAATTATTGCATCGGTAGATATAAATGCCAGCATAGTTGCCATGTTAGGCATAATCATTCCGCTTCCTTTGCATATAGCGCCGATTGTAACTTTACCCGAAGCAAGCTTAACTTTGAGGGCAAAAGATTTCACTTTTAAATCAGTAGTCATTATAGCATTTGCAGCGTCAATTCCGCCATTTTCGGAAAGTTGCGGAATAATTTTATCAATACCACTTTTAATCTTATCAAGAGGCAATTTTTGTCCTATAACGCCTGTAGATGCAATTAATACTTCATTCTGTTTAATGTTCAATTCATGGGCGCATTTTTTCTGCATATCAAGCGCATCAAGATAACCCTCTTCGCCGGTGCATGCATTTGCGTTGCCCGAATTAACAATTACAGCTTTAACAAACTTGCTTTTTTTAACCGTATTCATAGAAATAAGCAGGGGAGCGGCTTTGACTTTATTAAGAGTATAAGTACCCGCGACAGAGCATGGTACTGGAGAATAGATAAGCGCCAGGTCAAGTTTTTTACTTTTTTCTTTTACGCCGCAATGAAATCCGGCTGCTTTAAACCCTTTTGTGCTTGTAACGGAGCCGTTCTTAATAAACTGATACATTTTTAGCTCCCAGAGATTTTATTCCAAGCCCTTCATCTAAACCGAAAAGCTTATTCATATTCTGAACAGCCTGACCGGCAGCGCCCTTAATTAAGTTATCAATAGTTGAAGTAATAATCATGATTTTTCCATTAATGGAAATATTTATATCGCAATAGTTTGTATTAACGACCCAGCCCATGTGAGGCGGTACATCCCGCAGTCGTACAAACGTAGAATTATAATAAAATGATTTATAATATTCTTTAACAGTTTTTTCATCGACATTATTTTTCAAATGTACGGATGTAGTGGCATAAATGCCGACCGCAGCAGGAAGTAAGTGTGTTGTAAACGAAAATGGGGAATTAAACCCTAATTTCTTTAATGTTTGCAAAATTTCCGGCTGATGCCTGTGATTATTTACGTTATAAGCGGAAACATCTCCATCCATTTCAGCCATTAAAAGTTCCTGTTTTGGAGTTTTGCCTGCGCCGCTTGTTCCAGAATAAGCAATTGTGCTTGCGGAAATTATTTCGTCGGCAAAACCAGCAGCAAAAGGCAGAAGTCCCAATAAAGTTGCGGTTGGATAGCAACCCGGATTGGCAATTAAATTAATATTAGAATATTGAGTTCCATAATAATCGGCTAGACCGTACAACTTATGACTCAATAAATCGGAAGAAGTATGAGGAATGCCATACCATTTTTCGTATTCTTCTTTAGAATCAAGCCTGAAATCACCGCCGAGGTCAATTACTTTTTTACCGTTAATAATAAATGCCGGAACATATTTTAGCGCCTCGCCATGAGGCAGGGCAATAAAGTATAAATCATGTGAAATTAAAATATTATCGATGCTTTCAACATTAGAATCTGTGATTTGGTCAACCAGCTCAGGGAAAAGCCCTGATAACGAGGTACCTGCTGATTTAAGTCCATAAACCTTATAATCGCTAATAAAAGGATGAGAATTGCAGAATTGTAATAATTTCTTTCCTGTGTAGCCGCTGCCACCAAGAATGCCGACTGAAATCATAATAAAAAACTCCTTATAATATTTATATTTATACAAAAAAACATGGAAACTATTTACTGGTAGAGAATATATTACCCCATAAGGGGACGCGGCATACGGCGGATGCTTTGAGGGTACTGAAAAACAGGGCTGTTTTTCTGTTTAATTGTATGTAAAATATAAAATTTCATTAGAACAAATATAAAATAAAATAGGATATTTGTCAATAAAAAAATGTATAAGAATACAATTATAATGTCAAATATTATTAAATTGTAAATTAATAATGTATATATATACAATTAAAGGCACTTTTTTGGAAATTGTGAAATACTGAAAATCAAGTTTAAAGGCGGCTATAAATTATTAAGGAATAATACTAAGTAAAAGAAAATAAATTAAGAAAAGCAAGGGAGTATACTTAGAAATTTAGCGCTTCTAATAGTGCAGAAATTTGTGAAAAATTATTAAGTGAGGTATCTTTCCTGGCTTTAACATCTATTTGAAACACAAGTTTTAATTAATGTTCATTAAAATATGGCTTTGCGGCAACCGTTTACATTTTTGGAGGTGTTTTTGCTTTCTCTACCGAGTGAAAGGTATTGGCGAAATATTCAATATCTTTTTCATAAAAAAAAGTTATTTATTCTTTAATTTAATTATCAATTCTGCAAATTCCCTGAATGCGCCGTTGCCCCCTTTATTTTTACATACGTAATCCACAATATCCCGTATTTCTTTCATACCATCCGCAGGAGAGGCGGAAAGACCTACTACCTTAAGCAGATTATAATCATTCACATCGTCCCCGATAAAGGCTACATTTTCTTTTTTTAAGCGTTTTATCTTCAAGATTTTACAAAAAAAAGTTTCCTTGTCCTTAACACCAAGGTAAAGTTCTTTAATTTTTAGTTTTTCGGCTCTTTTGATAACACTACCCGATTTTTCGCCGGTTATAATACCGGTTTCCACCCCTTCAAGTGCAAGAAGTCGATCCACTCCCATACCATCCCGGATGGAAAATCTTTTCAATTCTTCTCCTTTAGCTGAATAATATACGCCGGTATCCGTTAGAACGCCGTCGTTATCGGTTAGTAATAATTTTATTGCCAATGCTTTATTCTTAAGCGATAACTTATTATTTTTCAATTTGTTAGTTGGGCTCATAAGAACGCTTCCTAATAATAGTTATTTATTAAAAGTTAATTCTTTAAAATATTAAACAGCTCAAATTATAAATTAATTTCAATGGTAATTTATGAAAATTATTAAGCCCAAAAAACTTTCTAAGGGAGATGTGATAGGAATTATTTCTCCAGCTTCTTCTACAGATGATTATACAAATGTTGAGTTAGGAGTGAAGTATCTTGAAAAAATCGGTTACAAAGTAGAAATCGGAAAAAATGTAGGTAAAACGCACGGCTATTTAGCAGGGAATGATGATGAGAGAACGGATGATTTTCACTATATGTTTAAGAAAAAATATATAAAAGCTATAATGTGTGTAAGAGGAGGCTATGGCTCCCCGCGACTACTGGATAAAATCGATTACAAACTGATTAAAAATAATCCTAAAATCTTCATTGGGCACAGCGATATAACTGCTTTACAGATGGCAATGCTAAACAGAACCGGACTTATTACTTTTGCGGGGCCCATGCTTGCCATTGATTTTACAGATGAAGTAAGCAGTTTTACGGAAGAGATATTTTGGGCTATGATTACATCAAATAAAAAATTCGGGAAAATACATCAGCCAGATGATGAAAAAATAATAACCATAGTTAAGGGCGCATCCAAAGGACGAATTGTCGGAGGAAATTTATCATTGCTGTCCTCGCTTGTCGGTACAAATTATCTTCCAGAATTAAAAGATAAAATTATTTTAATAGAAGAAGTGGGCGAAGTGCCTTATAGGATAGATAGAATGCTTAACCAGTTAAGACTTGCGCAGGTATTCAAACAGGTCAAAGGAATTGTTTTAGGCGCATTTACAGATTGTAATGAAACAGATCCGGCAAAAAAGACTTTAACACTTGGTGAAGTTATTGCAGATTATTTTGAAAGTCTCAAAATTCCTGTTGTTTATAATCTTAAGCACGGGCATATAAAAGACAGCATAACCATTCCGATAGGGATTACAGTAAAATTAAATTCATCAAGAAATTATTTAGAGATAGATGAGGGAGCAGTGAGTTAGGAAATAAAACTAAAATAATTATCAGGGAATTTATATTTTGCATTCTCAGCAGATGCTGTATCCTGAAAGATACCGTATACGGTTGATCCGCTGCCCGTCATAAGGGCGAATATTGCCCCGAATTCATAAAGCTGATTTTTAATGTTCTCGATTTCCGGATATTCAGGGAAGACGACTTTTTCAAAATCATTCGTAAGGATATTCTTTATTTTCAGAACATCAATAGTATCAAACTCAGAAATACCGCTTATTATTTTATCACCCGAATACATAGTAAGATTCTCAAATGCCCACTTAGTTGATATGTGAATTCCCGGGTTGATAATCAAAACAGGGTAGTGTAAATCAAATTGTATTTCTTCTAATAATTCGCCCCGCGAGCGAGCAATCGAAGGAACAGGATTTATAAAATATGGGGCGTCCGAGCCTATTTGCAGTGCTAATTCTTTCAGCTTAATTTTGTTAAACTTTAAATCGAATAATTCATTTAATGCTGCAAGTGTTGCAGCGCCGTCGGAACTGCCTCCGCCCATGCCGGCGCCGATGGGAATATTCTTTTTTAAGTAGATTTTTACATTTACTTTTTTCTTTATTTCTTGTTCTATGATGTATATTGCTTTTATGATAGAATTACCATCTTCCCTGACTAATTGACTGTTGTTGGATTCTATGGAAAGAGTGTCCGAAAATCCAATAGAAATATCATCAAACAGGGTTATGGGGTAGAATATACTTTCAATATTGTGGTAGCCGTCAGGTCTCTTGTTTATTATGTTCAAGCCAATATTAATTTTGGCAGGCGTTTTAATTGTTATGTTTTCCATCTAAAAATTCTTTTATCATTTTTATATGCGCAGGTGTTGAACCGCAACAAGCGCCGACAAATGAAGGTGATTTGATTAAAGTTTTTTTTATTGTTCTTAAATATACATTTGGTGTAACTCCGGATACAATATTCACGTCGTTAAATTCTCCTTTGCCGCAATTTAAATAAAATCCCCAATTGTAATTTATATTATAGCGGTCAATAAATTTTAGAAATGTACGAGGCTTTACGCAGTTAATACCAATTGCAAGAGGATAGAAGCCGGTAATATAATGAAGTATATCACCGATATTTTCACCGGAATACAAATTATAGTTCTCATCAAAAGAAAGGCTTAAGACATAAGGAATCTTATTTTTACTGCAATAATTACAAATTATTTTTATTTCGTCAAAATGATTCTGTGTTTCATTTAAGATGAAATGACATCCGCTTTCCATCAGCAGATCAATATGTCTACAGTGATTTGTTTTAAGCTCTTTAAAAGATACTTTTCTTTTATACTGGTAACAATCTTCCGCAGGAGGATTTGAGCCTGCTATAAAAACGGGTAAACCTTTAGCCGCTTCAATTGCAATGTTCACACTCTCTCTTACAAGCTTTTTAATATTTAAACTCCTACCGTATTTATTTACGGCTACAGGATTTGTTCTGAAAGTATTGGTAGTAATTATATCTGCTCCTGCCTGCACGTACTGCTTATGGGCATTCAGAACCAATTGAGGTTTATCTATATTTAACAAAGACATCCACATTGAATTATTAACTTCAGCGCCCATCTGCTGCAATAAGCTGCCCATAGCGCCGTCTAAAATCAAAGGTCTGTTTATTCTTCCGGATAAGAAAAAAGGGTTTATGTTATTTAAAAGCATTACGTTCCAATATTATTGTTTCAAGAAACGGTTTTAACCGGGCGGTTACCTGCTTAACCGTTATACCGTTTAAGGTATTAGCGGTTGTAACAATGCAGTTAAACTTTGTTTTATACGGTGACCAAATAATATCCTTTGTGTTGTATTTCACAAAGATTCCGAATGTAGGAATGCCGAATGCCGAAGCAAGATGAACAGCGGCAGTATCGGGTGTGAAAAGCAAATCAAGTTTTGAAATAACTGCCGCAAATTCGCTGAAATTATCTGAATAAAAATAGCTGTACTCATTACCGGCTATAATAAAGGCTGCTTCGGAATCTTCTGGAGAAGATAACAATAAAATGTTTATATCATAATCTGATAAATAGTCTAACAGGTTTTTGAAATTATTTATGCCCCAAAATCTTGCATGGCTGCCTGCGGAAATATTTATACCGGCTAAGAATTTATTATTTCCAAACTTTTCTGAAATAAATTTATCCGCATTCCCGATTGATAACTTATCAAGATAATAGTGCAGTTTTACAAGGGATTTATCCGGCTGTAAATTAAACAATTTTGAAATCTGCATAATCCTATCAACAACATGATGAATATTGCTATCCAGCCTTGGTACAGTATGTGTGTAGATACTTTTGTTCTCCTTCTTCAAGCCGAATTTATTTTGCGCATTACATAAAGCAATTAAAAAGCTGACCGTGGTAGAAACGTCATCGTGCAGATCAACGACCGTATCAATTTTATTAGCTTTTATGAATTTTAGAATATGGAACAAGCCTTTAATCCCTTTTTCAAATATTATCAACTCATCGATATCCCGATTATTGGAATAAGCCATAAAATTTTTCTTATCGGCTAAGACATAAATTTTACTCTTCAACGATTGCTTGATTTCATGAAGCAGAGGAGTAGTTACCAGCGCATCGCCTAAACGGTTAAGCCGTATAAATAATATTTTAGAATTTTCATCAAAAGAATTATTTACGGAAAAGTTTGATTTACCTTTTAATAAAAGCAATATCCTAAGCAATAAGTTTTTTAATATAAATTCAATATTTTTCATTCAGCTTTAATATTTTTTAATCACAATATAAAATCATCTTCTTAATAAGGATGAATGAGCCATAGGTTCGAGGAGACGGACTATTTCAAAATATTTATATCATCATTTTAGACTTCGATATAATTTGTCCAGCTTTATCAACCACATTGTCGATATTCATATGGATAAAGCATTCATGCATATAAGGGCAAACCATCTTATTGCAGCTTATGCAAAACAAATCTTCTTTTATCACATAAGAGGAATTATCCGCATAAGGTCCATGCATTTTAGGGTCTGTAGGACCAAACAAACCTAAGGTAGGAACACCCAAAGCCGCCGCAATGTGCATTGGACCGGAATCATTAGCAATTATAAGACTGCAATTGTTAATCAAACCCGACATCTCTGCAACGCTTGTTGCCGGAGCCAAAACAGCCGATTCAGGCAATTTCCGCTTAATGCAGCCTGCATCCTGTTCATCACCCGGTCCCCATAAAATTAAAAACATCATATTGTATCTTTTATGCAAAGCTTTGCATATTTCCACCCACTTAACAGCATCGCACCGCTTTGAAGCCCATCCGCCTGAAGGGATAATACCGGTAATATTTATGCTGCCAGGGAAATTCTTTTTTATAAAATCCATACCAAAATTATTATTACTTGCGGAAACATAATAATGAATCTTTTTAGATATAACCGGTATTCTTAATACTTTCAACAATTCAAGATTATGCTCTGCGGAATGATGCGAGCCTCTGTTCGACGGAGCAAGAATGTTATAAGCATATTTCCTTCCACGGTAAGAAAAACCTACCCGGTATTTCACTCCGGATAAGAAAGTAATCTGGGCGCTCCGTGGATTCGACCATAAATCTAAAATAAGATCATATCTCTCTTTCCTGATTTTAAGAGCCACTTTCAGCGGGAACCCGTGATGTTTAATAGTAAGCACTTTATTAACAAGCGGATTATTTTCAACTGCATCTTTAGCAAATGTCTCCGTCAAGTAATCAATCTTTACACCGGGGAAATAAGCTGTAAGATTATTGAGAATAATTGTAGATAAAATTATATCACCAATGCCGCGGAGCTTTATGCATAATATTTTCTTTATATCTTCTTTAATGAACGTCATATCTACATAATTAAATTTTAATGAGCATCAAGCCAGTTATCACCTGTACCAATTTCTACAATTATGGGCACATTCATAGGCAAAGCATTTTCCATTAATTCTTTTATTACCGGTTTAAGTTCTTCCACTTCATCTTTATGAGCATCAAACAAAAGTTCATCATGCACCTGAAGAACCATTTTGGTCATTGTTTTTCTTTTTTCCAGCTCCTTATGAATATTTATCATTGCAAGTTTAATCATATCAGCGGCAGTTCCCTGTATAGGCATGTTTATAGCGACTCTTTCTTCAAACTGCCTTACAACCCTGTTGCTGCTGTTAATGTTTCTTAAATATCTTCTTCTGCCGTATAATGTTTCAGCATAACCTTTTTCCCTTGCCCTTAAAACAGAATCATCCATAAAATTCTTTACACGATTAAAGGTATTAAAGTAAGTATCTATAATTTCTTTTGCATGTGTCTGCGTTACTCCAAGTCTTGTCTTTAATCCAAAGGGGCCTATACCGTACAAGATTCCAAAATTAACTTCTTTTGCTTTTCTTCGCATATCCGGAGTAACATCTTCCGGCTTAACCATAAAGACTAAAGCAGCAGTACTGCGATGAATATCTTCTCCGCGCTTAAATGCTTTTATCAATCCTTCATCGCCACAAATACTTGCAAGAATTCTAAGTTCTATCTGGCTGTAATCAGCGCTCAAAAGGACATAATCCTTATTACGGGGGACAAATGCTTTCCTTATTTCTTTACCTTTTTCCGTACGGATGGGAATATTCTGCAAGTTGGGATCGTTACTTGATAATCTGCCTGTAGAAGCTACCGTTTGATTAAAGCTTGTATGAATTCTTCCGGTTTGGGGTTTTATCAAATTAGGAAGAGCATCGGCATAGGTTGATTTCAATTTGGAGATTTGTCTATAGTCCAGAATCAAATCGATAATTTCGTGCTCTCCCTTAAGCGCTTCAAGAGAATGTGCATCAGTCGAAAAGCCTGTTTTGGTTTTTTTACCTGTGGCTAATTTTAACTCATCAAACAAAATCTTTTGAAGCTGCTGCGGAGAGTTAATATTAAACTCCCTGCCGGCAGATTTATATATCGCCGATGTGTAATTAACAATCAAAATAAGCAGATCATTACTAATTAAATTAAGCGCAGACCTATCAACAGATATGCCTTCACGTTCCATATCTTCAAGTACCGGTGCAAGGGGAAATTCTATTTCAAAAGCCACTTTTGTCAACTTTTCTTTTACGAGATCCTTGTCTAAAATATCATACAAGCGGTAAGTAATATCCGCATCCTCGGCGGCGTAATCGGCAAGCGTATTAATATCGACATCAAATATTTTTGAAGGATCTTTTTTGGCGCCGATTAAATCGGAAAGTGGAATAGGCTTGTACTTTAAATATTTCTGCGACAAATCATCCATACCATGCTTTTGATCAGGGTCAATAATATAGCTTGCAAGCATTGTATCGAAATAAAAATTTTCAACATTTATACCCTGGCTTCTTAAAACAGCAATGTCAAATTTACCGTTCTGGCAGACTTTCTTAATTCTTTTATTTTCAAAAACAGACTTGAATATTTTTATGAAGTCTGATAAATCAAGCCTGTCGCTTATTTCTTTTGAGAACAATTCACCCTTATGTACTGTAGGATTTAAGGCAACAAAGAAAGCTTCCTCAGGCTTAAATGCGAAAGAAGCGCCTGCCATTATTAGACTAAAACAATCAAGGCCGTCTGTTTCTGTATCAAATACAAAAAGAGACTGTCCGTTAAGTTTTTCAGCCAAAGTTTTTGCATCTTTGACAGTAGTAATAAGTTTATATGAAACATTTTTCTTATCAAACACGGTAATCTCATCGCCCGCCGAATCTTCTAATTCTTTTTGATGCTCACCTATATTATCATATATTTTAAGCAGATTGCCATATAAAGTTTTAAATTCCAGTTCAACAAATACCGGGCGCAATTTATCAAAATCAGGCTTTTGGAATTTGGCTTTTTCAAAATCAAAATCAAGAGGCACATTGCAGTCAATAGTTGCCAGATCTTTAGAGATAACGGCGCTTTCTTTTCCCTGTAATAATTTATTCTTTATACTTTCTTTGCCAATTTCATCTATATGCTTATATATGTTTTCCACCGAGTGATATTTCAGGATTAGAGGCACAGCAGTTTTGGGTCCTATTCCCGCAACTCCGGGAATATCATCAGAAGAATCGCCGATTAAAGCAAGGTAATCAATCATCTGTTTCGGTTCAAAACCGAATTCATCCTTAACTTTTTTAACATCAAAAATCACAATGTCATCTGCGATCTTTCCCGGGCGTATAACTTTAACATTATCACTTACAAGCTGATTAAAGTCTTTATCCGGAGTAAATACAAAAGACTCCAGCCCTTTTTCAGCCGCTTCCTTTACGGCAGTTCCTATTATATCATCGGCTTCATACCTGGGAAGGATATAAATGGGAATGTTTAACATCTCTATAATTTGTTTTATCCTATCTATCTGAGGAATCATATCTTCAGGCATAGCAGCACGCGATGATTTGTAGTCCTTAAATTTATCATGCCGGAATGTTTTCTCCTTAGAATCAAAAGCAACGGCAACATAATCGGGTCTATTATCTCCGAGTATCTTAATAAGCTGGCTCAAGAAACCGAACACTGCTGATGTTGGTTCGCCTTTAGAAGTAACTAAAGGGCGGTTTATAAAAGCGAAATATGCCTTATAAGCAAGCGCCATTGCGTCGATAATAACAAACTTTTTCTTTTCCATTTTAGTTAAACAGCATTTAAATATATTTTTAACAGACTACAAACATAATATTTCAGTAAAAATAATATAGACTTTTGTCGTATCAAAGAAAGTAAATGATGAGAATCATTAAATATGAAGAAAGGAGCCTATAATTATTAGAAGTTGAGATAAACTATTTACGAGAAGAAGAACTCACCCTAAATGCCTCTCATTCTAAGAGAGGGACCTTGAAAGTTATAGAATTTCTCATATTCTTGTATCTAGGGGAGGGTTGCGATTTGCCTATAGGCAGGGATAAGTTCAATTATTTAACTATTTGTGCAGCGCATTTAAGTCGTTAAAACGACTGATATAATTTTTTTATCATATCCCACACGAATAAATTCGTGGGCTGCTTTAAAACAATCATTTCTATTGATTAATTAAAATCTGTAAATTATGAGAATTATTAGATATAGATAAAGCAACCCATAACCATTAGTTAGGGGAAAGGAAATAAAGACAAATATCATTTAATACCCGTTTCAATGATTACAGTAGGTTAATATATTAACACAATAAATAATTATTTTTGTTTAACTTCTTTAAATACTATAATGAATGAGATAAAGAAAAAAATAAGTCTTGTAAATAAATTACTTGTTAAAAAATATGGAATTCCGCCGCGATTAAAAGTACCACCGGAACCAGTAGACCTTCTTATAGCTACAATACTCTCCCAGAATACAAATGATAAGAATTCTTATAAAGCTTATCAGAACT
Organism: uncultured Ignavibacteriaceae bacterium; assembly: GCA_964618785.1. Lineage (GTDB taxonomy): Bacteria > Bacteroidota > Ignavibacteria > Ignavibacteriales > Ignavibacteriaceae > FEN-1297. The sequence goes on along the minus strand of CAZUCY010000050.1, from coordinate 1,034 downwards.
TAAAAAGAAAATATAACAACTGGAACCTGGTTGAAAAACTTCCGCGGCAAAAGATCGAAAATCTTATTAAAACTGCCGGATTGGGAAAACAAAAATCCCGTGCTATAAAAGAATTTCTTACTTTAGTGAAAAAAGAAAAAGGGGGAATAGCACTAGACTATCTTAAAAAAATGAATAGTGCCGATATAATCACCGAACTTACAAAATATAACGGTATAGGCGTAAAAACTGCAAGCTGTGTATTACTTTTTTCGCTGAGAAGGAATATCTGCCCGGTAGATACCCATGTGCACCGCATAACAAACCGGATTGATATAGCCGTTACAAATATGCCTGATAAAACATATATTCTGCTTAATGAAAATATGCCTGATGATATCGCACATTCGTTTCACACAAATTTAATCAGGTTAGGCAGAGAAATTTGCAAACCTGCAAAGCCAAACTGCAGTATATGCCCTTTACTAAAAGTATGCAGTTATAAAAATAAAATGTTCAGCGGAAATTCAAATTACAAAGAAAATGATTTTTTACTTCTTGATAATATAAATTAAACATTGAGATTTTCTTTATGTTTGTTGTGAATTATTTTGAACTTTAGGGAAGAGATTCCGGATATATATGGAAAAGATTTACGCAGGAACTGCGGGATGGTCATACAAGGATTGGGTAGGCAGTTTTTATCCTAAGGGGCAATCAAAAGATTTTGATATGCTTGAATTTTATTCCGCATATTTTAATTGCATAGAAGTTAATTCGACCTATTATACATATATAAATCATAGAATTGTTGAAGGCTGGATAAATAAAGTTGAAAACAGGGAAGATTTTCTCTTTACTATAAAACTTCATCAGGATTTTACGCACAAAAAAAAATATTATAAAGAGCAGATAAAATCTGTTCAATATAATCTTGATATACTTCAAAAAGCGGAAAGATTAGGGGGATTGCTTTTGCAGTTTCCTTATTCATTTAAATTGGACAAAGAAAATGCAAATCATGTGAAAAATTTATTAGAGATTTTTTCCGGGTA
>CAZUCY010000049.1:0-25005 GCA_964618785.1 uncultured Ignavibacteriaceae bacterium | reverse complement strand
TTCCCATAAATCTTTCACGTGTTTTCACAATACATGCAATTATTAATGAGAAGGTAGAAAACAACGCTGCACTTATTATAACCACAAATAAAATTCCTAAAAGATTAAGCGGATCCCATGAAAGTCTTACATGCAGCAATAATGACAGGAGATATATTATTATAGCCTGGGATACCGCTCTTACTCCTGCAGAAAGCGCTTTTCCTAAGACTATCGAAGCTCTTGGGATGGGGCTGGCGAGAAATTTATGAACTATTCCGAGGTCTCTTTCCCAAATTATTGAGATTCCGTAAAAAATAGCCACAAATAAGACACTCTGAGCGAGAATGCCGGGAGCCATAAAATCCATATAACTCATATTGCCGGTTGGTATTGCCCTTACACGTGTAAATACCTCGCCAAAAACCAGCATCCACAATGCCGGCTGGGCGGCTCTTGTTAATAATTCCGTCGGATCATGTCTAAGCTTCCTGACTTCCAGTTCTGCTATAACAAAAGTTTTATTTAAAAAACTTATAATCCACTTAATTGGACTAACATTTTCCGTTTGTATTCTATCCAAGTCTTTTTGCAACACGCCTTGTTCTTGAAACATCTTTAAAATTTCCTCCCGGTTCTTCAGATTCTAATAATTTCCCTATATAATATTCAAATACTTTATTTAAAGTCGCATCTGCGTCCCCAATGGATTCCTTTAATTCCAAAGGAGAACCAATTGCAGCAATATTTCCTTTATTCATAATTGCAATTCTTGTGCAAATTGCATCTGCTTCTTCCATATAATGAGTAGTCATTAAAACGGTTGTTCCTCCCGATGCTAAAACCTTTACATATTCCCATACAGTTTCTCTCGCAACAGGATCAAGCCCTACTGTAGGCTCATCGAGAAAAAGAACTAAAGGCTTATGAAGAACAGACTGTGCAATTTCCAATCGTCTAATCATTCCGCCGGAATAACTTTTAACAAGCTTGTTTGCCGAATCGGAAAGACCCATAAAATGTAGCGAATCAATTATCCTTTTTTTTCTTTCTTTTGATGGGATATCATAAAGTTTTGCAAAAACAAGAAGATTTTCATAACCCGTCAGGTTCCCATCTGCGGAAAGGAGCTGCGGGACATACCCGATAATTCTCCTTACTTTTGAAGCGTTACGGGTTACATTGTATCCGCCTATATAAGCTTCACCGGAAGTTGCAGGTAATAGAGTAGTCAATATTTTTATTGTTGTTGTTTTCCCCGCACCATTTGGACCAACTAAACCAAATATTTCACCTTTGTTTATTGAATATGATATTGAATTAACCGCTGTAAATTCTCCGAATCGTTTAGTTAAATTTTTTAATTCGAGTATTTTCATGTTCACTATTTCTTTTTTTCTAAAATATTTGTGTTTGACAAATTTACAAAATATAAAGTTTAAATAAATATTCTATTGCTTGACTACTACACCAAAGTTAAATTTAATGACAGCATTTCTAAATTAATTTTATAAGTATAATAATATTATGTTTATCGGTCATTATGGAATAGGTTTTGCGGCTAAAAAAATAACTTTTCAAAAAGCTAAGCCGGGTAAAACGCCTTCACTTGGGACACTATTTCTTGCTGCACAATTTCTTGACGTACTCTGGCCGGTATTTATTCTTTTCGGTATGGAAAAAGTTGCAATAGAACCAACCGCTAAAGCTTTTCAGACACTGCATTTTATTTATTACCCGTTTTCTCACAGCTTAACAGCTGCAATAATCTGGGCTTTGCTTTTCGGGCTAATTTATTATGCTTTCAGGAAAGATATTAATTACTCAATTGTTTTAGCTTTAGTTGTCCTAAGTCATTGGATACTGGATCTAATATCTCATTTTCCGGATTTGCAATTAGTTCCGGGCAGTAATATTAAAGTAGGTCTAAGCTTATGGAACTCATTGACGTTTACAATTATAGTAGAAGGTTTCATTTTTTTGTCCGGAGTTTACTTTTATTTTACATCGACAAAAGCCATAAACAAAAAAGGACAAATTCTATTTTGGGCTTTAATAATATTTCTTTCCATTACTTATGTTATGGATATTATAGGACCGCCGCCGCCTTCAGTTAAAGCAATTACAATATCAGGATTTAGCCAATGGCTGATCATTGCCTGGGGATATTGGATTGACAGAAACAGAACCGGTAAAATATGATAACTTTAAAAAGATTTTATTGATTGTCTTGTTTAGGACTTATAAAACTTATTGTTTACTTTAGCTTTTCTTTTCCCTCCGAATCTTTTTATGGTTTAGCCATTTGCCGCATGTTTATTTAAATTTAAATATATAATTTTAATAAAAATCGGAATATCAATGAATACACTTAAAGCAATCTTATCCAGGCGCAGCATTCGTCTATACAAGGAAAAGAAAGTTTCTAAAGAAAAAATTAATGAAATCCTTAAAGCAGCTATGTATGCGCCCTCCGCTATGAATTACCAGCCCTGGCATTTTATAGTAATAGATAAAAGAGAAAACATCGATTATCTTTATAAAATAATTCCGCATGCAGAAATGGTATTGAAAGCGCCGGCTGCAATCATAATTTGCGGCGACCTTAAGGTTGAAATGAATATTGATTATTTAGCTCAGGACTGCTCTGCGGCGACACAAAATGCATTACTGGCAATACATGAATTAAAATTGGGCGGAGTTTGGGTAAGTTCTTATCCCAATAAGGATACTGTCGATGGAATAAGAAAATATTACGGAATCCCTGAAAATATTGTACCTGTTTCGATAATTTCATTCGGATACCCGGCAGAAGAAGTTAAAAATGAAGATAGATTTAATAAATCCCGGATTCATTCCAATAAATGGTAAGACTGTATGGAAATTGATTATTTATTTTTAGGTGTTAAATTCAGGTTATTGACTTTATGGCATCACATGTTTGATCAGATATGCTTGCAGTTGTTTAAGTAATTTCATGCACAATACCCAGCCGTTTGTAAACCGGATGAACAATTGGCTTTATAACAGGGAGCTTTTTTGCGAAGAGAGCCGCACCGCCCGGCAAAATGCTTAAAAATATCAGATGCCAAATTTGAACGAAGCCTGTAAATATTATTACAGATAAAAATAGCGCCTGAATTAAATCTGAAATCTGTATTGCCGGCATAACTTTATGCCTTTTCCAGGTCAAACTAATAAACTTAATTTTACATTAGCATTGAGATTCTTCTAATTTAAATATTTCAGGAAATAGCTTTAATGACTAAGATTGCATTCAATTATGGACAGATAACAAAGCATTTTTACTTTCCGGGAATATTGCAGGTACTCTGTTTTATTTTATTAATTAATAATGCGAATGCACAATATCTTAAAGGAAACACAAATTATTTATATACAGTAAAAATCAATACACCCGGCAGTCTGCCGCATTCAGCGGAATTTAATGTAAATTTTAATAGTTCTTCTTTATCAAATTCCAGCTTATCTGAATTAATAAGTAATTCGGCTCCCGATTTAAATCTTTTCGGCAACTTTGGAAATAATATTTTAGACAGCTTTGAGGGGAAGAATATTTATTTCCATTTAGGCGGCATTGCTTCTACTTATATACTTGTGAATAGCGGCGCAGATTATTATGTGGAAAATTTTTTTAATGCTCATGAAGAATATGGGACATATGCACGACCTGTTGTTTATACCGGAATGTTTTTGCCGTTTATAGTAGGCGGAGGGCTTTTTGCTTATGCCAAGTCTGGAAAAAATAATGAAGCTTTAGGAGCTTCGTTCGCAGTATTACAAGCAAGCTTAATTGAATTTTTATATAATTCAACGCTTAAAGCTATAACCGGGAGATCTAACCCTGATTGGAGAGACAACGCCGACATGGATTCATTAAGTAAAAATTTTCAGTTTGGTTTTTTAAGAGGGGGGATTTTTTGGGGTTGGCCTTCAGGACATACAGCTTCCACTATGGCTGTAGTTTCCGCCTTAACAAATTATTATCCTGATAAAACATGGTTAAAAATCGCCGGCTACTCTTTAGTTGCTTATACTATCTTCGGTGTTTCGTCGGTTAACAGGGGTGGAATGCATTGGTTTTCCGATGCAGTAGCCGCGGCTTTAATGTCATATGCAGTCGGATCAACAGTCGGAAAATATTACAGGAATCTTTACTCGCCGAAGAGTGCAGCAATTACAACATCGGCACCTATATCTTCATATCCTTCGGTAAATCCATTAGGAATAAATTTATCATTTCAGCTTTAGATATGAAATAATGTATTTAAAATTAAATACGATTTTTAAGTCCGATAACTATTGACTGTGACAATCGCTGCATAAATTGTCTTTCCATGAATTGCCGATATCGACTGGATGGCGGTATTCCACGCCTGTTAATGAAAGTTCCGTCTTTTGATTACCAAATTGTTCGGATAAAATTGTATGGCATATATTGCAGTCTTTAGGAATAACTTTCCCGTCGGAACTAACATGTTTGCCGTCATGGCAGCGGAAGCATCCAGGTGAATATAAATGCCCTATATTGTTTGGAAATTTATGCCAGCTTACATTCATTTCGGGAAAATAATTACGCGCATAAATTTTTTGAACTTCCTGAATTGTTTGTTCAATCCGGCTCTTTTTACTTGCAGCAATATCAGGATAGTTTACATTATAAAAATCTTGTATTATCGTCCTGATACTGTCCAGTGCTATCTCTTTTTTCGAATATCCGGCTTCAAGAGCCTGAACAGAAATACTCTTTGCATAAGGGAGCTGAGGATCAATAAACGAAGCCCCGATTAAATTATTCACCGAAGATGCGGGCGGATTATAAATATGCGATGGTCTGTTATGGCAGTCGATACAATCCATCATTCTGATATTTTCTTCCTTCATCAGTTCTTTTGGCAATTTAACCACATTACTGCGGTAAACCGTTTCTTTTCCATCCAAAGATTTTATCTTTACCCAGGGAATTACCTGTCTTGCCTCATCGGCTGCAATATAGGTTACTTTGTTTGCAATATTCATATGCCAGTGAATGCCGGCAGTTACACCGGATTCTTCGTTCCCACCGCCTATATTTATTGAAAGTGTCAAAGATATTTTTGAATTATCTTCATCTGATAAATAATAATTTTTAACTTTTTCCATCCTGCTGTAAAAAGCTTTCGGCCAATGGCACTGTTCACAGGTTTCGCTGGCAGGACGCAAGTTCTTAATAGGAGTAGGTATTGGTCTCGAATACTTATTAAAAGTCACGGAATATATTTGATAAGCGCCTGAAAGCTTGGATTTCACATACCAATCTGCCCCGGAACCAATATGACATTTAACACAGCCTACGCGTGCATGAGGAGAATACTGAAAGGCAGTATATTCAGGAGTCATTACACTATGGCAGACGGTTCCGCAAAACTGATCCGAGTCGGTATATTCATAAGCCTTAAAGCTTCCGAATGCTGAAAAAAGTAAAAGAAGAATAGTACCAACTGAAAAGATTAAAGCTGCCCGTCTATGCTTAGGATCATTCAAATCTATTTTGGGAAGAACATGATCCCTATAAAGCCCTCTTGTTTCTCTTCTATGTTCTCTTATAATACCGTATAGAATTACTACTAAACCGCCGAGTAAAAATACAGGTAGAATTACGAAGGCGATTATCCCCATATATGGTTTATGCTCGGATGAAAGAGCGTCAAGGAGCATTAAGAATAGAATAAGCCCAAAACTAACCGAAGCAATTGCAGAGCCTGCAAAAGTAATCGGATTATAAAACGACGGGGGAAGCCTATTTTTCATTACAACTCTTCGATACTTTAATTTAACTAATTTTTTCCGTCTTCTTTCTCTTTTTCTTTCTCTTCTTCTTCAAACTTTTTCTGTCTTATTTTATCAAGTTCAAGAGGATGTTCTTCACTCATTTCTTCTTCGGAAATCTTGCCGGTAATCCATGAAGTGTTCATTGGGTATATTTCAGGATTAAAAATTACAAAGTAAAAATGCCATACTACTATTGCCAAAAAAGCCATCCATGCTTCATAGTAATGAATTGTTCTTGCAATGTCGAAGCCTAACTTTGTAAATAATCCTATAAATGTGTTATCAAACCACATAATCAATCCTGTAAAGGACATAACTATTGTTCCCCATACCAGCGCCCAGTATTCCGCCTTTTCAATATAACTAAAGCGGTCTAATCTTGGTTTAACTTTGGATAAGCCGAGGTTAAATTTAGCAACTCCAAGCGCGTCAAATAGGTCCTGCCGTTTTGGGAACAAATCTTTTACTAATTGTCTTCCTCTTTCAGTAAATGCGATATAATATACATGATATAAACTTGTTGTTATTAAAATTACTGCTGCTATCCGGTGTAAAATGCTCCTATATGCAAACGCATTTTCGCTCAATTCCCTTATATGTGTAACCCACCATGAATCCGGAAAGTGCAGCATAAAGCCTGTAACTACAAGAGTAATAAAACTTAAAGTAAGCAGTATATGCTGAATTCTTTCGCTAACGTTCATTCTGAGGTATAATGCATGACCATGATTTTCGATTTGAAGCATGCCCATTTGCCTGAGTTTTTTAATACGCGATTTCTTAATAAAATCAAGAAGGTTGTGTATCAACATACCGCCTATTACCGAAAAGATCATAGCTATATAAATAGAAGCTATCCAGTAAAGAACCGGATCGCTTTTTTCATTTGATACGGCTACATGAATTTTACCAACAGCAAAATTTTCATTTGCACCCGGGTGGCACTTACCGCAAGTCTTTGCAAGATTATCTTTATATACTGAAGATGCAGGGTCATTAGGAGATCTTATATTATGAACACCATGGCAGCTAGCGCAATTTGCAACAATGGTTGAACCGCCCTCAAGCGCCATTCCATGATAGCTGCTTTTAAATGTAGTTTCCCTATTTGGATTCAAACCATATTTAGCCGAAAGTTTAACTGAAGTATGGCAAGGTGAACAAACCTGCGCGGATAGGTTGGCATAAGCCGTCGGTGAATTAGGATCGTTATGCATTAAAATATTATGCTCACCGTGACAGTTTGTACAAACAGGGGCATCTAAACTTCCTTTTTTTAGCACATCAACACCATGTACACTTTGCTTATATTCCTCAACAATTTGCGAATGGCATTGTGAACATGTATTCGGAATATTAAATCTATTTACAGTTGATGTCGGGTCGCTGCCCGGTTTTACGGAGTGAGCTGAATGGCAGCTTACACAATTTGCGACCTTACTGTTTCCAATAATAAGGAGTTTTCCATGGACGCTATTTTCGTATGCGGCGATAAAACCTGCCGATGGAGAAGTTCTTTCCCTGATTTCGGGATTGTTCATATGACAAGATACACAAAGTTTTTCCTGTGTAATTTTAAGCTGCGCCAGATCTCTTTTTACCGTAATTCCGGTAATCTGATTCTTATGGCATGTAAAGCAACCCGGGGCGCCTTTAACTCCTTCTTTCAATCCTGTTGCGTGCGCGGAAAAAAGATATTTTTCTTTTTCAGTTTTATGACAGTTTCCACATGCATCTACTATATTGGTATAATAAAATTTTGACCCGGGTGTCTTTGGCGAAATAATATCGTGTGTACCGTGACAATTTTTACAATTAACATCTTCACCGCCTGTTACTGAATTGGCTTTCATCATCTGCGGATGGAATGGGTGTTTCAGCGCCGCATCCGTATGACAGGTTTTACAATCTATAGGCTGAATATTGGCTTTATGCGGAGTGTTGTTTATATCAAAACCAGAATGGCATGCAATACACTGAAGTTTTTGATGCGCCGAATGAGAGAGAGTACTTGAGTTAACAAAAAGAGAAATTTTGTTCTTGTTTTTCTCCATTGTTAAAGTACTATCGTTATGACAGGTTAAACAGTCATCATTTGTTTGTGCGCTGATTTTAATAGATGAGCAAGATACAAGAAAAAATATAAATATTATAAACAAGGCATTATGGTTTTTGAGATACGTTTTCATTTGCCGGAGTCTTATATTTTTATTTTCTAAATTCGGGTTGGGAACAATCATGAGTACCTGCCTGAAATTTCAAGTAATTCTTAAAAAAACTATAGCATTATTTTTCAATGCAATAATACTTAACTTAATTCAATTTTATCTTTGTTTTGACTTACAAAATTTCAAAATGCAGTGAAATTATTTACTATATATTTTTTACTATAATAGCTAAAAAATCTATTTTTCTCACCCAATATTAAAAGCAAACCCAAAGAGAGCTACGACCAGAAAAACAAATAACAAATAAAATATAACATTTTTCATCTCTTTTTCCTTATAAAAAATTAAAATTAGTTAATCCATTAATTGATTACTTTTTTTTAACCTCAAATTGCCTGTTTTAATTCAAAATTTACACTTATTAGTAAATAAATCAATACCCCACTACTCTTAAACCAAACAACAATCGCAAAGAATATGCCGTAAATGTAGATTTAAAAAATTATGTTACAACGCCGAAAATTTTAGAAATAAGTCACAATTGAGAAATACAATATCAAATAATTCTCACTATCGGGATACAATACATTTAATATGTAGAAATTATAAACATTATTACATTAAGAATAAATTTTTAATTGATTCCGTTCCGTCCTCGCCTGATAATAAATTAATATATTCATTTTTAGATGAAAAGTATTTATAATCTTTTTCCCAAGTCGAAATTTTTTTTACAATATTTTTTAAAGCATCCGCAATAAAATATACTTCTTCATTGGTCATAGTTGGGTGCAAAGAAATACGAATCCATCCCGGTTTTTCAGAAAAATCGCCATGATTTATTTTCTCAGTAATTTTATGAGACTGCATAGGGCTTACGTGAAGTAAATAATGACCATAAGTTCCCGCACAGGAGCAGCCACCCCTGACCTGGATTCCGAACCGGTCATTAAGAAGTTTGACTATCAAATTGTAATGGATATTATCAATATAGAAAGAAATTGCTCCGAGTCTTTCCTCAATATTATCTGCAAGGATGTGAAGTTGTGGAACTTTTCTTAATTCTTCAAATGCAATTTTAACAAGTTCTTTTTCTCTTTCTTCAATATTCTCCACCATCATCTTCTCCTTAAGCTCAACGCATAAAGCTGCTTTAATAGATTGAAAGAAAGCAGGAGTTCCCCCGTCTTCACGAAGCTCGATATTTTTTATAAATTTATGTTCTCCCCAAGGGTTTGTCCAATCCACAGTTCCGCCTCCGGGGTTATCCGGTACCCGGTTATGGTAAAGTTTTGAGTCAAATATTAATACTCCGGGAGAGCCGGGCCCTCCAATAAATTTATGAGGGGAAAAGAAAACAGCATCAAGCTTTTCAAGCGGATCCTCCGGATGCATATTCATATCAGAATATGGAGCGGAACATGCAAAATCGACAAAGCAAAAGCCTTTATTCTGATGCAGTAATTTCGCCATTTTATGATACGGTGTTTTTACGCCGGTTACATTTGAGCATGCGGAAAAAGAACCAATTTTGAGTTTTCTGTCTTTATAAATATCAAGCTGTTTCTGTAAATCGTTAATGTCCACTCGACCTTCATTAGTCGGAGCAATACATACGACATCCGCAATAGTTTCCAGCCAGGAAGTTTGGTTGGAGTGATGTTCCATATGAGTAATAAATATTACAGGTATTAATTCCTTAGGAAGATGAACGTATGCTTTAAGCTGCTCGGGGATTTTCAGCCCCAAAATTCTTTGAAATTTATTTACTACTGCCGTCATTCCGGAACCGGCAGTAATTATTACATCGTCGGCGCCGGCATTTACATGTTTTTTAATCAAGTCATGTGCATAATGGTACGAAAGCGTCATAGTTACACCGGTAACAGAAGACTCGGAATGAGTATTTCCTATAAGCGGACCAAAAGTTTCCAGCATCTTCTTTTCAATAGGTAAATAAAGCCGTCCACTGGCTATCCAGTCTGCATATACTATTTTTTTTTCTCCATAAGGAGAAAGAAATGTTTTATCAATTCCTACTATTTTGTCCCTGAACGAACTGAAATACTTTTCTAATGAGCTCATTATATTCTCTTTATATTTGGTAGTTCAACAACTATTTGTAGTATTAGTTATAATTTAATGATAATAATTGCAAAATTCTTGCCTTAGCAAAACGACGTCATATAAATTTCAGGCACTAAATACAATACAATTTATTTGTAATTTTGACAAACCTGACAATTCTATTTGAATATTGTGAATAAGTTTTAACTTGAGACAATTTTTTCTATTTTTACCTTAAACTCTAAAGGAAAACTTTAACCAGGGCATGTATTATATTATTGGCATAGACGGAGGCGGAACCAAGAGCGACTGTATAGTTACGGATCTTGAGGGGAAAATATTGTACGAATGCAGCAGTGGAGCCTCTAATTTTTTAGTACAGAAAATGGAAAAAGTTTCAGAAACGATTTTCGGATTAATCGAAAAGTGCAAAAATCATTTAAACTTCAGCTACCCCGACATAAAAATAATACTTCTCGGTACAAGCGGTGCGGGACGAAAAAACGATTCAAAAAGATTAGAAAAAGTATTTACAGAATATTCTAAATACCGGGGTGTGACATTTAATTGTTTTATAGTTGAAAGCGATGCCGCTATTGCGCTGGAAGGAGCTTTTTCAGGCAGACCGGGTTGTATTTTAATTGCCGGAACAGGATCGATTCTGTTTTGTAAAGATAATCAAGGTAGAACTCACCGCGTAGGAGGATTCGGAAGATTATTAGGCGATGAAGGCGGAGGGTATTCAATAGGTAAAAAAGGTCTTAAAGTAATAACTAAACAATTGGACGGCAGAAGCGATATAAGTATTATTTTAAAACTTTCCGCTAAAAAATTCGGGATTAATTCGGCGGAGAAATTAATTGAAGAAGTATATATAAATAAGATGGAAATTTCTGCAGTTGCACCTATCGTTATAGAGGCTGCCGAACAGGGAGATAAAGAATCATTAAAAATAATAGTTGAAGAATCCGAAGAATTGGTTTTACATATTCTGGCTATGATAAAAAAAGTTGGCAAACCTGCTCTTAATGTCGCCTTAGCAGGCGGATTAATTGATCATGATAATATTTACTCCAGAATTCTCCGTAAAAAAATGATTTTGGAAATTCCCGGTATAAATATTAAAGAGCCTGATTTCACACCTGCTATGGGAGCCATATTAATGGCAAAAGAAATTTTAAGCTCTAAAAATTTATAAGCTCATTTTTTATACACTGTAAAGGGACATTAATAAACAGCTTTCATTAATCGCTTTAAAATCCAAAAGAAATTGATGCCTGAAGAAAAAATTGCTTTACGAAATCCATGGACATGGGTTCCATCATTATATTATGCTGAAGGGATTCCTTATGTATTAGTAATGACAGTTTCGGTTCTTTTTTATAAACAAATGGGTTTGTCTAATACAGAAGTTGCTCTTTGCACAAGCTGGTTTTATCTGCCCTGGGTAATAAAACCTTTATGGAGCCCAATTGTCGATATAATAAAAACAAAGCGGATTTGGATAGTTTTAATACAATTCATTATTGGTATGGGACTCGGAGGGTTTGCTCTTACAATACCGCTTTCAAACTATTTCAAATACTCAATGATTTTTTTCTGGCTGATTGCCTTCAGCTCTGCAACTCATGATATTGCTGCCGATGGTTTTTACATGCTTGGACTTTCACAAAAAAATCAAGCGCTCTTTATAGGTATACGAAGCCTTTTTTACAGGTTAGCAATGATCAGCGGGCAGGGCGCTTTCATAATTTTAGCGGGTTATTTACAAACCAAGACGCAGAATATCGCGAAAGCATGGTCATATACTTTTTTTGTTCCCGCATTATTGTTTTTCATTTTTTCGATATATCATCAACTTATTTTACCACATCCTAAAGCCGACACTCATGAAAACTCTGATAAATCAAAGGACTTTTTAAGAGAATTTTTTAAAACATTTGTATTATTTTTTAAAAAGAAAAATATCCTGCTGACATTAGGGTTTTTATTGATATTCCGCTTAGGGGAAGCACAGTTAATAAAGATAGCCCTGCTGTTTTTAAAAGACGGTGTAAGTAAAGGCGGTTTGGGATTGTCGGTAGAAGAAATAGGTTTTGTTTACGGTACCATCGGACTAATTTCGCTTGTACTTGGCGGAATTCTCGGCGGATTTTTAGCTTCAAAAGGCGGTTTAAAAAAATGGATCTGGTGGATGTTTGCTGCTATAAATATTCCACACATTCTTTACATTTATTTATCGTACGTACAACCTTCCAACTTAATAATTATTAATTTATGCGTTGCCGGAGAACAATTCGGGTATGGATTTGGTTTCACTGCATATATGCTATACATGATTTATGCTTCCCAGGGGAATTTTAAAACTGTTCACTATGCAATTTGTACAGGCTTTATGGCTTTAGGGATGATGATCCCCGGAATGTTCAGCGGGTGGATTCAGGAAGCCTTAGGCTATCAGCGCTTTTTCATCTGGATATTTTTAACGATGATTCCCGGCTACTTTATAATAAAAGCAATCAAAATTGATCCTGAATTCGGAAAGAAAAAAGAGAGTTGAAAATATTCCGACAACAGCCATTAAAATCCGCGCACTGAGGAATTATTGCTTCAGGCAGAGTAGCAGATATAATCTTGTTTATTATGAATATAACTTAGGGATGATCATTGTTTCACTCTGATACAAAAGTTCTCCTCCAATCTCAAAATAATCCGCGTAGTCTTTCAATCTATCTTATGCGGCAAAGAACATCCTCTTTTTATTGAAAATGAACATATTTTTCTATTTATCATTTCAAGCTGCTCACTTCAAAATATGGAACGGTTGTTGCATTTGTACATAAAAGTAGATTAGAGGTTCAAAACGTCGATGAAAGGAACTAATATGAATAATACACTGAATACTGTAATAGTAGATGACGATATCCAATCCCGGAATATTCTTGGAATTATGTTAAAGAAATTCCCCCAGGTTAAAGTCGTAGGGGAAGCGTCTAACATAACATCGGCTGTTGATATAATAAAAGAAACCAAACCTGATAGTATCTTTCTTGACATTCAGCTTGGCGCAAACAGCGGTTTTGAATTGATCGAAAAAATATCCGATAAGGCTAAAGTAATTTTTATAAGCGCTTATGATAATTATGCGCTGCGTGCTTTTGAAGTTAATGCATTGGATTATTTAACAAAGCCTTTTCAAAAGGAAAGGCTTGCAGTAACTGTTTCAAGACTAATTGCAATAAAAAACAAAAACGGTAAAAATGAGTCGCAGGATTCTAAAACAAATCTAATTTTTTCTAAAAATATTGATGAAGAAACTGCTGTCTCCGAAATGAAGGGCAAAACAATTGATTTTGAACTGCATAATAAATTTGACGGTGAAGGTTTAGACAGAACGGAGTCGGAAGATGATACAGAAGAAAGCGATGCAAACATTGACCAATCCAAACGCCTTGAATACGACGACAGGCTATTCATAACCATAGACGGAGTTTCAAAATTCATTAAAATTAGTTCCATTCAAAGCATTACCGCTGAAAAGGATTACTCTTATATTTATCTTAACGGCGGTAAGAAATTTCTTATTCTAAAACCGATGGTTGAATGGGAAGGAAGACTAACTCCAAAGTATTTTGTCAGGATTCACAGATCGACTATTGTTAATATGGAATATGTAGAAAAAATAGAAAAATGGTTCAATGCTTCTTACCGGGTCTATATGCAAAATATAAGTGAACCTTTTCAGATGAGCAGAAGATATGCTTCAAAGCTAAAAGAGAGATTCAAATAATCCATAAGCTCATTTCCGAAGCGTCTAAAATTTATTGCCTACTAGTACAAATTTCGATAATGCCAAATGGCGCTAGTACGCCATTTGGCATCATAGGGGGAGTAATACTGAACTCCTATTGCCTTTAGTTTGTTATTACCGCTTTTCTTGTTCTTTACCCTTTGCTTCTCTCTCTCCCTTATTTTGTCTGCTGCTCTGAACATTTTTATTTCCCTGGGTTTGTCTGTTGCCCTGTACCTGTCTGTTGCCCTGTACCTGTCTGTTGCCCTGTACCTGCCTGTTGCCTTGAATTTGTTTGTTGCCCTGATTATTAACGTGCCCTTGCTGCTTAACAAAACTACTATGTTCAGGATGATCTTTAATTACAAAATATTTTGATTCATGACTATCGCGGATTACTGTCTGATCATGACGATTTTTGTACGAATTGTATTTTACTCTATAATCCTGGTCATGTAAGTACGGTTTATTTTCATTAATCACTACTTTATAACCGCCATATAAATCATAATTACGATATCGGGGAGGCAAATTTGGTGACGATATCCAGCGTCTGCCTGATTGGAAAAAAAATAGATGTTGCGGTACATAATAGTATGCATCTATGTCGGGCAAATAATAATATTGGACAGCATCGTAACCGACCGGTCCCCAGATTGGCTGACTGCTTATATTTATACCAAGACTAATTCCCACTTGCGCTTTTACAGACGCCGTAAGCGATATTAAAAATCCAGCAATAATAATTGCAAAATATATTCTTCGCATTTTAAGTATTCCTTTCAGTATTAATTATTTAATAATGGCTATGCCGTAATTAATTATTTAGAGCTTATTTTGCTATGTCCGGTTTAATCCGGTCATATCAAAATTACCCTAATTCTTTCCATAATATACATTATAGAAAATAAATCTGCAAAACTATTTCCTAAGATCAAAGCTTTGCGGCACTGAGTTCATTACCGCAATAATCTCGACGACTAATTCAATAATTCTCATACCTAATCTTGACAATAAAATCACTCTGAGCTATATTGCAAACGTTTGTGGTAAACATACTTAAAATGAGACAAATCACAATAACCGACATAGCTAAAAAGCTGGGTATATCTGCTTCTACTGTATCTCGTGCATTAAATGATCATCCGGATATTAGTGAAGAAACTAAAAAACGGGTAAAAAAAATAGCAAAAGATTCAAAGTATATACCCAATCCTATTTCATTTAGCTTAAGAAATAATCGAACGACCAATATTGCTGTAATTATCCCTGAAATAGCTCACGATTCATTTGCTAAAGCGATGAGTGGTATTGAAGAAATTGCGTATCAAGCCGGTTATACAACTTTGGTCTGCCAGTCAAACGAAAATTATGAAAGAGAAGTTGTAAATTCCAATATGTTATTGAAACAAAGAGTTGCGGGCATTATTGTTTCAATTTCTCAAAGTACAAAAGACAGCAGGCATTTCCGGAATTTGATGGATTATGGTATTCCACTTGTCTTTTTTGATCGTGTTTGTGATGATATACATGCAAATAAAGTTGTTATAGATGATGAAAACAGCGCTTTTAATGCCGTTATTTATTTAATTACAAGAGGATACAAAAATATTGCTTATTTCGGCGGACCCGAACATCTGGGAATTTGCAGGAGAAGATTAAATGGATATATCGCCGCTCTTAATAAATCACATCTTTCTATTAATGATGAACTGATTCGTTTCGGAGGGATGTGCGAAGAGGATGGGTACAATTGCATGGATTATCTTATAAAAACGAATAATATACCTGGAGCTATCCTTGCTGTAAATGATCCGGTTGCTATCGGTGTTTTCCAAAGAATTAAGGAACAAAAGCTGAATATTCCAAATGATATCGGTTTGATAGGTTTTTCAAATAATCGTATTACAAGTCTGATAGATCCGCCTCTGACTACTGTCAATCAACCTTTTTATAAGATGGGAAAAAAAGCCGCAGAAATTCTGATAGGAATGATTGGCAAAGGAATTGAAAACTGTAAAGTAACTACTGTAACCTTAGAAGCGGAATTAATTATCAGGGGTTCAACAAAATAATTTTTTATTCATTTATGCAATCGTTTGCAGCGGAGTGGTTACTAAAAATAATATATTAATTAACGTGTTTACAGATTTAATAGGGCTGATTTATGTCGTCTATTGGCTTAACTTTTACTGATTGGTTGATCATTCTCATTTATTTCGGCTTCGTTTTGGGGATAGGTTATTATTTAAGAAAGTTTACAAAAAGTCATGAAGATTTTTTTCTTGCCGGCAGGAAAAATTCGGCATGGGTTGCAGGATTAGCTTTCCTTTCTGCAAATATGGGCGCTCTTGAACTGCTTGGTATGACGGGTAATACTTTTAAATACGGAATGTATGTCGCTCACTTTTATTGGATTGGCGCAATTCCGGCTATGTTGTTTCTCGGCATTTATATGATGCCGTTTTATTATAGCAGCAAGATAAATTCTGTCCCGGGTTATCTTAAACTGCGTTTCGACGAAAAAACAAGAGTTCTTAATGGTATTGCTTTTGCAATTATGACACTTCTTGTCTCTGGTATAAACCTTTATGCTATGGCTTTAGTGCTTCATACTTTTTTAGGATGGAATTGGGATGTAAGTATGTGGACTTCTGCAATTACTGTGGCTGTTTATGTCGGATTAAGCGGTTTGATGTCCGCTATATTTACGGAAATAATTCAATTCTTTTTAATCTGGTTTGGACTGTTTCTCATATCCATAATGGGAATTATTGAGATCGGAAGCGTCGATCAAATAATGCATAGGCTGCCTGAATCAATGAACACCCTCTGGTCCACCTCAGGCAATCCGATGCAAAACGGAATGTTGGTTAGTTGGGGTGGAATTGTTCTTGGGCTTGGTTTTGTTTCATCGTTTGGTTATTGGACTACGGATTTTCTGGTTGTTCAACGTGCTTTTACTGCAAAAGATTTGCGCTCCGCAAGGATGGCTCCCATTATTGCCTCTTTCTTTAAAATGGCTTTGCCGTTTATTGTTATTCTTGCGGGTCTAATTGCTATTGCCCTTGCAAATGATCCGAAAAGCGGTTTTAAACTTTTACAGGATGGAGGGCAGGTTAATTACGATTCGGCTTTGCCTTTACTTATAAAACGTTATTATCCTTCCGGGTTGGTTGGGCTTGGCGTTACCGCTTTACTTGCCGGTTTCATGGCCGGTCAAGCTGGCAATATAAGCGCTTTTAATACCGTATGGACTTACGATATTTATAAATCGGTTGTAAATAAAAATGCTTCCAACATACACTTACTATGGATGGGTCGTGCTTCAACAATTGTCGGAGTAATTATTTCTCTTGGTACCGCATACTGGGCAAAAAGCTTTCCAAGCATTATGGATTATATGCAGGCGATTTTTTCCTGGGTCAATGCCCCCCTTTTTGCTACTATGTTTCTTGGCATGTTTGTCTGGTGGATTACTCCGAATGGCGCCTTTTGGGGTTTAATCGTGGGGATGGTTTCTTCATTCTTAATGTGGATGAGCGGCAAATTTAATTGGTACAATGAGAGTATTATTACTCTTTCCAAAGTTAAAAGTGAAATGGCTGCTAATTTCTGGCGTGCATGGTGGGCTGGCTTTATATGTGCCGTCATTACTGTTGCCGTCAGTTTAATAACTGAGAAACGTCAAAAACATGAGTTGGTCGGATTAGTCAAAGGTTTAACAAAAAGTACAATTGATAAAAATATCCCTTTTATTAAACGACCCGAATTTCTTGCATTGATCTCGCTTGCTCTGGTCATAATTCTAAATTTAATTTTCTGGTAGACTCGGCTAACAAAAATTAAGGATTTATGTTATGAAAAAAAATGGACTTCTTCTTTTATTAATTTTTTCGATTAACTGTTTCGCACAAAAATTCGACAACCTTGCCTTAACTCCTCCAATGGGTTGGAATACCTATAACACATTTGCAGGAAATTTTAACGAGCAAATAATTCGCGATATGGCTGATTTGCTTGTTTCGTCCGGTATGAAAGATGCTGGCTATATCTATATTATTATTGATGATAACTGGACGGCTGAACGCGATAGCCTCGGCTTTCTTACCGTTGATAAAGGAAGATTTCCTTCCGGTATGCAGGCAGTATCGGATTATATTCATTCCAAAGGTCTGAAACTGGGACTCTATTCCGATGTGGGTTATAAAACGTGCGGCGGTTTTATTGCAAGTCGCGGTCATGAATTCCAGGATGCTGTTTTGTTTGCTCGATGGGGATGTGATTATCTTAAATACGATTGGTGCAATTCGGACGGGATAAATGCAGTAGGCGCTTATACTACAATGAGAGATGCAATCTTTGCCGCAAAAAGACCTATGGTTTTCAGCTTGTGCGAATGGGGAAATAATAAACCCTGGCAATGGGCTGCTTCGGTTGGCAACCTTTGGAGAACTACAGGCGATATTACTGCTTGCTTTGATTGCATCGATACTCACGGCGGCGCTTATAATTCCTTGGGTGTTATGCAAATTATGGATTTGCAGGATGGACTTCGCAAATATGCAGGTCCCGGGCATTGGAACGATCCGGATATGCTCGAAGTTGGAAATGGTACTCTCACTCTGACCGAAAGCCGCTCTCATTTTTCGCTATGGGCTATGCTTGCAGCTCCATTAATTTCTGGAAATGATTTAAGAAAAATGTCGAAGGATGTTCTCAATATTCTTACTAATAAGGAAGTAATTGCTATTGACCAGGACTCGTTAGGTGTTGAGGGTTTTAAACAAAGCAAAATCGATAATCTGGAAATTTGGTATAAACCGCTGAAAAATGGCGATTGGGCTGTGTGCTTTTTCAACCGGGGACCAAATACTTTTGACCTTAATTACGATTGGAATAATCAGATAATTAACGATGACGTTGCAAAATTGGAATTACGGTTTGACAAGAATACATATTCTCTTCGCAACCTTTGGGATAAAAAGGATATTGGAACAACTGCCGTTGCTCTTAAAGCGGAACTTCATTCGCACGAAGTGTTAATGCTTAGATTAATAAAATAAATGATTTGGGAGTATCTGATGCGGCGGTTTTGTATGCCCGTTTTTCTATTGCTTTTTGTTTGTTGGTTGACTGATATTGGAGCGCAAGGGAAAGATTTCAAATGGTCGGTAAAAACAGCAAATAGTTTTATTACAAAATTTCCTGACCCTGATAGTATTCATTGGGTTGGTCAATCCAATCACTTTAGCTGGCAAGCCGGATATGTTATGTTTGCAATGGAAAAAATGTGGCGTGCAACCGGCGATGTAAAATATTTTAACTATATAAAAAAATATGTCGATCAGCAGGTGGATGGAAATGGTAATGTCCCTGATTTTTCCCCTGCTGCATTGGATAATTTTCTGCCCGGTTATGCAATTATTTTTATGTATGAGCAGACGCACCTTGAAAAGTATAAGTTAGCGGCTACGAAAATCCGCGATAGTTTTAAATATTATCCCCGGAATTCCGACGGCGGTTTCTGGCATGGAAGCTGGGCTAAACATCAAATGTGGGTCGATGGTGTCTTTATGGGACAGATGTTTCTTGCACGATACGGAAAAGCAATCGGCGACAGCGCTTATGCTTTTGATGAAGTAACTAAGCAGATGAAATTAATTCTTTCACATTGCCTCAAGGCTAATGGTTTGCTGTTACATGGTTGGGATGAAAGTAAAAATGCAAGCTGGGCTGATAAAAATACCGGACTCGCTCCCGAAGTATGGAGTGAAGGGCTCGGATGGTTTGCCGTATTAATTGCCGATGTTTTTGACTATTTACCTCACAATCATCCTGGTTATAGTTATCTTCTTGCAACTCTTCGCAATTTGTGCGATGGGCTTAAAAAGGTTCAGGATGCTAAGACTGGGATGTGGTGTCAGGTAGTTGATAAACCGGATATACCGGGTAACTGGAACGAGACTTCCGGAACCGGTATGTATCTTTATCTTATTAAAAAATCCATTGAAAAAGGGTATATCGGCAAAAAAGAATTCAACCCTGTTGTTAAGAAAGCTTATCAGGGAATTATCAAAAAAGCAAAAATAAATTCTGTTGGCTTGGTTGATATTTATGATTGCAGCAGTATAGGTATAATGGATGATTACAAAATGTATGTGAGCCAGCCTAAAGAAGTGAATACATTTGCAGGTGTGACTTCATTTATTCTTGGTACGCTTAGTATGGAAGAATTATTTAAATAACTCTTGCTTAAGGTGACTAATTAATTCTATTTAAGGAGTATTATAATGAAACAACTTCACATAGTACTATTTTTATTATTGTCTTTTATCGTATCTGCTAATGGGCAAACAAAAGATTCTTTAGTAACATTGCCGGGTAATGGATTAAACCGGTCTCCGTTCTTATATGTTGGAGAGTGGGATACGCGTCATCCGGAAGCGCAATCAATGTTTCTGGTAAAAGGTGGGAAAGTTGTATGGCAATATTCCATTCCGCAGCATACCGAAACAGGTGGCATTCAGGAGTTTGATGATATTACCATGCTTTCCAATGGTAATATTGTGTATGCTTGTATGTCGGGTGCGGGAATTATTACTCCGGAAAAGAAAATTATTTGGCAATTTAAATGTCCTAAAGGCACCGAAACGCATTCATGCCAGCCCATTGGCAAAGACAGTGTGTTGATGGCGCTTAACGCTAATCCTCCAAAAGTACTGATTATTAATACAGCTACAAATACAATCCTGAAGGAGATTTTGATTCCTACATCTTCTACAAACACTCATGGGCAGTACCGCCATGTGCGGATAACTAAAAACGGTACTATAATGGTGGGTTTGATGGGCGAAAGCAAAGTGGTTGAGTTTACATTGGATGGCAAAGAAGTGTGGTCGGTCACAGCAAAATCTCCCTGGTCCGCTATTAGGCTGCATAACGGAAACACACTTATTTCTGGCGATGGAAATGGGTACACCCGGGAAGTAAATATGAAAGGTGAAACGGTTTGGGAATATACCAGGGCAGATGCACCTTTTAAAATTGGCAATACGCAAACCGCAAACCGGTTGGCAAATGGTAATACTGTAATATGCAATTGGATTGCAGGAAATCCTAAAACAGAGGAATGGCCAGGCACCGTTCAGGTTTTTGAAGTAACACCTGATAAAAAAATAGTTTGGGCATTGTCTTCTTGGGTAAATCCCGATTTAGGACCATGTACTTATGTTCAACTTCTCGATGAACCCGGAAATCCCGATAACGGCGAATTACAAAGGTAAAAGAGATTGTAACATTAATTCTTAAAAAAGGCTCTAAAATTTTATGAAATTAAAATATATTATCGTTTTTATCTTTTATGTTCTAAGCCTGGCGTCTGACAAATTGCAACACTCTGATAAATAATTGGCAGAACGAATGGAATGGCTATGCCAAAACTTGGGTCTGTTTAATACAATTTTTATGACTGACTAAAATGAGTTAATAAATGAGTTTAGAATAACTTATGAGAAAAATTACCCGGGTTTTATTTTTAATCTTTTTGCTTTTAAATGGGATTATTACTCTTAATGCTCAGCCTGAATCTTCGGTTGTTAAGCATCCGTTTGTATGCACCGATTATACAGGGGGAAATGTATATATCATCTCTGAAAATGGTAAAGTAGAATGGCAATATCCCGCCGAACGCTGTAATGATATTTGGGCGCTCCCTAACGGGAATCTATTGTTCAATACAGGTAATGGAGTAAAGGAAGTTACCCGGGGGAAAAAAGTCGTTTTTTCTTATGAATCTAAAAGCGAAATTTATGCCTGCCAGCGCCTCCCCAACGGTAATACTTTTATCGGCGAATGTAATTCAGGCGCTTTATTGGAAGTTTCTCCCGGTGGAAATATTGTTAAACATATTAAGCTTCTCCCGGATAGTGTGGATGGAGGACACTCTTTCATGCGCAATGCAAGAAAACTTCAAAACGGAAATTATCTCGTTGCGCATTACGGCTTGGATAAAGTTTGCGAGTATGATTCTTTGGGTAAAATGATTTGGGGAATGCCGATTAAAGGCGGTCCCCATTCTGTAATCCGTTTACCAAACGGTAATACGCTTATCGCATGTTCCGACCATGATGGTGAACCACGGGTTGTTGAAGTCAATAAATCCGGAGATATTACCTGGCAATTATCGAAAAACGAATTGCCTGGAATTGAATTAAAGTTTATGACGGGAATGCAATGCCTGCCAAACGGAAACCTGGTTTTAACTAATTGGCTGGGGCATAATCAATTTGGAAAAGCGCCGCAGGCTTTTGAAATAACCCGTGACAAAAAAGTAGTTTGGCTATATAATGATTTGCCGGTTTTAAAGACTATGTCAAGTATCCAGCTTTTAGATGTTCCCGGAAATGCAATAATTGGCGAAATACTCCATTGATTATTCACATTACGCAAAATATTATTTTTTAATAACTATGCCCTTTAAGCCGTAGATTAATAACCTGATAAAGAAAATTTGGCTTTAGCCAAAAGGTTGTCACAAAAGTCTGAGACTATGTAAAAATTATTAGTTAAGCAATTGAACTCATATCCCAACCTGCCTGCAGGTTTGCCTACCGGCAGGTAGTGGTCGTGGTTATAGATTCATTTATTTTGATTAAAATAACTTAATAAATAAACATCAAGGACTCTTGCCATGAAATCAAATAAGTTTCTTTGGAGCTTTGTTTTGTTGCTTCTCTCGGTAAGTATTTCTTTTTCTCAATCAATCAAAAGGGAAAAGTTGATGTTTGACCTGGGCTGGAAATTTTTCCTTGGTGATTCAACCGCTGCAAAAAACCCTTCTTTCGATGATGCTGCCTGGCGTTCCGTTAACCTCCCGCACGACTGGAGTATCGAAGGTGAATTTGATAAAAATGCAAAAACAAAAGGTGCTGGCGGGTATCTTCCCACAGGTGTTGGATGGTATCGCAAACATTTTAACTTGTCCGCAGTTCATAAGGAACAAAATTTTTGGATTCAATTCGATGGCGTGTATATGAACAGTGATGTCTGGATAAACGGGCAGCATCTGGGCAAGCATCCTTATGGTTATACAAGCTTTTACTATAATCTTACTCCTTTTATTAAAAAAGGAGAAAACATATTAGCCGTCAGAGTTGATAATTCTATCCAGCCTAACAGCCGGTGGTACTCCGGTTCAGGTATTTACCGCCATGTCTGGTTAAATATTGCCGGTCCCGTGCATATTGCCCAATGGGGAACATATATTACTACTCCTTCGGTCGATTCATCATCTGCTACGGTTCTAATCAGTACTTCAATTGAAAACACTCTTCCAACTATTAAAAATGTCGTCTTACGGTCGGTTGTTAAAAATGAAACAGGCTCTGAAATAGCAGCTATAGAAACACCTGTTTCTTTAACGTCATCAGGCAAAACGGATATCCAGCAAACCATCAAAGTCGGTTATCCGTTTCTATGGTCAATTGAAACCCCGTCATTATATACTCTTCATTCTTCTGTATTGGAAGGATCAAAAGTAGTTGATAACGTAATTGCACCTTTTGGTATTCGAAAAATTGAATATGATAATGATAAAGGTTTCCTTCTGAACGGAAAGCATGTAAAGTTACATGGGATGTGCCTGCATCAGGATGCAGGTTGCCTTGGCGTTGCTGTTCCCGAGCAGGCATGGAAAAGGCGTTTGCAGATGCTGAAAGAAATGGGTTGCAATGCCATCCGTACTGCTCATAATCCGCCGGCTCCTGAATTTCTTGACCTGTGCGATAAAATGGGATTCCTCGTAATGGATGAAGCTTTTGATGAATGGGAAATTCAAAAAGGACAGGTGGAGTTTAGTTATCATCTATATTTTGATGAATATTCACTATCGGATTTGCTTTTAATGATCCATCGGGACCGCAATCATCCGTCAGTCGTTCTATGGAGCGCAGGCAATGAAGTGCTTGATCAGGGTACCGAAAGAGGTGTTCAGGTTTTACGAAATTTACTCGATACTTTTCATAAGGAAGACCCAACCAGACCGGTTACTGTGGCGAACGACAGGATTGCCGATGTCGATTACCCCGCAAAACCTCAATTCCTTGAAATGGAAGATATCGTTGGATACAATTATGTAGACCGCTGGCTTAAACGCAGAGAATTGTATTATAGCGTTGACAGGCACGACCATCCAAATTGGAAAATGATAGGAACAGAAAATGTAGGCATTTCGGGACCTCGTGGAAAATATACTGTCTCCAATCAATCAATTCTGCAACCGGGTCATTCCATTTTTTCATATAATTATGGTGCTATTGTCCAGGCTGAACAATTATGGCGCTTTACTTCCGTGTATGATTATGTTATTGGTGATTTTATGTGGACTGGCGTTGATTATCTTGGTGAAGCCAATTGGCCCAATAAAAATTCTAATTCAGGCGTGCTTGACCTTTGCGGTTTTCCTAAAGATGGGTATTATTTTTATCAGAGCCAGTGGACGGACAAACCCGTTCTCCATCTTTTCCCTCATTGGAATTGGGCTGGTCACGAAGGGCAGGTTGTCCCTGTAATTGCTTATACTAATTGTGATAGTGTTGAACTTTTCCTTAATGGTAAATCCTTTGGTATTAAATCTGTTGTTTTTCCGCAGCAAGGCAATTCAGGTGGTTGGAATAAGTTTGCTCACCCGTTTGTCAATGCAACTACTTCGGACTTACATCTTTCATGGGATGTACCTTATGAACCGGGTACTTTGAAAGTGGTTGGCAAAAAAGACGGAAAAATCTTCAGTGAAGAAGTGCGCACAACTTCTAAACCTGCCGCTATTCGATTATCAGCTGATAGAAACGATATAAATGCAGATGAGCATGACATTGTTAATGTTAAAGTTGAAATTGTTGATGAAAATGGACTCGTTGTCCCGGATGCAGATAACCCTATCGAATTTAAAATCGAAGGAGAAGGAACATTAATTGGCTCTGATAACGGCAACTCTGAAGACCGTACTATGATGAAAAGTAAACAGCGTAATGCCTTTAATGGACTGGCTCTTGCTGTAATCCAATCAACTGAAAAAAGCGGAAACATTCGCCTTACTGCTCTTTCCCCTGATCTCAAAGATGCCGTTTTGCAGATTGTTTCCCATAAATCAGGTAATTCTGAAAACCC
>CAZUCY010000048.1:0-25181 GCA_964618785.1 uncultured Ignavibacteriaceae bacterium | reverse complement strand
ATACCTAAGATGCTTTTAGGAAGATGTGAATTTGGTAAAGAAGATTATAGCCTTAATATTATCAACATGCCCGTTGATACGGGTGAGTCTGAATTTATTCCTAAAGGGCCGGATAAAAAGAAAATTATAAAGAACGATTCAGCAAATCCCGATCTATTTTCTGATTATGCAGGGGGGGACAAATGAAACAGAGAACATTAATTCCCAAAAATCTGTACATTGATATAAAAACCATCTTAAAAAATGCACGCGAAAGATCTTACCGTACAGTAAACTTTCTTATGGTGAAAGCCTACTGGAATATCGGCAGGTTAATTGTAGAAGCAGAACAAAAAGGGAAAAGGCGTGCTGATTATGGAAGCTTTCTTATAAAAGAATTATCTGAGCGGCTGACAAAAGATTTTGGAAAAGGATTTTCCGAAAACAATCTTTGGTATATGAGACAATTTTTTATCATTTTCCCAATTCCCCACGCACTGCGTGGAGAATTAAAAAATTTCAGTGCTCCAAATCTCCACGCAAAGAGTGGAGAATCCGCTATTCAGTTAAAAAGTAACGCAAAGGGTGACGAATCAATTGACCTAATAGATTACCTTCGCTCTGAATTAAGCTGGACACATTACCGGCTCTTACTCAAATTAGAAAAAATAGAAGCCCGTCTTTTTTATATGAACGAAGCCGCAAATTCTAATTGGAGCACAAGAGAACTTGAAAGACAAATCAACTCACTTTTATTTGAACGGCTGACTTTAAGTAAAAATAAAAAGGCTGTTACAAGGATCGCTATGAAAGGACAAGAAGTTATAAAGCCGCAGGATGTAATTAAAGATCCTTATGTGCTGGAATTTCTTGGTCTCGAAAAGCTTGAAAAATATTATGAGGAAGATTTGGAGAAAGCTTTAATAGATCACCTTCAAAAATTTATTCTGGAACTGGGGAAAGGTTTTTCATTTGTCGCTCGTCAAAAGCGCATTACTCTGGGTGGCGATCATTATCATATCGATCTGGTATTCTATAACCGCCTTACAAAAAGTCATCTTCTTTTTGATCTAAAAGTCGGCAAACTTACACATCAGGATATTGGACAAATGCAAATGTATGTTAATTATTATAATCGTACTCAAAAGCTAAAAGATGAAAATGATACAATCGGAATAATACTTTGCGCAGAAAAAAATAATGCAGTTATCAAATACACTCTTCCCGAAAAACAGAAACAGATTTTCATTTCAAAGTATTTTCCTTATTTACCAACAGAAAAAGAATTGAAAAATGAAATTTTATGCCAAAAAGATCAGTTTGATATGGAACGAAAACTGATACGGAGGAATAATGAATAAAAATGTGAATCTCATTCGTAATAGATTAAGTCTTCGCCCTCCACAAGAAGAAAGTTTAAATATATTATCAAACCTGGTTGAATTATTATCGCTTAGAAATAATTCCTTTCCTACCGAAGAAGAAAAGCAATTGTATCTTACATCTGAATTAAAAAAGGTAAAAAGTGCTTTTCCAACATGTTCCGACTTTGAAAGAACATTTCCATCCGTTTGTTTTTCCCTCGCAACAGGTGTTGGTAAAACAAGATTAATGGGTGCATTTATTGCTTATCTTTATCTTGAGAAAGGAATTAAGAACTTTTTTGTCCTCGCTCCAAATCTAACTGTTTATAATAAATTGATAGACGATTTTTCAAGCACAACAAGTCCTAAATACGTATTTCAAGGGATAGGTGAATTTGTTACAAACCAGCCGCGTATTATAACCGGTGATAATTATGATCAGATTTCCCAGACAGAAATGTTTAAATCTGATGTTCACATAAATGTCTTCAATATTTCAAAGATTAATGCAGAAACTCGCGGCGGAAGCATTCCAAGAATAAAACGCTTATCTGAATATCTTGGCGAATCTTACTTCAATTATCTTTCCAATTTAAATGATCTTGTTTTATTGATGGACGAATCCCATCATTACCGCGCCGATAGAGGAATGGAAGTTCTTAATGAGCTTAGCCCAATCCTTGGTTTGGAAGTTACCGCAACTCCTCAAGTTGAAAGAGCCGGGCATACGATTAAATTCAAAAATGTTGTTTATGAGTATTCCCTTGCCAAAGCTATTCAGGATGGCTTTGTTAAAGAACCGGCAGTTGCAACAAGGAAAGACTTTAATCCAGCTCAATACACAGTAGAAGAGTTGGACCGTATAAAACTGGAAGACGGAATTCGTATCCATGAAGCGACAAAAGTAGAATTATATAAATATTCACTGGATGCCAAGGTTAGTTTGGTAAAACCTTTCGTATTGGTTGTTGCAAAAGATACTGAACATGCCGGGCGGCTTAAGGATTTAATCATATCTCAATCTTTCTTTAATGGCTACTATGCAGATAAAGTGATGGAGATTCATTCAAACCAATCAGGGGAAGAAAAGGAGGAAAATGTTGCTAAACTCCTTTCACTCGAAAGCTTTGATAACAAAATAGAAATTGTAATTCACGTTAACATGCTTAAGGAAGGCTGGGATGTAACGAATCTTTATACCATTATCCCATTAAGGACAGCCGCCGCAATGACTTTGCGTGTGCAGACAATAGGAAGAGGTTTACGTCTTCCATATGGAATAAGAACCGGCACAGATAAAGTCGATAAACTCACAATTGTTGCTCATGATAAATTCCAGGAGATAATCGATGAAGCAAATAAACCTGATTCAATTATCAAACAACAAAATATAATTATCATTGATGAACAAGAGCTAAATCAATCAAAAGAAGTAGTTGTCTCAGTTTCAACTACTCAACAAAAATACGAAGAACAAAAGAAGCAGATTGAAGCAATTGCAGCACCTGAACAAAAACAAAAGGCAATAATTGAGCTGGAGGTTACACATATAATTAACGAAGTTCTTCCGGAACTTAATAAAGAAAAAGATGTTAAAAATGTAAGCGATTTAAAAAAGGAAGAGATTCAAATAATTGCTTTTGAAAAAATAAAAGAAAAGATATACAGCGATCCTCAGCAGAATATGTTTGCGACTGAACTTGTTAAGGAAGCTAAGCAAAGATATGAAGCTGTAGTTCAAGAATTCACTGAGAATATTATCGAAATACCACGTATTACAATTCAGCCAAACAGTGAAATTAAAACCGGATTTAAAGAGTTCGATCTTGATGTAAGAGCATTGAATTATCAACCAGTATCAGAAGAAATATTAATTAAAAAATTACGGGAACAAGAGAATGACACAGAGACATTAAAAGGTGGAGGTAAAAATATTCTCGATACGCCGGAAAATCTTATTGTAAATGAACTAATAAACTATTCCGAGATAGACTATGATTCACAATCTGCAATTTTATTTAAACTAGCTAAACAAGCTTTGGATAAATTCAAGACGTATTTAGATGAAGATGGACTAAGAAATGTTGTCCAATATAACAAACGTGAAATTGGTAATTTTATTTTCAAACAATTGATGGAGAATTTCTATTATGAAAGTCCTTCATTTGAAATACCTGTTATTGATGTAAAAGCATATACAAGAATAGAAGAGCATAATTATACCAAGTTTACAAAGGATTCTATATGTGATTTTAAAGAAACAATAACTCCAACGTCTTTAATTCCGACAAAAGTATTTACTGGCTTCAAAAAGGCATACCATACACTTTACAAGTTTGATTCAAAAGCCGAAAAGGATTTTTCGATTATACTTGAACAGGATACCGAAGTTAAAAAGTGGTTACGTCCGGCACCTAATCAATTCAAAATTTATTGGCGCCATAATTCACGTCAGTATCGTCCGGATTTTGTTGTAGAAACGGGTAATTCAATTTATCTGATTGAGATAAAGAAAGAAAGCGATATAGATGATTCCGAAGTTCAGGAAAAAGCTACTGCCGCAAAAGTTTATTGCAAGTATGCATCGGATTATACATCGGACAATGGAGGAAAACCATGGAAATATATCTTAATACCACATACAATTGTACAAACTAATTTTAGTTTTGATTATTTGGTAAATACATTTAATATGGAATTATGATATTTAGCTAATTAGATTTGCACATGATAATGGATAATTACGGCACACATAAAACAGAGGATGTAGAGTCAGCTATCCAATTATTTCTTACAAAGCATAACGAAATTCCAAAATTATTTAATTTTATTTTTTAAAGCTAACCAGAATTCCTTTTCTGAATTCTGTAGGTACTTCAAACAAAGGAGTTTTTATATCCACAAATAATGGAGCAAATTGGTCAATTATTGACTCTGGATTAAGTGATTTATCTGTTGCTTGTTTAGTGGTAAAAGATACAAATATATATGTAGGAACTAATAATGGCGGAGGAGTTTATAGATATTCAAATAATTTGAAATATTGGTCAAGGATGGGTTTTGGTTTACCTCAAGAAGCAATATTATCTATAGCAGTTAGTGATTCAGACATTTTTGCAAATGCTTCGACCCATGGTATTTACCGATTTATTGACAGTAGTAAAAGTTGGGTAACCCTTCCAAGTTCCCCAGTTCGGATCACTACTATGAATCTATTGAGTGATACGAATCTCTTTGTGGGTACTTATGATGGTAATATTTATCTTTCTACTGATAAGGGATTGAGTTGGTCTAATCCACAAATCATAAAAGTCTGGTAAATAAAACGGGTTTTTGGGAAAAATTAATTTCATATTTTTACTCTCATGAATATAGGGAAAGGGAGATATACAATGACTAACTTAAAAAATGAACTTGCCGAAAGATATATTAAAAGTGGTTGGATTATAAAATATTCGGATAAAAAGCCGAAAGGGTTTTCCACCATTCGTCGTATTTTTTATCTAATTCATCAAAGATTTCTTTTGTTTCTACACCCTTTGCTTCAGCGAGGAAAGAAATGAGTATTTCATCAAGTGCCAAAACACGAGTTTGTAATTTAACAATTTGTATGAATAATTCACGCATACCTTCTATAGTCGGCTGTTTTTGTGCTTCAAAATCATCCCAAAGCTTTTTAAGGCCTTCAAGATTAGGCATAAAAAATTTCCTTTATTCCTTTTTAGGGACTTTTACATTTATGATTTTCTTAATAGCTTCATCAAAACTCATATTAAGCTTGAGCGGCTTTTCAAGTTTTTTCTTGGTTGTTTTTTTGTTCGGTTTCGTTTTGGTTGTTTCCATTTGTATCCTTAAAATATTGTGGAAATTTTAATATGATTTCGTCAACAAATAATAATAATTGTTTTTCCGCTTCTTTAATTTCAGTGGAAAGATTTGCTATAGTTTTTAGTTCTTCTTTTTCTATTTCGACTACTGATGTTTCAGAATTGGGATTAATCTTAAATCTAAATATGTTTTTGTTTTTATCAATATAGTATTTCGAATGTATATATTTATTTCTCTTTTTGCCAACTGTATCTAATGAATTATATACCTCTTTGAAAGATTTAATTATTTCATCATCAAATTTATAATGGATTATTCTTGTGAGTTTTTTTAACAAAATAGTGAATGAATCGCCAGACAATAAACGAACTGTAATATTCAAATCTGTTGATGTTAACTTCGATACGGCATTTATCATTGAATATTCCAGAGAAACAAAATTTACCGATATTAATCCGACCATCGATAATAATTGCCCCCAAGCAATTGTAACCGAACCATTCTTCCCATCTATACCCACGAAAGACTCCTTAAATAAATTTATAAGTTGGGAAATAAGCAAATACCTAAATGATGACGTTGATAGTCAGGATGTAAAAGAGATTCACGATACTATACTTAATTTAATAATAACTTGTATTATAAAAAACGTCAATCTTCTATCAACTTCTTGTAAGTCAAACGACCATCAAGTCGAGAAAGAGCCGAGTCAAAACGGTGAGAATCCTTAACCTTTTACGTATAACGTTGTGAGACGGGGCATGCCCCGTCTCTATGAATTATTGATTAAAGATAACTAATTTCCCCTTTGTCAGGCTGCCCCCGGAGCTGACAGTATAAATATATACCCCGGTTGGGAGTTTGTTATTATTTGAATTTCTCCCGTTCCACTTTATAACCTTTTTACCGTTGAAATAATTAAACGGCTGATTTGAAGAATAAACTAATTTCATGGCAATCGTGTATACATTAAATTGAACGTTGATATTGTTTACAGGAATAATTGGAACATATATATAAGCGTTTTTTTGATAGTCGAAAGGCGATGGGAAGGGATAATTTATGGGTCCCGCCGCGCTTTGCCCGGAATCAATAACTGCATTATTGAGAATTTGACCTCTCGTCCAAAATGCGCCGTTAGGGGCGGAGAAATTAATAAAATAATTATTGGTTATCTCTACTGCACCGCTGACGGCGGAATTATATACGCTTATGTCAAAAGGATAAAGTGCATCTGTATTAACTATTGCGTCCTGAACATCGGAATTTGTTATGATAGTAACTAAAGTATCAATCGAAACCGGGTTTACAATTGTAACAAAACTATTTGACGACGGTCCGGCGGCTAACTGAAATAGTTTGCCGGGATTAAAATTCAAGGTAGATAAAGGCGCCACAAGAGGGTAGTAAGATGCATCTTCAAAATATTTTCCCGGGATGGTTCTGTAATTAGTATAGTACATCCATATTGCAAAGTTATTTAACTCTGCTCCAAATGATGAACCATATTGCTGGATTGCATCGTTTATACAATCCATGGCTACCTCAGTAGGCATAAGCTCCCATTCTTTTTTGATTATATCAAACCCGCCGAAACGGTCCTTAAGGTATATATTCCATATACCCAGACCGAATTCTTGAATTGATCCGCTGACAGCAAAGCTGTTTTGAGGATTATCAAAATATGAAGGCAGGTATTGCAGGTAGTCTTTAATAGCGCTGAATACAAAATGCTCCATAGCAGTAGCGGAAAGCTCATAGAAAAATTCATCGCCGGCAAAATACCGGTTAATATAATTCCCGATATTAATTGCATGATCAAATTCATGTGCGCAAGAAACTCTTGCCGCATTTATGCCGGTTGTGTAGAAACCAGTATAATCATTGTTAATCTCAATAAATGACGTGTACTTGCCTGACCCCGGCGGGGTCTCAGTTTCAGGCTCGGTATAACTGTAATAATATCCTATATCCTGCACATAAACATCATACCTGTCGTCGCCGCCGGCTCCGTTATCCGAAGGCGGGGGAGGAAACCCGATGTAGTTTACTTCATAATTATAGACCGAATCCAAAGCTAAAGCTAACGAATCCATATTGTACGTCGGAGTATCCGTTTCACCCTTGTTGTCATAATGTATTCTAAAAAAACCTCCCGGCGTAACAACGCTTGTATCCGTAACTGGCCTTTCAAGCATGGTGTCTAATATGCTTCTTTGTTGATTATTAAAAAATGGTAATTGCATCCTTAACGCATTAAATAAGCTTGTTGCGCTCTTTAGATGAGGAGTAACCGCACTAACCGCCGGAATATTGTTTCTTAACTGTCCGGGTCTTTTTATCTTAACAGCGGAGTTGTATAATGAATCTAATTTCCTGCTGCTTAATTGCTGGGCATTAATTGTCGATAAAATTATTAAAGATAAAAAAATGGTTAACGTATATTTAATCATTTAAAATCAATCCCCCCGTTTGGCTGTATAATTTAATCCCATTTTTCAAAATTTTTATTTTCTGGTTATTCTTAAAATTTGTAAGATTATTATGTTTTATGTGCTATTATTACTTATTAAATTACATTTTATACTAAAACTTAATCACAAATATTTGAAAATTCTATCCCTTAATAAGTCAGGGAAGATTGAAATGAACCGTATATCGTTTATTATTTATTTCTGTTTAATTGCAGAAGGTCTTAATTGCCAGGTATTGCCTTCGGAAACATCAGATACTATCCAGATTAAACCGGGCAATATTATTAATCGGAAGCAGGATACGGTTACAAAATTTAATATAATGCCTAATGACCTGGTTAAAGGAACTAAGTTATTAGCGCCGGAGGCAGTATTTTTATTAAGACGGCATTTCCAATTTATTGATACTGCCTCTTTTAATGACGATAAATTATCTTTATCTGCATTATCATTAACATCGCCGGTAGAATACTCTTTTTCGGGAAATAAAAAAGAGCTTTTAGATTATTTGAATAATATTTATTTACAGTCAAAACCGACAGAGTTCCAAAATATAATGGGAGATTTGAATTTTTCCGGCGCTTTGTTTTTAGCAGGCTATCGTATCTGGAAAGACTATATCAGAAAGTAAAATATATTAATAATGTTGTTATTATTTCCTTATTAAAGATATTTTGTTATATTAAATGCATAATTTGAAGGAATTACAACCAATTATTCATGAACTCATAATTAGAGTCATGTTATGAAAATAATTTTACATATTTTATTTGTTTCCTTTATAATAACCGGTATGAGTACTTTATCTGCGCAGGACAACTATTTTACTGTTTTAGCCGCGCAGGGAAAAATCTCTTTACTTAAAAGCGGCAGGACTAATTGGATAGATATTAAAACCGGAGATAAGATAAACCCGGGTGAAAAACTTAAAGTCGGGAATAATGAATATGCGGGTTTGGTATTTTCAAGCGGTATTTCTATTGAAATTAAAAAAGAGGGAGTGTATGATTTCAACCAGCTTAAAAACTCAATTAAAAACAACTATAAATCCTCAAATAAAAAATTTACCGAGTATGTTATTAATGAGTTGACGGCAAAAGCTAAAGATTCCGAAGAGATGAAATCAATTGGCGCTGTTGTTAGAAAACGGGCAAACTTTATAGAAACGGGTATACCTTCCCGGTCTTTAGTAATTGATTCAAATATTGTTTTCAAATGGTACCCGCATACAACTTCATCTAATTACATCTTTAAACTGTTAAATAATCGTGATGTTACATTATATATGAAAGTACTGACCGATACTGCGTTTGATTGTCCCGTTAGCTTAATCCACCTGAACAGCGGTACAAATTACAAATGGATAGTTTTTGATTATGATCATTCCGGGGTTTCTTCAGATACCAATTACATTATGGTACCGTCTTCCGGTAAATTGAAAGCAATCAGGGATTCGATAAATGAATTGAATTCAATATTCGGGAAAGATACTACTGCAATTACCCAGATTATTTATGCCTCTTTTTACCGGGATAATCAACTGAATATTGAAGCGCTTAATGCTTACATAAAGGCGCTTCAATTGGCGCCGGATGTAGATGTTTATAAGAAAATGTTTGCAATTTTTCTTTTAAAAATGAAATTAACCAGAATGATTTATTATTACGGTATAGGCGGATAATGATAACACGATTTACAATTAAATTATTCCTTTTTAGCATTTTCATTCCTCAAACAATTGCATATTCACAGGAATATGGAAGAGGGGTTTTATTAAATGATTCGCTGTTTGTCAACAGCCCGGTTGCTGCGCCTTTAATGAGGGGCGACTATAATGATGTGCCCTCAAAATATTCATTAAAACAATACGCTCCTAC
The DNA here is from genome assembly GCA_964618785.1 of uncultured Ignavibacteriaceae bacterium. Taxonomy (GTDB): domain Bacteria; phylum Bacteroidota; class Ignavibacteria; order Ignavibacteriales; family Ignavibacteriaceae; genus FEN-1297. The sequence goes on along the minus strand of CAZUCY010000048.1, from coordinate 15,659 downwards.
TCCGGGTTATCAGGGCTCATTTGGCACTTGCGCCGGCTGGAGTACTGCCTATGCTGCAAGAACTATCCTTGAAGCAATCAAATCCGGATGGAATCATTCAACTATCGACAACAACGCCTTCTCCCCCTCTTTTGTTTACAACCAAATCAGATTTGGAAAGGACTGTAATGAAGGCACTTCTATTGTAGATGCCCTTAATATACTGAAAAATATGGGCTGTGAAAAATTAAACGACTTTAGTTATGACTGCGGTAGAGAGGTTTCGGAAAGTGATAAACTGCACGCAGAGGAATATAAAATAATTGAATATAGAGAAGTTGCTAATTCCCGCACTGACAACAAAAGTATGTATGTAAAGAAAAGTATCTCAAATGACAGACCCGTTGTAATTGCCATGAACTGTCCTGAATCATTTAATAATGCTACGGAAGTCTGGATCCCGGACAGCAGCGATTATAATTCCGACAGGATGTCCGGGCACGGGATTACCGTGATAGGATATGATGATAACAAATTCGGCGGGGCTTTTGAGCTTATAAACAGCTGGGGGACAAATTGGGGTAATAGAGGTTTTACCTGGATGCGGTATCCCGATTTCCAAAAATTTTGTGTTTATGCTTTTGAAGTCCTTAACAAACCAAATGATCCTGCCAATACCCCCGACTTGACCGGTTCTTTACGGTTTACTGAAAGCAGCGGAAAGGGAATGAAAACAGCATTTAACGGCGAATATTTTGTAATGCAGAATTCTTATCCTGCCGAAACTTTATTTGAACTCAGAATTTCAAACAATGAGCCTGCTTATGTATATGCTTTGGGTTCCGATAATTCCTGCAAGGTAACTAAAATTTTCCCGTTTAATGAAAAAATGCTTGCCTATCTTCCTTACAAAAAGAATGATATAGCTATTCCCGATGAAGATCATTATAACATGATTGATACCGCTGCCGGTTCAACCTATTATTGTTTCTTATATTCGAAAAAAAGTTTAGATATAAGCGATATTATAAAAAAGATTGAAAGCGGTACGGGAAATTTTAAAGAGAGATTAAATGATGCCGTTAAAGATATACGGGTGGATAACGATAACATTAAATTTTCAGACGTTGATGATATTAAGTTTAATGCAATAAGCCGCGGAAAAATTGTTGTCCCTATTTTAGTAGAAATTCCTAAACCATTGAATAAATAGAAAATTAGTAGAGAGATATTTATGAAACTAATAAAAATCCGGGTATTGATAATTTTCATATTTTTTATGCTGCCGTTTTGTGCAGGTTTATCACAAAACAAAATAAATACTTCTTATGAATATTCTAAGCATCAAATAACCATCTACTATGATTTCCAGGGGGATTCGGAACAGCAGTATGATATATCCGTTGTTCTTAAAAGGACTTCAAATTCATATTTTAATCTGAAACCGGAATTACTTACCGGTGATTTTGGAGAGGGGAAATATGCAGATGGAAAGAGGAAAATAACCTGGAATTTAACTCCGCAGGAAGAAGAAAGCCTAACGGGGGAAGATTATTACTTTGAAATAAATGCGGTTGAAATTAAAAGCGGAGGCGGAATTGCATGGTATGTTTACGTTGGCGTAATAGCATTAGGAGGTGGAGCTGCCGCCGTCCTGGCAGGTAAGAAAAGTTCGTCGGCAAGTACCGGCACAAGTCCGTCTTTCACATTTCCGACCCCTCCGGCGAGACCTTAATTAAATTAATAAGGAGTGTGTAACATGAAATTTATTATAACAATATCGCTTTCATTTTTGGTCTGCTTCTCTGCTTATGCGCAAATAACAGGAACTACACAGGTTGGGAGGTTAATCCCCTCTAAAAATCCTCCTGTTATTACACTGACCCACCCGGATGTTCACAACGGCGATACGCTGTCTGTAAATAGTAATTCTTTTACTATCAACGGCAGTGTTTCTGCTGAAAACAACGGCATAAATTTATTTATAAATAATACGGCTGAACCTCTTACAAAAGAAAATCAATTCACTAAAACTATTGATCTCATAAAGGGTTCAAATACAATCCAATTCTCTGCGGTTGATAATTATCAGAATTCTTCCGCCCTTAAATTCACAATTCTATACATGCCGCCTGTAATAAAGCCTCAAATTGTACTGCTTGAACCGCAAATAAGTGAAGGCAGCATATTACCGGTCGCAGATAAAATGCTGACAATAAGAGGCATGGTTAAAACAGAAGCCGGGACTGAAGAAGTTCTAATAAATGATAAAAATGCTTCACTTATGAATAACGGCGGGTTCTATATAAACTGTGAACTTACTTACGGCATTAATAATATTAAAATAAAAGCTATTGATAAGCAGGGTAATTCATCGGATAAAAATATAATTGTAAATTGGACTCCTAACTTAGCAGGACCGGTTATAAAAATAATTGATCCGCCCGTTTCAAGGGGAATTAAAATTATCAGTAAAACCGATGTTATACTGCTTAAAGGGCAGGCGATAGACGACAGCGGTGTTCTGGAAGTATCCGTAAATAACCGTGAAGCTTCTGTGCAGCCAAACGGAGATTTTAATATCAGCTTATTCCTGCAGACGGGTGATAATCAATTAATTGTTAAAGCAACGGATAAAAAATATAGTGTAACTATAGATACTTTTATTGTTACAAGGAATTTGGAATCTTTAATTACGGCGGGCAGGTATATTGCCTTGATAATAGGAATTAATTCTTACGATGGTTACTGGCCCACTTTAACCAATGCAGTAAACGACGCCCGGGAAGTGGCAAATGTACTGAAAAATGATTACATGTTCGATTCAGTAATAACACTTTTAGATCAGCAGGCGACCAGGAGCAATATAATTCATCAATTAGAAATACTTACTACAACAATGAAGCCTGACGACAACCTGCTTATTTATTATTCGGGACATGGACAGTTTAAAAAGGAACTTAACAAAGGATTCTGGGTTCCGGTAGATGCAAAATCAAATTCAATGGCGGATTTTATATCCAACAGTGATGTAAAGACATTTCTAAGCGGAATACCGGCTAAGCATACATTATTAATAAGCGATGCTTGTTTTGCCGGCGATATTTTCAGAGGGAAGTCCGCTGAAAGCATTCCTTTTGACCCTAATAATATGGAGAGATACTATAAAGAAGTATTCAGCAAGACCTCGAGGATTGCAATTACATCGGGCGGATTGGAAGAAGTTGAAGATGCCGGAAAAGAAGGGCATTCAATCTTTACGTATTATCTGCTTAAATCGTTAAAAGAAAATAAAAACAAATATTGGGATGCATCCCAGCTTTTTAATGATTTTAGAATTGCAGTCACTAACAACTCTGAACAAACCCCGTTATTACAGGTTGTAAGAGAGACAGGCGATGAAGGCGGGCAGTTTGTTTTTGTAAAAAGGAATTAATTATTCAGTCTTAAAAACTCCGAAGGAGTGTAATTATTATAGAAAAATTATTCGATCTTGAAATAAAACCGCTCCAAAGGTACTATGTGGAAAAAAGATTGATTTAACCGGAAAATAAAAGGAATAAAATAGTGTGTTTATTTAAAATCGTAACACACCAATAATTTTGAATATAAATCTGCGGACTTTTTATGAATAAAAAATTACTATTTATTTTATCGCTGATTTGTGCAGTTGCTGTAAATGCACAGAGGCTGCAAACAAAGGGACTTTGCGGAGGACCTGTCAACCTCTTGCCCGCCTCAGGTACGAACTTATTTACCGGAAGCAGCACAGTCGGTATAAAGCCGCTTCCGAAAATAACAAATAATAGTTCGTTAAATCTGACAATTTACAAACATACGCTGCCTTCTGAATATTCCAATATAGCTTTCTGGTATATAACCGAAGATTCCGGAAATGTATGGATGTGCGGAGACTCAGGAAAGATTGTAAGAGCAAGCTTATCCAATCTAAATGATTGGCAGCTCAGAAATAGCGGAATAGATAGTAATGAAACGATATCCTGGCTTGAATTTATAGATACTTCGACAATTTTTGCCGCAGGCGGCAATGGAACTATTTATGAAACTATTGATGCCGGATTGAATTGGACAGTTTCATTCAGCGATACTTCCATAACCAGTTATATAGACAAAATAAAATTTTTTACGCCGACTAACGGCGTAGCGGTTGGCGACCAGCCTGTCTCGGCGTCCGGCGCTCCTATGGCATTTTTAGAGACTACCGATGGTGGAAAAACATGGACGAATAATAATACATTCATCTTAGGATACGCGAACTATGATGTTGTAAGTTTTCAGCCTCCTTCAAATGCTTTTTTATTAGGTTATTATAATTATAACAGCAATTTATATGAAGGTATATGGTCCACCAGTGATTTAGGGAAAGACTGGAAGTTCAATTCTGTCGGCAATAGTTCATTAGATTCAACGGTATCTTCATATGCCGAAGCTTTTAAAGATGCCTATACCGGTATTGTAGCAAAAGCAGATTCTACAGTTTGGCTTACTGTAAACGGCGGCATATCATGGCTATATATAGAAAAATTTCCAGTTCTTGCTTATAGCGTTTGTTTTGTCCCTAATACGGATTATGCTTTTGCCGGCGGCGTCAACGGCTTGCTGGCAAAAATAAATATTGATTCACTGACTAGTGAAATTCAATATGATGTGGATACAACTACTTATTCCTTCGTTAATTTTGTTTCGCTTTCAAACGGTTACTTAATAGACGGCGGTTCAACCGGCTGCTTTTTCTCAACTATTGATACTTTGATATTAAAACGCGGAGATGTTGATGGAAATACAAGCGGCGGTCCCGATGCTTATAGCGCTTCCTTAGTCCTTAAATACCTTGCTGATTTAGATACATTAAATGCACAGCAATTAGCTGAAGCAGAAGTTGACGGAAATCCAGGAATAACAGCTAATGATGCTTATTGGGTACTTTATGCAACTGCTTATGGAACTTTCCCTGACGGTTCCCTTCCAAAAACCGCCCAGGCTCAGATGGGAAGCATTTCTGTCGGGCAAATGAGTTCACAGGAAAATTCTGATTTAGTTACAATTCCGATCATTCTTCAGAAATCTCAGGGTATTCATGCCTGCTATCTTCAATTGAATATTGACAGCAGGTATGCGGATGTTAATAACGTTGCCGCCGGTTTACCTAAAGGATGGTTAATGGTTCACAATTATGTTAATGGAGCGCTAAAGATTGCTATGGCAGGCGTAACTCCTTTAACAGACGGTACAATTGCTGCGATAAGTTTAAATCTTAAAAATAAAGGCGCAAAGTTTGTTATTAATGGCTCTGCTAAATTAAATGCAAACCTTAATTCACAGATAAGCGGTTTTACAGTTCAAACGGTTCCGGGTCAGTTTGGGTTAAGCCAGAACTATCCTAACCCATTCAACCCCTCAACAGTAATTAGTTATCAGCTTGCTCAGGATTCACATGTAAGTTTGACGATATTTGATATACTCGGACAAAAAGTTAAGACCCTAGTTAACGTATTTCAGCAAGCGGGTTATTATAATATTACCTGGGATGGCACGAATGATTCCGGGCGCAAGGCTGCTTCCGGTATTTATATTTATAGAATAAAAGCAGGTAATTTTATTAAAACATTAAAAATGAATGTACTAAAATAATTAACCAACATCGTAGTTAATGAAATTATTTATTTACAGCGCTCCGTTTATTTTAAAAAAAGAAATTAATTGAGGTAAGATAATTTATGAATACATTTTTACTGAGTTTTAAACGTGGAGTAATAGCTAAAATATTTATTCTTGCTTTTTTTATTATTTCTAATTTACCTGCACAAATATCATGGCAGCAAACAAGTCTTTTTAATCAGCTGCAGGGGTTAGGCACTTCCGAAGCGCCTTTTGTTTTATCAGTAGCCGTCAATTCCTCGGGATATATTTTTACCGGAACAAACGGCGATGGTTCATTTCTTTCAACGGATAACGGGGTTAGCTGGTCGCAGATAAATAATAGTTTATCTAATGACCTTGTCCGGACATGGGTAGTTAATTCCGCCGGTAACATTTTTGCCGGAACGTATGGTTCAGGTGTATTCCTTTCAACTAACAACGGAACAAGCTGGTCACAGGTAAATAACGGTTTGGGAAATAACGATGTGTTCGCATTAACTATTAATTCCGCCGGCTACATTTTTGCCGGGACGGATAGTGAAGGCGTATATCTTTCAACTAACAACGGTGCAAGCTGGACACAGATTAATAATGGTTTGACCAATCTCAGTCTTCGCCAAATAGCGATCAATTCATCCGGCTATATTTTTGCTGCAACCTGGGGCGGAGGCGTGTACCTTTCGACCAACAACGGCGCAAGCTGGACGCCGGTGAATAACGGGTTAACTAATGCCGATGTTCAGTCATTAGCTATTAATTCATCCGGCTACATTTTTGCCGGAACATACGGTTCAGGAGTATTTCTTTCAACAAACAACGGTACAAGCTGGACGCAGATAAATTCCGGTTTGCCGAACATTACAGAAATATATGCTATAGTAATAAATTCCTCCGGCAGCATATTTGCCGCTACGGGTTACTATACTAATGGTCTATATCTTTCAACAAACAACGGTGCAAGCTGGTCATTGACAGGTTTATCAAATTACAATGTAAGCGCATTAGCCATCAATTCTTCCGGCTACGTTATTGCCGGAACCTATGGCGCAGGAGATTATATTACAAGCGGACCCACTACTGCTCAAACCGCTATAACCAACTCCGCTGCCGGCATAACGTCTACAACCGCTACACTCAACGGCACGGTTAATCCCAACGGGATAAGCGCAACTGTACAATTTGATTACGGAACAACTACAAGCTACGGCACTACGGTAACTGCATCACAAAGCCCGGTAACAGGCAGTTCAAATGTAAATGTAAGTGCAAACTTAACAGGCTTAACTCCAAACACATTATATCATTTCAGATGCTGGGCGACAAACGCAGCGGGAACCACATATGGAGCTGATTCAACATTTACTACTTTAAACAATGGAGCGGCGCAGGACAGCGTTAGTCTTCCTACTTTTACACGGGTACAAGGCGCTCCGCCGGAATGGATAGATGTTGCCGTAAGTAACTTGACCGGTCAGAATGTTTCAGCTTTTCAATTTACTCTGACTTATAATAAAAGTGTAATATTTATAGACAGTGCAATTGCCGGACCTGTTGCTTCGGGCGGGTCGCTTGTTTTTAATGCCGATACGGCGAATCAACAAATTAAGGTTGCCTTTGCATCTGCAAATGCTATTTCCGGTTCCGGAACGCTGGTTCAATTGAAGGTTCACTACATAAACGCCGGTACGTCTTCTTTGGCTTTTAACGGTACTTTTGAGTTTAACCAGGGCACTCCCGCCGCAATTATTACTGAAGGCAGTATTATTACTACGCCTTCTGCCATAACCTGGATACAAACAAGCCTTTACACTTACTTGCCGGGTTTTGGTACCGGAACAGCTTATGTCAATACCTTAGCCATCAATTCCTCCGGTTATGTTTTTGCCGGGACAAGCGGCGACGGGGTATTTCTTTCAACGAACAACGGGACAACCTGGACGGCAGTAAATACAGGTTTAACCAACAGCGCTGTCCGGGCATTAGCAATCAATTCCTCCGGCTACATTTTTGCCGGAACTGATACCGGCGTATTTCTTTCTACAAACAACGGTGTAAGCTGGGCTTCGGCAAGTTCCGGGTTGGGAAGTAATGCTGTATATGCATTAGCTGTAAATTCTTCCGGATACGTTTTTGCCGGCACATATTCAGGCGGTGTATTCCTTTCTACAAACAACGGTACAAGCTGGACGGCGGTAAATAACGGTTTGTCAACAAGCAGTATTCATTCACTAATTGTGAATTCCTTCAACTACATTTTTGCCGGAACGGTTGGCGGAGGTGTATTCCTTTCTACAAATGAAGGCACAAGCTGGACACAGGTAAATAACGGTTTAACTAATAACACTATCTGGTCGCTCGCCGTAAATTCCTCCGGTTACGTTTTTGCCGGTACGTACGACGGAGGAGTATTTTTTTCAACTAACAGCGGAACGAGCTGGACATCGCAAAATACCGGCTTGCCGGGCAACCCCGATGTTTATTCTCTTGCCATTAATGCCGCCGACTACATTTTTGCCGGCATGGCTTACGTTAATCTTGGCGCATATATCTCAACTAACAGCAGTACAAGCTGGTCGCTGTCCGGTTTGGCAAATAACAATGTTGCGGCGCTCTGCGTCAGCCCCTCCGGTTATGTTTTTGCCGGAACTTTTGAGGGAGGAGTATATCGTACCGGCAGTCCGACTTCCATTAATACAATTCCTGCTTCCCCAATTCTCGCAGCCCCTTCAAACGGTTCAACAGGAATTTCTGTCTCCCCTATATTATCATGGAATGTTTCTATAGGTGCGGCAAGTTATAGGTTGCAGGTGTCTGCCGATTCCACTTTTAAGACAACAACTTTTGATACAACCGGAGTTACTGCCACATCAGCAGCTATCAGCGGTTTATCATATCAGTTAAAGTATTTCTGGAGGGTGAATGCAACTGATTCGTACGGAACAAGCGCATGGTCCAATATTTGGAGTTTCACTACTATATTTAATCCAAATCCGGCTGTTGTAACAACTTATCCGGCCACAAGTGTCGGACAGACAACAGCTACTCTTAACGGCGCGGTAAATCCCAACGGGTTAAGCACAACAGTTCAATTTGATTACGGCACAACTATAAGTTACGGTACAACAGTGGCAGCAATACAAAGTCCTGTAACCGGCAGTACAACTATAAGCGACAGCGTTAGCCTGACCGGTTTAACACTAAACACATTATATCATTTTAGGATAAGAGCGACAAATACTAACGGTATCAGTTATGGAGCTGATTCCACATTCACAACTTTAGCCCCGGTACCAATTGTAATAACCAATACAACAACAAATATTACTCAGACAACGGCTACTCTTAACGGCATAGTAAATGCCAACGGCTTAAGCACAGCAGTTCAATTTGATTACGGCACAACGACAAGTTACGGCACATCAATAAGAACCGCACAAACTACAATCACCGGCGTTTCAAATGTAAATGTAAACGCTAATATCAGCGGTTTAACTTTAAACACCTTATATCATTTCAGATGCGAGGCAACAAACTCAGCGGGAACAACCTATGGACCGGATTCAACATTTACTACTCTTTTATATGCACAGACATGGCAGCCAACCAATGGACCCAATGTTCAGCAGATTTTCTCAATAGCCATAAATTCATCCAGCTATGTTTTTGCCGGCACAAATTCCGGTGTATATCTTTCAACGGACAACGGTACAAGCTGGACCCAGGAAGGCTTGACGAGTAATAATATCCGGTCATTGGCAATTAATTCAACAGGCTACATATTTGCAGGAACGGATGCAGGAGTATATCTTTCAACAAATAACGGTTCAAGCTGGACGCCCGTAAACAGCAGTATGACAACCACCAGTGTTTATTCATTGGCGATAAATTCTTCCGGCTATATTTTTGCAGGCACAAATACCGGTGTATTTTTCTCAACCAACAGCGGCACAAGCTGGACGCAGGAAAATAGCGGCTTGGGAGGTAACGGTGTAAACGCATTAGTTGTCAACTCTTCAGGCTATATCTTTGCCTCAAACACTGCAGGCATATATCTTTCAACCAACAACGGTTCAACCTGGACGCAGGTAAACAACGGCTTAACATATACAAGCGTTCAATCACTCGTCATTAATTCAGCCGGCTACATTTTTGCAGGAACGGCTGCCGGCGGAGTATTTCTTTCAACCAATAACGGTTCAAGCTGGTCGGCGGCAAATACCGGTATAACCGGAAGCGATGTTCTATCATTAGCCGTCAATTCATCCGGTTATATTTTTGCGGGAACAAATTCAGGCGCATATATTTCGGTTAACAACGGTACAACCTGGACTCCCTCCGGCTTGCCCTACTACGAGATTTTGTCACTCGCAATAAATTCTTCCGGCTATGCCTTTGCCGGTACATATGGGTATGGCGTATATCGCACGGGCAGCCCCACTATTACTCAAGTAGCTATAACCAACTCTGCCGCCAATATAACATCAACTTCAGCTACTCTCTACGGATTAGTAAATCCCGACGGGATAAGCTCATCAGTACAATTTGATTATGGAACAACTACAAGCTACGGAACTACCGTAACAGCGGCGCAAAGCCCTGTAACAGGCAGTTCAAATGTTAATGTAAGCGCTAATGTCAGCAGTTTAACTCCATATACATTGTATCATTTCAGAGTTAAAATTACAAACAGCGGAGGAACAAAATATGGCTATGATATGACGTTTACGACTAATTATAGTTATCCTTCTACAATTTCATTAAGTCAAAGTTATACCTTCAGCGATCCAACTCTGTCTTCAAGCTATAAACTCATCGGGTTACCCGGAAACTTAAGCGCTTCATTTACACAATTCATTTCAGGCACACCCAAACAAGATTGGGATGCTTATTATGATAACGGCAATACAAATAATTACTTAAATGAATACGACGGCACATCAACCTTCACATTTAAACCGGGAAATGGATTCTGGCTAATAAGTAAGAATGAAATAAGCATATCTCAAACTGTAAATACCGTAACGTTAAATTCCGATAATACATATTCAATAGCTTTAAATAACGGCTGGAATATTATTTCAAATCCGTTTGGAAATAGCGTTATGTGGGACAGTGTTATTATAGAAAACTCTTTAAGCTCGAATTCAATAATTTTTTCATGGAATGCCGCATGGTCTGAAACCGGGACATTTGCTCCGTATACAGGGTATTATTTTTATAACCAGGAAAATTTAACATTACTAAAGATACCGTATAATCCCGGCAGCGCGCTTGGTAAAACTCTGAGTAAAGCGACGGCGTTTAATGCGAATGACGGGACAAGTTCATTAAGGCTGTCTCTTAATTCGGGCGATACAGAAAAATCATTTGTTATTATTTCAATCGATTCAACCTCAAGCAATGATTATAACAGTCATGATATACTTGCTCCTCCCGGCGATTTTGAAGATGCCGGTATGGCTATACATAACGACAAACTTTCAATTGCCTATAAGTATCTTCTTAAGGAAAGCAGACCGCCGGCGGGGAACGGGCAAGCCTTTAACATAAATATTACTGACAAGCGGAAAGAACAATTAACGCTTAAATCAGAGGGAGTGAATAATTTTAAGGGAAGCGAAGTCTATCTTGCGGATACATACAATGCAAAATTGTATAATATGAAGGAGAATAATTCTATTGTATTAAATCCGTTGCAGCAAGCAGAGTATCAGATATTAATCGGGAGTACCGCTTTTATTAAAGCAGAGGAAGCGGCAATATTACCCGCAGACTATAAACTATATCAGAATTATCCAAATCCGTTTAATCCGAATACAACTATTGAGTATTCAATACCTAAGACAACTAATGTTACATTAAAAGTATACAACATTCTTGGAAAAGAAGTCGCTGTATTAGTAAACGGACTGCAGACGGCGGGAAATTACAGAGTTGAATTTTCCGCAAATAGCGGTTACGCCTCCGGCGTATATTTTTACAGGATACAGGCGGGGAGTTTTGTGCAGACAAAGAAATTATTACTGTTGAAATAAACGGCAGCCCATGACTTTAGTTATGGGAATAATGCAATTAGGCAGCCCATGACTTTAGTTATGGGTATAAAAACAATTGATTATCATTTGTTTTTTTACTAAAATTACATTTACAGGAAAAAAGTTTCAGACTTTGTATCCCAATAATTAAATAGGGTTCGGGCTAAATTTATTCCGGGGACTTTACTAAATGAATTTTTTTTTTAACGGAAAGCATTTTATCCTTCAGCCGGGTGAACTATTATTTTTTTCCATTCTTATCAATTCATCGGCTAATAAATTCATCTAACTTTGGGATTAGCTGCACTGCCGCATTCTTTACCGCAGTTAATTCCTAATCATATTTTATTAAAATTATCGTTTAGAAGAAATTATTTATATTGAATTAAACTTAAATTATAAAAGGGCAGCCAAATGAAATCAATTTTACTATTTATAATCGTAACATTACTTTGTGCAGGCATTTATTCTAAAGATAATAATAATGGAAAGCGTAAACCGTCTAAAATATCCTTCAGCCAGGTTGCTAATCAAAGAATGGATATCAATAACCTTAATGCGCTTGAGTCGAATACCGGTTTCAGCGATTACAACTTAAACGATGGTCTTGAAGGAACTGAATTCCCTAAGGGTTCAGGTAAAAATATTATATTTGAAAGCGGGTTGTTATGGGGCGGCTTTGTTCAGGGCGATAATTCCGGGCAGGTAAGAGTTGGCGGTTCTACGTACAACACGGGGTTAGAGCCGGGACCAATTTTGTCAACCGGCATGCCTGCGGATCCTACGGATTCAAAGTGGTCAGTCTACCGTGTCCGCCCGGATGTCTACCCTGGCGGTCCCGCCGTGGATCTTAGCGGCGAAGTGGCGGCGTATGCGGAAGGCGGTCAAACAGTTACAGAATCTCAATTAAGAACACAGTATGAATCCGACTGGACAAACTGGCCGGCTCACGGAACTGCAAATGATCTTGGCGCTCCGTTTACCGATGTTAACGGTGACGGCATTTATGAACCCGGTACAGATATACCCGGCGTTCCCGGCGCTGACCAAACATGTTACTTTGTTGCGAATGACATGGATACTCTTCTAACTCAAAGTCTTTACGGCACGATGCCTCTCGGCATTGAACTTCATGCAACATACTGGGCTTATAATCAAGGCGGCGCGCCCGGCAATGTTTATTTTAAAAAATATACTTTGATAAATAAAGGTTTTCAGCATAATCAAATTGACAGTATGTTTATTTCTTTTTGGGTCGATTGCGATCTTGGAAATGCAAGCGATGATCTTGTAGGAACCGATACTACTTTGAATTTGATTTATACATACAATGGAGAATCAACTGACGCTGTTTATTCCCCGTTAACTCCTCCATCCGTTGGTTTTTCATTATTAGAAGGTCCGATAATAAATGGTAAATCAACAGATACGGCTTTATTTAACGGAAAAAAAATAACGGGCAAAAAAAACCTTCCTATGACCGCTGATTATTTCTTTATGAACAGCAATGCAGAGTATGGAGATCCGCCTATGGGTTCGCCTGCAGGCGCAACCCAGTTTTATAACTTCTTTAATGGCGAGTATGGACTTTCTGGGCTGCCATATACAAATCCTAATAATGGTCAGCTCACAAAATATGTTTTTACCGGTGACCCTGTAGCAAGTACAGGCTGGGTTGATGGCGCGCCTGCAGATAAAAGACAGGGAATGGCTTCAGGCCCGTTTACTATGGCGCCGGGCGATACCCAGGAGATTGTGTTTGCAGAAATAGCCGGTGAAGGAACTGATTATCTTCATTCTGTTTACAATGTTAAAGAATATCAGTATGATGCGGCAAGCGCGTTTAAGAATCTAATAAATGGAGTAAAGTCCCCATCGCCTTTACCTCCTGTAATTTCCTTATCAAATGATAGCAGCTCAATTCAAATACAATGGGATAATAAAGCCGAAAGCTTTAACCAGGCGGGCTATTCTTTTGAAGGTTATAATTTATACCAGCTTTCTGCTCCCTTTGATTCTAAAGAAAGTGCGATGCTTATAGCTTCTTTTGATAAGGTTGATGGAATAAAAACAATTTATGGACAAGCATTAAATCCGCTGACTGACCAGGTATACAGTCAACTTCAGCAATCAGGCAGCGATACGGGTCTGCAGTACAGTTTTAAGCCAACGATTGATTATATTAACAATTATCATTTCGTTAAAGGGAAAAACTATTATTATGCCGTTACTGCCTATGCTTTTAATCCGGCAGCCAATGCAAATCCAACAAATACAGAGAGTAATTTTCAGCCGGGAAATGTAGCCTATAATTATAATTTATCCGGACCAAACTATGGGGATACAGTTCAGGTGACCCATATTGCAGGTCAATCTCTTGGTAATGTGACTGTAATTGTAAACGATCCGTCTAAGTTGACAGGTCATAGTTATAACGTTCTGTTCGATACTTTATATGGCGGCGCAATAGTCTGGGACTTAAAAGATATGACTAATGCCTCGGTTATCATCAGCATGCAGCCGCTGAACACTTCTCAGATTATAGATGGAGTTAATATAACAGTAACAAGTCCAAATCCTGGAATGAACCAGGGCGGTGAGGGGATAGGTTGGACTATACCAAGCGGTACAAGAAGATTTACATGGGGCACAACATCATTGTTATCAAGTTATGGACTGGAAGGATTTAATGGCGCAATTGGATGGTCAACCCCTAATTATTTATATAATGGAGGACCTGAATCTGTTCCTGTATCATCACTTTGCAGTACATTATTAACACTTGCGCAGGTAACGGATACTTCCTTATATAACCCTGCTTTCCCTCCCACAAGCGATGTCAATCTTTCTTTTGGCTATCGTTATTTAAGACACGCTTCAGTGGCAGCCGTAGATCCACGATTTGCTCCTTATATAATCCATACAACAGGCGGTACTTACCCATTTCAGGATTTTGCTCAAAGTGTTCCATTATCTGCCTGGAATGTAGATAACGCTGCGCATCCTGTAAGGCTTGCTCTCGGATATCTTGAAAATAATGCTGTAGGTGGATTAGTTGACGGCAAGTATTGGCCTCCTGATTACACACAATTAGATCAAGCTAACACAAGAGAATTTTTATGGATATTCCAGTCGCCTTATACTACAACTGCGAATTCAAGCTATGAAGAAGACGCTTTAAGCAGTACAAGTCCGTTACCTATAATGTGGTTTTGTATATTTTCCCGAAGAGGGGATGTACCGTTTTCACCGGGCGGAACAGGAACGGATCAGTTTTTAATTATAAAAAATAATACTGTTGAATTAAATGATGTATTTGCTTTTAATACATTAAATATAACCGATGTAAAAACAAAAAATATTATTAGTAAATTCTCAATAAGCCAAAATTATCCCAACCCTTTTAATCCTGCAACTATAATTGAATTTTCTCTGGCGAAGCCCGAACATGTAATTCTGAAGATATACGATATATTAGGCAGGCAGGTTGCTACTCTTGTAGATGATGTAAGACCAACCGGCATTTATAGTATACAGTTCAATGCAAGTAAATTCGCCTCCGGCGTATATTTTTACAGGATACAGGCAGGCAGTTTTGTGCAGACAAAAAAGCTACTGCTGTTGAAATGATCTAATCTCCTTTATAAACTATTATCTGTGCTGTGGACGCCTGCCCTGCTAAAATCCTTGTTCACGGCACAGATAAATATTTTTGATACTTTAATATTTAATCGCTAATTTTATAATGATGCACAAAACATAGCCCGGGAATTTATGATTTCAGAATAATTTGATTTGATGCTCTATCATTAGACAAACTCCCCTCGTATATATTTTTATTACAAATAAAAGCGGTTATACTATTTATTATAAAATATATGGAGGTCCTATGTATAAAAAGTTACTATTTCTTATAATGTTGTTTTGTGCAGTTGTTGTAAATGCACAAATAATAGAACCGGTAGACTCACTGCATAGTATAAC
>CAZUCY010000047.1:0-25200 GCA_964618785.1 uncultured Ignavibacteriaceae bacterium | reverse complement strand
GCCCGGTTTTATAAACGAGCAACAAATATATTTTTATTCCAAGAAAAATGCAAATTAAAAATAGTAGGCTTTTTTAAAAAATGGCGGATTTTCCCCTCTTGAGAACAGTTTTTTCAAATAATTAGTAATTAAATATAATAATATGCTGCACTATATTCAATAAAAAGGAAAGAAATAGGTTTGTACTTTATTCTTTTGAGTGATTTTATTAACTCTAATTGACGACATTATTTTACGACTTAATTGTTATCCTGATTTTCCGCTTATAATATTTCATTTTGTAAATAATTAGTACCGAAATTAGTTCCCTAATCCATTTATATTTAACCATTTACAATTATTTTTCATAAATAAATTACTGCAAATAGAAAGAAAGTTAAAAGTGATTATTTTATAGTGAAATTTAAGCATATACTTCTGGCGAGATGTGAAAAAACGGTTTAATTATACTAAAAAAAATAATTTTCCATCAAACTTTTTCAACATTTCTTTTATTCTCTCAAATCTTATTTTCTTAATTTTACTCTATGTATCTCTGCAATTACGATATATCCATTTAATTAATTTTATTTACCTATCTGTTATTTTTTCAAATTAGTGTGAAATCATATAAAAATAATTCATAAGAGTCTTATAAAATGTTATAAGTATTTAGTTTTTTAAACCTTTATTGCAACAACATTGACTAAAAGGATAGATTAAACTTATTATAAAGCTGCATGAAGAAATATTATGTAATTATTATCGTATTATATTCCTGTATAAACTTATTTCCTCAAACATACTCAATTAGGGGTATTGTAGCGGATGAATCAAACAAAAAAGTTTTAGAGGGAGCAAATATTTTACTTACTCATCAACTTGATTCAAAATCAAAAGGAATGGTAACCGACAGCCGAGGAAGATTTTATTTTGATGGAATAAAGTCAGGGAAATATACTTTAAAAATTACTTATGTGGGTTATAGTGATTATAAAAAAGATATTCAAATAAAGAACAACCATCTTGATTTAAGCACTATATGTCTTTCTTCTCAAGGTATAAGGCTTGGCGAAGTAGATGTAACTGCTACTCCTACTCTCATTGTAATAAAGCATGATACTTCGGAATATAACGCTAACGCATATAAAACCAACAGAGATGCACTTGCTCAGGATTTGCTTACAAAAATGCCAGGAATAATCGTGCAAAACGGCACTATACAAGCACAGGGAGAAAACGTTGCTAAAGTTTTGGTTGACGGAAAAGAGTTTTTCGGTGATCCTACCACAGCTTTACAAAATCTTCCTGCGGAAGTAATTGATAAAATTCAAGTATATGATCAGCTTAGTGATCAATCTCAATTTACCGGATTTGATGACGGCAATACAAGCAAAACAATAAATATTGTTACAAAAATGAAAGACAAACCAAATACTTTTGGAAGATTTTCAGGCGGCTACGGAGAAGATGGTAGATACACAGCCGGCGGAAATATCAACTTCTTTAATGATAATCAGAGAATTTCAATTATTTCACAAATAAATAATATAAATGTTCAAAATTTTTCTTCTGCAGACTTGCTCGGTGTAATGTCCGGCTCGGGAAGGTCATTCAACAGACCAGGAGGAGGGGGCGGCGGAGGTGGGCTAGGGGGCAATACAAGCAGCTTCGCGGGAGGTGCTGGCACTGGGGCCGGGGGTAATCCCAGTATTTCCAATTTCCTTGTAAATCAATCTACGGGATTAACAACTACAAAAGCAATTGGTCTTAACTATTCCAATAAATGGGGAGATAAAGTCGATTTGACCGGAAGTTATTTTTTCAATCATACAAGTAATGACGCCCAATCGATTGACAACCGAAATTATTTTTTTTCTTCTGCAAATGCACAGAGCTATAATGCAGCTAATTCCGCTCTCACTAATAATACCAATAATCGTTTTAACATGCGGCTCAATTACCAAATAGATTCTTCCAACTCAATATTATTTAATCCTACTTACTCCAACCAGTTAAATGAAGGATTAAGCAAAATTTCCGGAATATCAAAATCAGGCGTTGATACATTAAATACGTCTTACAATTTATATAATTCGGACCTTACAGCAGTAAATTCATCAAATAATTTATTGCTCCGGCATAAATTTGAAACTATTGGAAGAACGATCTCTTTATTGCTAAACGGAACTTTTACTTCAAATACCGGCAATAATAACCTTGATGCAGAAAACATCTATTACAACAATGGCGAAACCTCGGATACAACAAATCAAATTTCCAATTTATCAGAGCATGGATATAGTACTTCTGCAAATCTTGTATATACCGAACCAATAAATTCCTTAAGTTTATTACAGCTTGATTCGAAAATCTATTATTCGGAAGACAAAAGCAATCAGAGAACTTATAACACTCTTGACCAAAACTATTATCTTTTAGATTCACTAAGCAATATTTATAAAAAGATTTACAAGTCACAAAATGTTGGTGCAGGATATCGTTTCAGGGAAGATGAAGTATCATTTGCCTTAAATCTTAATTATAATATTGCTCAATTGGAGGATAATCAGACATTTCCCAATTCAGGTACAATGGAGCGCACATTTTATTCCGTGCTGCCATCATTTTTTCTACGTTATTTTGTTTCAAGAAACAATAACCTGCGCATATCTTATACCACGACTAACGATGACCCGAGCATAACTCAATTACAAAATGTACTGAACAATTCAAATACAACTCAGTTGACTATAGGTAACCCAGGCTTAGGCCAGGATTTTAAACAATCACTGACGCTTCGGTATATTCAAACAAATACCGAGCATTCGAATTCATTTTTTGTATTTTTCAACGCAACTTTTATCCAGAATTATATAGGTAATAAAACTATAATTGCAGAGAAGGATACTATTTTTGATAACATTACTTTAAATCCGGGCACAAAATTATCAATACCCGAAAACCTTAATGGCTATGCAAAGTTTAATTCATACTTGACTTACGGATTTCCGATAAGCTTTTTAAAATCAAATTTAAACTTGAACGTAAACGTCGCATATTCCCGAACACCTGGTATAATTGATGGATTAACTAATTATGCAAATTCAGGCACATATGTTTTAGGATTTGTTTTGGGAAGCAACATTAGCGATAAGGTTGATTTCACTGTTTCAACTTCGAACAGTTATAATCATGTAATAAATTCATCGACAGAGGGTACAAATAGCAATTATTATATTCAAAACTCGTCATTCAACTTCTATTGGCGCTTTTGGTCGGGATTCGTATTTCAAAATGAATTGACCGACCAATATAATGGCGATGTATCAAGCCCTATTAGAAAAAATACATTAATCTGGAATATGAGTATGGGGGTAAAATTCTTAAAAAATGACAATGGCGAAATCCGGTTTACTGCCAATGATATTTTAAATCAGAACATAAGTATACAACATAATATTACGGATACTTATACGGAAGATGTTAAAACAAATGTTCTCGGAAGATACTTTTTACTATCGTTTATTTATAATATAAGAGTATTTAATTATTAAAAGACTTTGAAAATGAAATAAAAACTCTCAAATTTATTTCAATCAGTCTATATATAATACCTCATAATAGGTCTCCTTTTAGATCTTCTCTCGGCCACTTCAAAACCGGCTTTTTCAAAAGTAGATAGTATACCCGTCCATGCAAAAGCTGAAGGGATATTTGAATTATACGGTTCTTGCGGATATGCCTCTATAATCTTTGCTCCATTATATTTGCAGAATTTAATTACAGATTCAAGGAGATACTTTGAGACCCCTTGCCTTCTAAATTCATTTGCAATAAAAATACAACTAATTGACCAGACAGGATTATCATCAATTTTTTTTAATACTCTAGACTTTTCCAACCGGATAAATTTTACTCTTGGCGCTACAGAGCACCACGCAATAGGTTCGTCTTTATAATAAGCAAGAATACCTGGCGTTTCGCCTGTATTAACGAGTTTCCGCATTGCATCTTTATTCGCCATTCCCTTCTGTTTTTCAAACTGAGCCAGGTTGAGTCGCCAGGACATGCACCAGCATCCACCACATGCCCCTCTTTCTCCGAATAATAATTCCAAATCATTCCATCTGTTCTTTGTAAGCGGGTGGAAAGTCAACTTTTCCTTTTTTATAATGGCCATGTCTGCTTTTCTCTTCATAAGAATTGTTAAGATTATATTATTAAAAATCCACCTTATTAAAAGGTGGATTTGATTTGCCCCTAGGGAGCTTAAAATCGAATCCTTGCTGTTCTTCTTTTTTCTCTTGGTCTTCTTGATATTTTACATATCTTATATCTTCGCTTCATCCAATCCAAAGGTATCTACACAATAACCTCTTAACCAAAAATGATTTCCACAATATGGCTTTTTCTTTATTTCCCATAGCTCTTGAATATTTTTATTGCTGTCTATCCTTTCAAAATTCCCATTACTCCGGATATTGAGATTTTTTGCGGTACGCTATTATAAGATGTTTATGATCTATTTGGATGACTGACTCCTTCATTTCACATCCTGATTATTCTAATAACATTGCTACATGTTCTTTTAGTTGTTCCTTTAGCATTCCTTCAAGTAATTTGAATCTATATTTCTGTGTCCAGACTATGTGATAATCATATCAATATATACATGACGTAATTTTTTAAAATCACTCGTGTACTAAAATTAGTAATTTCCCTCCTTAGCCGAAAGAACATAACCACGTTCAGAAAAAGTGGATCTCTGAGTTATATTAAAAATTACAATGATTTATTTACAGTTTATTGACTTAAATAGCATAATAAAAAGAATAAAAAATATTAGTTAATGCTTAATATTAGAATAAGATCCCGGCTAAATTTTTTATAAATAATTATTTTTTTCCATTAGTACTACCAGACTTTTAGCAATCTCAAGCATGCTAAATAAAATAAATCCACTCGCTTTGCAGTATTTATTGTCGCAAGAAAATGTTCGTCATTAACATGACCTTTTGGCTCTGCGATTAGCATTATTCCGTTTTTCTTCAAAGCTTGATACACTTCCTTAAATAGAATTGAGACATCCGGAACTTCATGCAAGACTGCAAATGCCAATTCAAAATCAAGTTCCTCTTTTATGTTGCTTATATTTAACGATCCGGGAGAGCACAGCCTCAATTCCATCCTTTCAGATAAACCTGCTTTGCGAGATTTCTTTTCAAGAACACCCAGCATTTTTTGCTGAAGATCAGCGCAGACTTCTTTCCCGGTTGCTCCGACCATTTTGGCCATAGGAATAGTGAAAAAACCCATTGCGCTTCCTATATCGAGTGCTTTCATCCCTTCTCTGATATAAGGCTTCAATATTGTATGCGGGTTTTGAAATAGTTCTCTTATAGGGCTGGCAAGTAAATATCCCATCCATACCGGACAAACATGTTCAGGCTTATAATTTTCCTTTCTATTATTTTTATTTTTTAGAACGCTATTGATTAACAACCATAATTCATGTTTACTCTATCAAGTTCTATAAATTAAGGCGATTCAATAAAAACAATATTTTGACTCTATGATATAATACAAAATATTTTAAGATGTGCTTGTTCTCAGAAAATCAGACAAGAATTTAGGCTATGAATCATCAATTTTAGAATGATGAACGAAAATACATGGGAATTAACAATCTGTTAATTTGAATAAAGTCAAATGATTGCCTATATTAAATATTAGAGACATGCAATAAAGCCAAAAAAAAAGTGCACGCTTGTTCAATGAAAAAAATTCGATTACTGGTAGTCAAGGATAACCGGTTTTTTAGAGGCAGCATAACCCGTATGATTGAAGAAAAGCCTGATCTTAAAGTTGTAGCTTCATTCTAGGACTGCACAAAATCTATGCAGAGCATTAGAAAATTAAGATCTAATGTTTTTCTTCTTGATCCTGATTTACGAAATCAAAATAATTTACAAGTTGTTAAATTTGTTAAGAAGAGAATCCCTGGTACTGGAATAATTCTTATGGACCTTATTCCTCTGGAATCAGATGTCTTAGATTTTGTGAAAGCCGGTGTATCAGGATTTATTCTTAAGGACGCAACCACCAACGATTTTCAAGAAACAATTCGATCAGTTGCTTTGGGAGATAAAGTTTTACCAATTTATTTAGCTGATTCACTTTTTCCACAAATTGTAGAATCTGCAATAAACAATCCAAAATTATCCAAATTAATTAAATCAATAAGGGTGACAAAACGCGAGCGTCAGGTAATTGAATTGGTTGCCAATAGTATGGCTACTAAGAAAATTGCTCAGGAACTTCATCTCTCAACTTATACTGTATAGAGTCATATACATAATATTCTTGAAAAACTATCTCTCCATATTAGGGTGCAAATTGCAAACTATGCACGTGCATCGGACAGTTATGCGACAATAGCTGACGGAATTTCAATGATTGATGAATAGCTTTATAAAAAATTTTGAAGTATAATAATATTTTCTTCCTAAATATTAAATTCTAATTTCAAGTGATATTTCTTTCTTAAATTGATTTCCATATTATCGGATCGATAGACCATCTGTTCTTAAAGGATTAATCCTTTTATCATCCTTTAGAACTATTAATAATTTAATATAACTTTATTAAATTATAACTTATTTTGACAATTATGGGTTAATAGTCTGCGGTAGACTATTCTCATCCTAATTAGTGGACTTAAAATATATATTGAAAAGGGAAATAGGTAAAAATATGAACCGTAGACTTCAAGTTGGAATAATTGATCTAGTTTCAAAAAAACCCAATAAGAAATTGTTTGCCAGAATAATGAATGCCAATTTCGCGAGTATTATGCCGCAGGTAGTTGGAGTGTGGTGTGAAGAAGAAGGGCATAATGTTACTTATATATGTTATACAGGGACTGAAAATTTACTTAATGAATTGCCTCAAAATGCCGATTTAATCTTTATCGGGGCATTCACAGAATCTGCTCAAACAGCTTATGCGTTAAGTAATTTATTGCAATCACGTGGGGCTATTACGGTACTAGGCGGTCCTCATGCACGTTGTTATCCGGAAGATGCAAGAAAGTACTTTGATTATGTTACAGGCTTCACAAACAAAAATATTATTGATGAAATATTGATAGATTGTTCTCCGCACCGCCCCCTGGGTTTACATCTGGATGCTCTGAAACAGCCTATATCACTTCCTGGAGTAAGAGAAAGATGGAAATTTATTGAACCAACTCTTAAAAAAGCTCCTTTAATAAAGATGGTACCCATGCTTGGCAGTTTAGGATGCCCCTACACATGCAGTTTTTGTATTGACTCAACCGTAGCTTACCAGCCTTTGAACTTTGAAGTTATAAAAGAAGATTTATCGTTCCTACTCACTAAATTCAAACGCCCACTTGTCGGATGGCATGATCCAAACTTTGGAATTCGATTTGAGGATTATATGAATACAATCGAAGAATCTGTACCTGAGGACAGAATAGATTTTATAGCTGAAAGCAGTCTGTCTTTATTATCAGAAGCTCATGTAAAGCGGTTAAGGCACAATGGTTTTAGGGCAATGCTACCGGGCATAGAATCATGGTTTGATCTCGGAGGTAAATCTAAAACCGGTAGCATGACGGGGATGGATAAGGTATCGCATATTTCAGAACAAATCAACATGATTTTAAGGTATATTCCTTATGTTCAGACTAATTTTGTTTTAGGGCTTGACGTTGATAAGGGTGAAGAGCCATTTGAGCTGACAAAAAGATTTGTTGATCTGACTCCCGGGACATTTCCCGGTTATTCTCTTCTTTCTGTTTTTGGCCATGCAGCACCGCTTAATTTGGAATATCAGAATGTCAATCGTGTTTTACCCTTCCCATTTCATTTTCTTGATAATAATCATGCAATGAATGTGATTCCGGCAAATTATTCATGGCCTGAATTTTATTCACATATAATCGACCTTGGTAAGCATACGTTTTCTTGGAAAGCAATCTCTAAACGTCTAATAGCGACTAAAGCAACAATACCTAGATGGATGAATGTTGTGCGGGCTATTTCGGAAGAAGGATTCGGCAGAATTAAATTTAACCAGGAGATATATAAGCTCTTGCAAAACAAAAAAGGATTCCGCGAATATTTTGAACAAGAGACAACGGAACTTCCCCAATTCTATAAAGATTTTATACAACGCGATTTGGGATCACTGTGGGAATGGCTGCCTAAAGGTGCTATGTTCCATGATCCTAATGCTTATCTTGGAAGTATTGAGCAGCGGGTTGCCGTATAATTAAAAATTCTAAATTCCGGCTTCGAAATTTATTTTCTTTATTATAGATTTCAAATTATATCATCTATAGTTATATTTATAATATCATATAAAACTTATATCATATATTCGTTTGGAAATAGAAAACTATTTTTACAACAATAGGGTATTAAAAAGGATTGCAGATAACATCACGACAGTTTGGAAGCGTAAAGTTGTAATACCATAGGTAATTAGAACTAATATGAGAAAAAATAAATAATAGTTGAATAATTATTGCTTCAGATTAATTACATTGTATATCTTATAAGTTGAAAGGAATAAAAACCATGAGCAAAAGTCAAGACAGCAAAAAAAATACAAAGAAGCAAGCTGCGAAGACCATGAAAGAAAAAAAGGCGGCTAAACGGGATAAAAAGAATAGTAAACAAAAAAGCGTTGTAGATTTATAATATAACGCGCAAAAAAAGAAGCCATATTAAGATAAAATTAATAAAAGTTAATTCTATCTTTGGTCCTTTGTATTGATGGCGGATACGGACGGTTAGCTTGATAAATCTTAAAAAAATTTAGGATGTTAGAAGAGTACTATTTTTTTTAAAAATTATAATTGCGAGATTAAATCGATTACAATTTTAATGGTAATAAACTGCGTTCGATAAAATCACAAATTGATTTTGTAATTAAAACAATCCATTGGAATAAAAGTTAATTTTTTCAGCGCCATGTTGTCAATGTGAGCATACAAAAAATCATTTTTTATGGTAAATAATTTGTTTTTTATGTTTTAGTATTTGATGTTTTTTAATTCAAATTTTTTCGAATATAAAAATAGATAAAGATATAAAATACTCCTTGTTATATTAGGGTTTAGTAGGGCTGGAATAATTTACTATTTTGTAAGTATTAATGGGGAATGGATTTACCGGATTCAGTTTATTACATCTCGATAGGAAGACATATAGCCGATGGCACCGGCTTTATTGGTTATGATGGCTACTATTTGGCGCTTCAACCTCCGTTTTTTCTGTTATACTGGCTTCAATGAAAATAGTCTTATTTATTGAATTGGATGACCATAGGTCCGAGGAATCAGTCGGCTTCAGGGTACGCCAATTCTATTCTTTTTGGTTTAAAAGCCTACTTCTATTGTCTATTTTTATTAAATCATTTAATATCTTATTATCCATAAAGAACTGATAAATAGTCATACATTCTACAACAATATTCCGGAAGGTTTATATTTTCTTACTAACATCGAAACTAAATGGAGCCCTGCTAAAACACTTTACAACTCGATTGAACTAATAAATGCCGATTCAAATCTCCAGGAGATTCGAAAAGGAAAGGACAAAGTTTGGCTAGTTTGGTTTGATAAGCATGATTGGCAGTCCCTGTACTAGATTGAAGAATCACAAAGAGTACATGTGTAAAAAAAGTTGTTCAATTAAAGGACGGTACGGTTTATACAACTATAAAATAAGTTTTTGAATAACTGATTTCGCACAATTTCATTATCATATATCAGACTTATGAGGATTCTCTGTAAATCTAAAAAATAAATTCAATTCCTAATAATTAATAATTTATTAATGTGAATTATTTATTCCGATTATATATTTGTATTCGTTTTTGTAAGAATAACAAGAAAAGGCTGCAATAAAGTGGATACAAATATACGCGCATGGGTAGTTTCGGCAAATATGGGATACGGCCATATGAGGGCGGTTCATCCTTTAAAGGAAATTGCCGAAGATGATATTATTTTAGCCGGCGCAAATGATTCCATATCTTCTTCAGAAAAAAGATTATGGGCAAGAATGATCCGCGTATATGAGTTTTTGTCCCGTGCTAAAGGTATCCCATTTATTGGCAGCACCGTCTTCAATATTTTGGATTCTTTCCTTCGTATTCCTTCTTTTTATCCGATGCGAAATTTATCAAATAGAACATTCCAGGTAAATCTATTAGAATCAAGCATAAAACAAGGGCTATGCTCAGGTATGTTAAGAAAAATCCATACAAAACATTTGCCTCTTTTGACTTCATTCTTTGCACCTGCAATTGCTGCCGATATGGATGGATATGACGGTATCTTTTGTATAATTTGCGACGCCGATTTAAATAGGGTTTGGGTCGCCAAAGAGCCATGGGAAAGCAGGATAATTTATTTTGCACCTTGTGGTAAAGCCGCTCAAAGGTTGCTTGCTTATGGTGTGCCGACTGATAGAATTTTTACTACAGGTTTCCCGTTAACTGCTGAACTGCTTGGGGATAAGAATTTAGAAATATTAAAATTTGATCTGGCACAGCGATTATTTTACCTTGATCCTAGTGACCGGTTTTGGCCCCTACACGGGAAAAATGTCGAGTATTTTTTGGGTGAAGAAAATTGTAAATTTAATGATACAAGAAAACTGACCATTACATATTGCGTGGGAGGAGCCGGAGCTCAAAAAGAAATAGGGAGGACAATAGCTCTCAGCCTGAAGCAAAAATTAAAAGAAGGCAAAATCTTTTTAAATTTGGCTGCCGGCACAAAAGAAATGGTTAAAGACTATTTTGAAAATGCGAAAAGAGAAATTGCAGGTGGTTCCGAAAATATTAATATTATTTTCTCTGAAAAATTAGATGACTATTTTGATAAATTTAACAAGTCTATGCATACAACTGATATACTCTGGACAAAACCCAGTGAGTTGTCGTTTTATTCCGGATTAGGGATACCTATTATCATGTGTCCTCCTATTGGTTCACAGGAACAATTTAATGCAAAATGGCTATATGAAATACAAGCAGGCATTAAACAGGAAAATCCTGAATATACAGATCAGTGGCTGTTTGATTTATTAAATAAAGGAAGAGTAGCGGAAGCAGCATGGTCCGGGTTTTTGAAGGCAAGAAAACTCGGCACATTTAAAATTCTAGAAATCCTTAAGACAGGGAAAATGATACGTGAAGATTCACCAATTCTGCGTTAACTGAATATGAATCAGAAAAAGAAATATCTATTATTATATCTTAAAACGGGCGGCGGTCATTTGGCACCGGCAAAATCAATCGCAAAAGTTCTTGAACAAAATTTTAATAAAGAAATAGAGCCTGTTTTAATTAATGGTTTTGAAGAAACTAATTTCATTGTTAAATATTTAATAGAAGACGGTTACAGAAACCTTCAGGCGAAAGCAAAATGGATTTATGAAGCTTTATATATCTTATTTAAAATTAACTTTATTGCCCGCTTCTACTATATGCTAATTTCATTTTTTGTAAAACCTTATCTTAGGAAAGTTTTTCGTTCAACAAATCCCGATAAAGTTATAATATTTCATTTCTTTCTTATAGAACCTGCATATAATGTTATCAAGGAACTAAATATGCACACCTCTTTGATTACGGTAGTTACTGATCCTTATACTGCACATCCATTGTGGTTTTTCAGAAAGGAACAAAATTTTATCGTCTTTAGTGAAAGATTAAAATCGAATTGTTTAAAAAGAGGGATAAATGAAAATAATATAAATGTTTTCCCGTTTATACTTAGTGATAAATATTCAAATTCGCCGGATCCGGCAAAAATCCCCAAACTTAAAAAAGAAATGGGATTTGAAACTAATAAAAAGATTATACTCATTTTAGGTGGCGGTGATGGCATTCCAAAAGGATATAGAATATTAAGGACACTCGTTCAAGATCTGGAGAACGTTGAAATTGCAATTGTGTGCGGAAAAAATAAATCACTCTATAAAAAGGTTAAAAAACTAAAAAAGGAATACTCTAATTCCGACATTAAAGTTTACGGCTATGTTGATATTATTTATGAATTGCTGAGCATCTCCGACCTGGTAATTACAAAATGCGGAGCTTCTACATTTATGGAAATCGTAATGAGTAAAAAAATACCTATTATAATAAATTATATCTGGGAACAAGAAAAAGGCAATATGGAATTCCTTGTGAATAAGGGTATGGGAATTTATGAACCTAATGTTAAAAAACTTTCCCTGTTATTAAATGAGTTATTAGGGGACACTGTTAAATATTCTGAATATATCGAGAATATAAATAGGGAATCATTGCAAAACGGCAATATAATGGTAGCCGAATTTATCAATAATTTTTAGTAAATACTTCACTATCAACCGACTAAAATTCAATATTGACTAAAAAGTTTAGAAAACTAAAAATATTCTAAAATATTTATCATTGTTAAAAATATACCCCCGCTAAATAAAGTCCGGAAATAAACCTGGCAGCAGATCATCCGGCTTCTTCTTTGCATATGTCCTTTTTATATTTCTTAATAATCCATAAACATCTAATTAACTACTGTTGAAAATGCTTTTTTTACATTAGCCATCTTCTGTATTACGGTTAGTAATAATTGTGCTATTAGAGTACACAAGACCTGGGTTCTAAATGCATTTTCATTTTCGCCGTTAAAATAATGCAATTGAAAATTCTGTTTCATTTTTTTGAACAACAATTCTATTTGCCGACGTTTCTTATATATAAATGCCGCTTCTTCGGCTGTTATATCAAAATATTGCTCTACAAGTTTATAATATAATGCCTCAAAAAATGAACTGTCCCGATTCCTTAATCCATCTCCGGCTGTACTTTTTGCCGGTGCTCTTTGCAGACCAGGATGATTTAGTTTTCCGACTAATGCCTTTAGTCCCTCACAAGTCTCTGCCATTGAATCGCACTTACTAAGTATTCTAAAGAGCATTATTATTAACTGATCCCAACTTCTGAATGCCTTGTAATAATGGTCGCTCTTCTTTTCTTTTACCAAACTTACAAATAACCATTTATCTATAAGTTTTAATATCTGTACGAAAATCGGCTGACCGACAAAATTTATTTCCGTATTTTTACCCATGTCGTATTCCTTGAATTGTTGTGAATCTAAATTTACGACCTTGAGGGTTGTCTTTTCAGCCCCCTTGTTTTATTTTTTGTCGGTTAGCAGTGAAATATTATATTGATTTAATTTATTTTATCCCCTTTATTGAACTGCCGGAAAATCTAAGAACTTACTTTCGGTAACAAAGTTTTATTATTTTGGTAAAACTTAACGGTATCCAATAAATTTAAGCATGGGAAAGTTACAGGTTATCTCCTCAATTTCATCAAACATTTAAAATTATAAAATTGTTTTGATATAAATTATTCCTTTTATCGGTATATTGACTTTTAAGCAAAGTCTTTATATTATTAATTTTATATAGTGTAACTTATACACTTTTAAATGAATATTTCTATTCTTTTCATGGATTGATTGATTAAAATTCCGGTATTATTTGTCAAGGAGAAAATATGTCGCACATTTTAAAAGAAGTAATAAAAAACATATCGATCGACTGTGTAATATTCGGTTTTGAGCAATCAGTATTGGAAATATTACTTATTAAGCGTGCAAGAAATCCACATAAAGGGACGTGGGCGCTTCCAGGTGGTTTTATAAAGAAAGAAGAACTTATTGAAGATGCAGCCAAAAGAATATTAGAAGTTACTACCGGGGTAAGCAACATTTATCTTGAGGAAGTATCAGTTTTCGATAATATAAATCGTTTCCCTTTATGGCGGGTTTTTACAATAGGCTATTTTGCGCTTATAAGCCCGGAACATTACAAACTTACAACAGGAATTGATTCGACAGAAGTAAAATGGTTTGAAATCAGTAAACTGCCTGAATTACATTTT
Source organism: uncultured Ignavibacteriaceae bacterium (assembly GCA_964618785.1). Classification (GTDB taxonomy): domain Bacteria; phylum Bacteroidota; class Ignavibacteria; order Ignavibacteriales; family Ignavibacteriaceae; genus FEN-1297. Next base: position 11,232 of record CAZUCY010000047.1, on the reverse strand, counting down.
GATCATAAGCATATAATAGAAGTTGCGCTAAGTAAATTAAGGTCGAGAGTAAGGTACAAGCCTATAGGGTTTGAATTGCTACCGGAAAAGTTTACACTTCCCCAATTGCAAACCCTATATGAAGTTATTCTAGGTAAAGAACTTGATAAAAGAAATTTTCGCAAAAAAATAACGAAAATGAATTTGCTTAAAAGATTAAAAGAAAAAGACCAAAATAATATAAGACGCGCAGCGTATTTATATAAATTCGACAAGCGCAATTATGATAAGCTGAAAGAGAACGGATTTATCTTTGAATTATAATCGTCATAATAATACAATTATAAAGATAATAAACCTGAGTAAAATATTTTTATTTATTTTAATTCATTAACAATTTTGTAAATAGAATAAGATTGCCCCGCAATTTTCAATTTGTATTTGTTCCCTTTAGCTGATATTTCGGAATAATTGCCGGAAAGTAGAGTAAATTTATCAATACCTATATTTAAAGTAAATTCTGCTGTTTCTTCTCCGGCAGCCGGATTAAATATGGCAAGTACTATATCATTACCGGATGCACGGGCAAAAATAAAAGGGTATTTATTTTCTTTAGCATATACAGGAACAAATTCAGCATAAGCGGCAAGCGCTGGTTCCTTTTTCTTTATTTGAATTAGCTTTCTTACCTTATTAAGAAGCGAGTTTGGATCTTTTTCCTGCGCTTCAACATTAGGAGCATCTACAGCAGTATCGACGGGCAAATAAAGTTTTCCGGGATCGGCAGTAGAAAACCCGAGATTCTTGCCCGAATTCCACTGCATAGGAGTTCGTGCTCCGGCACGTGGTTTATATGCTCCTTCTGCATAAGGCAAACCATACAACTGACGCATTCCTATTTCATTCCCGTAATAAATAAAAGGAATTCCAGGCATAGTTATAGAAAATGCAAAAATCATTTCAAGTTCTTTATCATTCCGGTCAATATTTAATCTTGCAATATCATGGTTGCCAATCGGAAGAAGTATATAACCTTTCCCTTTTGTTTTATTATATTGGTCTAAATAATATCTAAGGAAATTAGCAATATTCCCCTTTCCTTCTTTATCAAAGAAACTGTGCCCTTCGGAGTAGCCGTTTAATATACGCCAGCTTTCTTTCTGAATTAGATCACTATAGCCCTGAAACCAGTGAAAAAAATCTGCATGAAAGCCCCCGCCGTTTAGAGCTGCTTCAGGATAGGACCATTCGGAAACCATAAATGCATCGGGATATTCCTTATCAAGAATACTTCTAATACCGCTCCAAAATTTTTTAGTCCCTTCATCTCTGGCGTTGAAGAATTGATCATTACCGGTCATATTGGCGTTTTTCACAAGCGCACCCGCCATGTCTGCCCTAAAACCTCCTGCGCCCATGTCCATCCAGAATCTCAAAACTTTTTTCAGCTCTTTCTGTAATTCAAGAACATCCGGATGATCGATAGGCAGCATCCAATCATCTTCGGGTTTAGCAAAGCCGAAATTTAAAGCCGGCTCGCTCCAGAAAAAATTCCGCATAAACTGACCGTTGCGCCGGCTGTAACCTATTATAAAAGAATCCTTATACACATCGGGAGGATTCAGCCATGTATTGTCATTCCATATATACCAGTTTGTATATTTATTTTTTTCCTGTTTAGCTGATTCCTGAAACCATTGATTATCAATACTTGTATAACTGATAACATAATCAAACAATATTTTTAGGCCTCGTTTCTTTGCTTCAGCAAACATTCTCTTTGCGTCTTCATTTGTACCATATCGCGCGGCTACTTTATAATAATCCGAGATATCATACCCGGCATCATGAAACGGCGATTCAAAAAACGGGTTGATCCAGATACCATCCACACCAAGGCTTTTGACATAATCTAACTTTTCTATAATGCCTTCTAGGTCTCCTATGCCGTCGCCGTTAGAGTCAAAAAAAGTTTGCGGATAAATTTGATAAAAGACAGCATTATTAAGCCATGCGGGACAAGCCGGTATTGTATATTTGCCAGTAATTATCGCTGAGTCTATGGAAATTGTTTCCTGAGCGTTTACTTTTACATTTGCTATCCAGAATGTTATCAGGATGTAAAAAGCTATTCTGTATAAAATAAATTTAGATTTCATATTATGGAATAATTTTGTTTAATAAGAATAACAATTAATCATTGCATTTTAACCGATTGTAATGCGCCGTCATATTTTACAATAGCATAAGGATTAGAAAGAGAATCAAATCCTGATGGCTTGTCTTTACTGACCCATTTAATTTCAAAGGTTCTTATTTTTAACATTCCTGTAAACTTACCCTGTTGTTTACCAATCGTCAAGATATGTTTTTTTTCGTTATAACTAAACGGAATAGTTGAAAACTTTCCTTTCTCATAATTAAAATTAATATTTTCATCTTCATAAAGGGAGAATGAGCCATCACTTCCTGTGTAAACAAATAAACGGATAGGGTCGGCAGGTTTTTCTGCAACATATTGAATATCAGGACCGCATGGAATAATAGAACCCTCTTTTACAAAAAGCAGTATGTCTGTATATGGCGCATCCGCAATAATCTCCTGCCCCCAATTAATATATTTTCCTGTCCGGAGGATATACCAGCCTGTACCTGAAGGTTGAATCAAATTCGTGACTTCCCCACTGCTCTTGTTTCCAATAAAACCAATCTTGTACAATGTTATCTAATGGAATTTGACGCTTTCTGAATTCTTTAACAACAGACAGCAATTCATCCTGAGTATTATAATGTTCACGGCATCGCCATAAACCCATTGCCCATTCAGGCAGCATAGGCGATTTGCCGGTGATTTCCCTGTAGCCGTGAATTACAATATCAGGATTATCACCGTGAATAAAGTAATAATCTATCTGGTCAGCTACCTCAGAATAGAGTGAAATACTATTATTATTATCAACTTTAGTCGGAGTTAGATAATTCAAACCGATGTAGCCTCCGGAATGAATCCATTCAATTTTGATTTGATACTGTTTACCGAATTCCATATTTAGATTTAATAAATGTGTCCAAAGCAGCCAACTCGCCTTCCAAGAATCGACAACCAAATTGCCGTCCAGCCACATTTTAATATAACCGGAAGAATATAGCCGAAACTTATGGACGCCCGCTTGATTACTTTCTATTTCCCCGCTCCATCGTATGGCAGTTACATTTTGTTGGAATCCTTTAGGGAAGCCATCATTTATATCAATAAACTCATGTTCAATCCTTGATTCAGTGCGGTCCGTAAATAGAGACTGGAAATTACTATCTTTAAAATATTCGGCTGTCAGTCTGCCTTCATTACCATTCTTATCAAAGAGTTTAAGCGATGATATAGGCTCGTAATCTTTAATATCCCCGAATTTTGTATGCGAATTATTATACCAAAATATGCCATAATTCTAACTTGAAACAAGAAACGGAACTATATCAACAATGTTTAACTGCCATAAATCGACATCATGCCCTTTGTAATTCAGAATACCATTCTGATGCTGATCTAATCCGTAAAACGCTTCATCTTCGGGAGAATTAAAGAGCTGCTGAACATGGAAAGTTTTTTCTCCCATCACATAGGCTTGTGTAATAATTTTGCCACCGCCTGCTTTTTCCCGCAAAAGCAGTTTTCCGCTTGAATCAAAAAATGTTACTCCTCCTTTTACTGAATCTACCCTGACAGTAACTTTGGAAGTTGAAATCTCATCCCAATCTTTTTTTCCAACTACCGACCATTTTACAGGTTCCCAAACGGTTTTATCAACCATTAAACTTTGGCGTTCAGAGAATGATTTGACAGGTGCGGCAAAAACGCAAATATTATCGTCAGTACACACCTGGATTTTTATCCATGCAGCATCTGTTTCATTTTGTTTTTTAATCTCAAAAAGAACTCCGTCACTCAACTTCTCAAAACCTTAAATAAACTGAATGCCGAAGAGAAGAATGAAAAAAAGAGATACAAATTGTATTAGTTTTGAACCCAGTAGCGTAATCCTCAATCTAAAAGTTGTTAGTAACTCACCTTACGCTATAAATCTATTTATTCTGCGTAAGGTGAGCAATAAATATTTAGTTCTTATTTTTTATTTAAGAGATTTTATCCTTGCTTATAAAATAAATGTATATTCCGTAATATATTGTACATAAAGCGAAAATATTCTACGTAGTTTTGTTCGGAAGAAAAGGAAACAAAGCAATAAAAGTACACACTGATTAATTCTTAACATTGTACATAACTTCAATAGTAATAAACTGCAATATTTTTTCATCTTTTGAGCGCTTTTATGCAATTTTTCTCAATTTTTAATCAAAAAAGCCCCGATTATTTACATAAAATGAAATGTAATTACTTATAGTATAAAGAGTTAACATTTAACCCCCCTTGCTAAGGGATGGATGAGAGTTTTCATACTCCATTATAGAGTAATTAACAAGTAAATGTTGTTAATAATAATAGTAAATGAAAGCCCTTATAAATCTAAAATAACTAAAATATATCAGAGGTTTTAAGAAAAAATGATTAATTAAATTTTCAAAGAACGCCGGCAGATTGAACTATTCTTTAAAGAACAGGTCTAGTAGACCTACCTACCAGCATATTTGCCCGAGTATTCAAGAAAAGAGAAACGAACAGCAGTGGAACAAATCCATTCGCTCTACAAATGGACTAAACAACATTTGAGAATTTAATCTTTTTATAAATAATAGAATTAAAGAACGCATCAATTTGTTCATCTAAAGTATAGAATTTAATTTTTTAAGTCTACTGTTTTTTTTGCCAGAGTTTTGAATAAGAAATTTTTGGTTAAAAAGGTTATTTAAATTAAGATTTCCTTACAGCCCATGATTTTGGCAAAGCGATAACTTTGTGATAATTCAAAACAGGTGAATAAATATTTAATTGTCGGCATTTAAAAATATCAGCATTCAGAAAAATGAATATTTATAAATTTGATACCGATTTTCACGGAAGCTTTGAAAAGTTATCGTTCCAAATATTCCTTCAAAGCTTTGCCGATAATATGAGTCCAACCTTCCGCAAAATTTCCGCGTGCAAGTTCCGGATTGTTTTCCGGGAAAGTTTCAATTCCTTCGTGAGTGAGCTTTAATCTTGTTTTATCTCCTACAGCGAATAATTCAAAAGTTACAAATGAGATCCCCTCACACCCCTCGTATCGCCAACTGTATGTCAGCTTTTTGCATTCAATAAATTCCGTTACTTTACAAATATGAAGGTATTTGTTTGTTTCAGTTCCACCGAGAAATTGAAATTCAAATCCAACTTCAAGCTTGAATTCCGCAAGGTCAAAATACCATTGCTTCATTTCATCTTTATTGGTTATGGCTTCCCAAATTTTTGAAGGTGTAGCATTGAAAGTTCTTTCAATAACAAGTGGTTCGTTTTTCATAACTTTACCTTTTTAATTGTTTAAAATTAATTGTTAATTCTTTGACACTTCTTACCTGCCGGGAAGCTGATAATATAAAATCACGTTTTCCGAATTGAATATATTGGTTATTAGGAGTTTCAGTTTAAACTTTTCATTTCTGTTTGCTTGATTAAATTTGAGTCAATAGTTCTGCAAGTTTATCAAATGATTCATTCCAGTCAAATCGTTCATTATTAATAATTTCGCCGGTTGGTAAACCGGTATGCTGAATTGTCATTTTTGTTTTTCCTTGAAATTCTTCAAATGTTACGGTTACAATTAATTGCATTGGCAAATTTCCAGGCATTCCGTAATAGGAGGCAGGTACTACATCCTCTTTATCATCTGCAAAATTATCGGCATATACAATCCGTTCAAACTTGACTATTTCGCGGTAAACGCCTATAGACCATTAGTCCTTCCCCTACGGCGAGCGCATGCAGGCTAAATACTTGCCTCCGACTTCAAAATAAATCTTGCACTCAGGACAGGTAATTCTTTTCGGCCCCCACCAACGTTTGAAATGTTCAGGTTCTGTCCATAATTCCCAAACAAGCTCCTTTGGAGCGTCAAAGATGCGGGTAATTTTGATTTCGTTTTCAGTCATGGTATTCATACTGCATTTCCTTACATTATTATTAAATTATCTCACCAATTCGCATATCTTTCATTCTGGAATTATTTTTTCTTTCCGGCATGTCTTTTATCTTTATCCTGTAATTTATTTAAAAAAGTTTCAAGAGAATCAAATCTGGCATCCCAGAATTTTCTATATTTTTCTATCCAATCCGATACTTCACCTAGCTTTTCCAGCCTTGCTTCGCAATAGCGCTCCCGGCCTTGCTGTTTTACAACAACCAGCCCGCACTCAGTGAGAATTTTTATATGCTTGTATATGGCAGTACGGCTTACATCAAAGTTTTCTGCCACAGAATTAACATTTAACGGTTTATATGAGATCATATTTAAGATTTCTCTTCTTGTAGGATCCGCTATTGCCTGAAACGTATCTCTTCTCATAAATAATGCAACCTTTTTGTTGCACAAATATATATGACACCATTTGGTTGCGCAAATTAAATCTTAAGCGAATGTATTTTAAGTGCTCCAAATCAAGCTCAGAGTATCGGAATACATTTAATATTATTAAATTATATTTATAAGAGTGTATTCAAAAACTACTTTAGTTCAAATATTAGAATTATTATATTAATTGAAACCAAAAGCAGTTTTATGTTAATTGGAAAATTATTTTTTTATAAATCAAACTAACTTTAATTTAACGCGCAGCATATAACATTTTATAATATTAACAGAAAAAAATTATATGGCAACAATATTTATCACAGGTTCCTCAGATGGTCTGGGTCTTTTAACTGCGAAATTACTGATTGCAGATGGACACCGGGTGGTACTGCATGCCCGGAATTCAAACCGCGCGAAAGAAACTATAGCCCGTATTCCGGGTGCTGATGATATAATATCCGGCGATCTTTCCAGTATTGCAGAAACCAAACAAATTGCGGAACGGGTAAATTCACTTGGTTTATTTGATGCCATAATCCATAATGCAGGTATTGGCTATCGTGGAACTAAACGGATTCAAACTAATGATGGGCTCTCGCAAATATTTGCAGTGAATTCATTAGCCCCATATATTCTGACATGCCTGATTAATAAACCAAAGCGGTTAGTATATATTAGTTCTGGACTTCATCAAAGAGGTGACCCAAGCTTAAAGGATTTGAATTGGGACATCCGTTCATGGGACGGAATGAGCGCCTACTCTGATTCAAAATTACATAACCTTATCCTTGCTTTTACTGTTGCACGTAAATGGCAGGAAGTCTTATCGAATGCAATGGAACCCGGCTGGGTTCCTACTAAAATGGGCGGCCCGGAAGCTCCCGATAGCCTTGAAGAAGGATCGAAAACCCAGGTTTGGCTTGCTGCCGGTCAGGATAAGGAAGCCTTGGTTTCAGGTCATTATTTTTATCATAAAAAACTTAAAAACTTTAACCCCACCGCATCGGATCCGAATATTCAGGAAAAATATCTTTCAGAATGCACTCGTTTATCCGGTGTTTCATTTCCTGAATAATAATTACAGGAAGGATTTCTTTATGACACAAAATATTTTTAGAATTCATAAGACCCCCAGTTATTTTTTGTGCCGCAATTTCACCTAATAGTATTCCGTATATAACCGCCAAGAAATTAGCCGATTTAGAGAAAAGTCTTTGATCCGACTTGATGACTTTCTTAATCTCGGATTCGGGAAATATCTTTTTTATCCAGATAACCGCCTCCTCATTGCGAATTCAAGCACCCGGCCGATTGTATATTGGGAATATTCAAGCGGATTGAATGATTCTGTTTTAATATCACGGAAAAGATACTATAAACTCTTTAGTATTTGTATCATTGTTTTTATTAGTAATATAACACACCAAATTCTAAAATTAAAATGAAATTAGGTCAATATGACGGGGGATACTCTGCGATAAAATAAACAATCAGTGTTTCCACTCCCACAGGAATGGATTACCAAACTCCCAGCAGATTATCCGCCTGTTATGACGGTAATAAACGCAAATGGTTCCAGTGTCAATTTAGCTTTACCTTCCGAAACCCTTACATGCTTAATTTCTTCCATACCCCGCAGGTTATCGGTAACAAATACACGTAATACTTTTATACTATCAGGGAAGCCATCCAGGTTAGCAATCCTGGATGCACCATTATTTACAATATGAATGACGTAGGTATTGTCTGAAATATCGCCGAATGCAGCGCAACTTATTTCATCTTGATCACATTTAGCCGGCAGAATGAAAGAGCCCGGAGGAATTAAGCCAAATTGTTTTAGATTCCAGAATCTTTGAGTTGGATGAAGGTCTCCTTCAGTATTATAAATTCCCCGTCCTGTCAGTAATGAATAATCCGATGTTAACTGCCATTGCAGGATAGAACTAACATCAGCCACATTACATGCACGGGCATATACATCAACTTCTTCCTGCGCAAACGACGGTTCCCTGAAAATATCAGGGCTCATATAAGCCTGCGCATCTATACCACCTTCAGCAACAATCAGGGATACATTTAATTCCTTTGATGCATCTTTCCAGTTTGAAAGTGTCCAATTGTCGCAGCCACGCCATGAGTGGAAAGAAATAGCCCCGATATATTTATGTGTACCGGGATCCTTGAGGGCAGGTTCAATAAAATCAATTGTGTTTGCATCGGAATTATCCCCTAAAAGCATTTTTGTTGTTAAATTCTTAGAAGCAAGATACTCTCCAAATCTTTTTATAAAATCGGCATGTTCCTGTCCGGTCATCCGCACATTAATGCCTAGATCTGATTCATTAAATGAAAACAAATCGGCTTCAACTCCGTATGCTTCTTTAAGATAAATCAAATAATCTGTGAGTGATTTTACGATGCTCCGCATTTTTTTGGGATTTAGCGGATTTCCAAACACACCGTTTTCATTTCTGAAATTAAATTGTCCTTGTATAGCCCATTCAGGAGGGGACCAGGCGCTGAGAATAATTGGTATATGCCGCTGATACAGCTTTTGAGCAAGCTCCATGGCAAGGCGGACATTTTCATCAATCCTGTTTTTACTTACCGCTTCAAGCGGGTCAATGTTTTCAACAGGATGCCAGCTGCGCCAGGGCAGTTCAATTCGTGCCCATCTAACATCTAAATTATTCAGACAGTAATCAATTACCATAGTATCAAGCTCATCGTTTTGAATGCGGAAATTTCCACCGATACCAAAAAATTTTCTGCCGGGTCTTCCGGGATCAAAGGAAATATGTACAGGAGTCCTATCAACCTCACCGGAAACCCTGAATAAAAATGTCTTTTCAGCTTGATCTCCTTTTTTAATATGAGAATTCATAATACCCAGAAAAATTCTATCACTAAGATTTCCGAAACGGGGATTTGCCTTTTGGATAATTATTTCAATTGGCTGTGCAGTAGTTACTTCAAGCTTTTTATCTGCAGTAATTACACGGAATCCTTTTACCAAAGCCTGCATTAGGAGATTTCCAAACCGCGGCGGTCCGGGCATGCCTGCTCTGCCGGGAAAAAGTGAGACCGGTTCAATTGCTGAAGCTGCTGAATCTAAAAGCTCAATTTTAGCACCTGTATATTCTTCTGAAGGAAGCTCAATGTATAAAAAAATACCTATCAAAATTGAATCGGCGGCTTTCACTTTAATGTTAAGTTTTGCCATATTCCTGCCGGTATCCTGAACCATTTCTTTATATTCAAATTTTGAAAGCACTGACGAAATAAATTGATTGTCACCTTTCCGGGAATAAATCCTCCGCTGATTGTCTCCGTTTGTAAATGATGCACCAGCCATTGACGAATCAATTAGACATATGCTTGTATTAAATTTTATTAAATGACCTTCAATGCGAAATCCGGTTATGCTTCCCCATGGTGTTAATTCAGCTTGTGCAACTAAATTATTTATGCAAAGGGCAAAAAACAATAAAAATTCAAAACAGATGATTAATAAAAATTTAATATTATGATGATGTGAACTAATTTTATTTGAAAGTCTGATGTTCTGAGAAGTTCCAAATTGTATCAAGTTGAATCTCCTTTCGGGAATGTTGCCAGATATCCATTTTAAAGCATGTAGCATTTAATTTTAAGGTATTAATATATTAAAAATCATTATTAAAATTATTCTTTTAAAATAATTTGTTTACCACCGGGGTTGAGTCATCAGCCAGCGGCTAAAATGTTTCCACAACCCCTTATAACTCAAAGGTTGAGGCTAAACCTTGGAGTTAAGCGCTATTTAAAATTCATAATTTTCTTTTATACTTTGATCAATTAAAACTCTTTCATTTATCTTTCACTTTCGAAATAGCCTATAACTTCTTTCATATTAGTCAATATTCCATTCCTGAGGCACAATAAATCTTTAGTATTTGAATATTCCCAATCTGTTATTTGGGTCGCCAAATCGGCTATTACAGGATCTTCCAATAGGTATTTAATTATCCATTTAATATATTCATCACCAATTATTTATTTACTTTTAGTTTTACTCTCGAATAATGTCCCGTTTTTTTATAACTTTTGTTTATAGATTTAGTATATGAGTTTAACTATGATGAAATAAATTTTGAAGTAGTATACGTAAAAATGTATCCGTAAACACGACTTTTGTATACGTCCTGACAGTGTCGTCACTTTATTTTAGTACTGTAACTTTTAACTTGTTTTTACAATTAACCTATGTAAAATATGGAGAAGAAACGATGCAAAAACGAAAACTTGGAAACAGCAATCTTGAAGTCTCTGCCCTAGGGCTGGGCTGCATGGGAATGAGTATGTCATACGGCCCGCCGGCGGATAAGAAAGAGATGATTGCCCTTATACATAAAGCCATTGATGATGGTGTTACATTTTTTGATACCGCGGAATTTTACGGTCCATATAAAAACGAAGAACTATTAGGAGAAGCTTTAGCTCCATTCCGGGATAAGATAGTAATAGCCACTAAATTCGGGATTAAACTTGAGAACGGAGCACAAGTTCAGGACAGCCGGCCTGAAAGTATCAGGCAGAGTATTGAAGGTTCGCTTAAGCGGCTCAGGATAGAAACAATCGATTTGTATTACCAGCACCGTGTTGACACGAAGGTACCAATCGAAGATGTTGCGGGAACTGTAAAAGAACTTATACAGGAAGGTAAAGTAAAACATTTTGGCCTTTCCGAGGCCGGTGTACAAACCATCCG
>CAZUCY010000046.1:21360-25348 GCA_964618785.1 uncultured Ignavibacteriaceae bacterium | reverse complement strand
ACCCAGGTAACAGGTTTATTTTCCCACCCTGCGGGATAGGTACCTTTCTTCCAGTCTTTGAGAAAATTTATTTTATCAACAGGAGTATAATGTGTGGCATCCATAAATTTCTTAAACCCGGCATTAGTAACAGGATATTTATCAATGTAGAATTTAGAAATGTCTGCGATAAATCGATGGTGTCTTCTTGCCGCAACCTCGCCAGGCATTTGGACGTCTACTCCCGGGTTTTCTCCTCCTTCTATTTCAATACCGCTTACATTCATAACATACCGTGTACCGGGAATCTCAATCATTCCTTCCGGAACTTTTTCAGCAACGGGAGTAGATTCAATTTTTACGATCTCCTGCGGAACAGCTTTCCATTCGTTACAGTAATCAGCCAATTTAGTTTTTGCTAATTCGTGCATTTGGGATAACAAATTCTGAAAACTATCGTCAACTAAAGAATTTTTTATTGCCAATATAGCGCCGTATCCATTAGGCTCAATTTCAAACGACAGCGCTTTATCGTTACCTTCCGAAACAGTATCGAGTTTACAGCCATTCCATACATCATAATAAGACATTCCTTCTTTGTATGGAATTTTCATTTGATCACCTTTAACCTCAAAATCATTCCTGTTAACAATTGTCCAGAAATTACAGTCCGGACCTGCCCAATTGCTTGCAAAGACGCCGTAATTTAACATCGGGTAATGCGGCTCCCAACCAGTCCCTGTAAGTAATTTAGAAAAGTATCTCTCAATCTTTGCAATTCTTTTTACTGTTTCGGAGGCACGGGGTGTCATTTCGTTGTAGATACTCCATATATTCTCCCATGCTACGAAACCCACTCCGTTGAAAAAAGCATACTGAAGGTTATTTGTGTGGTCACGTGCCCAGCGATCACTAATGTGTATCATATGGCTTGGTTCAATCCATTTCAATTTACTAATAGAAGGAATAAATGGATATTCCCAATAAGCCCACCCCATTTGATCGTATTCTAAATATTTATTATCATAATCCAGTTCTGGCTCTATTACTATACCTTTTTTAGCCTTATCAAATATGTTTCTCCAATGATCCCCTAAGCCCAATGTAACATCACCGTTTATTCCATCGGCATCCACATACTTTAGTATTTTTGCATAAGCTTGCGGATCATTGTCAGGTTCCCTCCTGGTTCCAATATCCCATGGATTGTAGGGAAATAATATCTTAATTCCATGTTTATGGAATTGGGACACCATCTTCTTTACACCGTCTAACCCGCCGGGCATACACCTGATCCAGTCAAATTCATTCCTGTTGTCTATCCCGATATTTGGATATGTCGGCCAGATAAGTATGCTGTTTAACCCTCCGTATTTAGCCGTTATTTCATTTAAGTATTTATCTACTGTATATTCATTTTTTACAGGATCGTAAAAAGAACGTTCCTGCGCCATCATTTGGGTTTGAATAAAGTTATTTCTTACCCACTGAATTTCTTTATAATTATAATGAGTATCCCTATAATCTAATTTAGCCTTTTCGACTTTCCGCCAATATTCAAGCTGTGCTTTCCAGCCGGATATTTCTGTTGTATCATTAGGACCTTTGATCTGCTGTGCAGCTTCTGTCAGCCACACGTGAGAGATCTGCGCTTCCGTTTTTGAATTAAATAAACTCAACAGCATGATAACTGTTAAGGTCATAACTCCCGGCAATTGAAGATTTCTTATGGACGTTTCCATATTATACTTCCCAAACATATAATTTGTTTTTTATTTATATCTAACATACGAATAATTTCTATTTCATAAGGAAGTGGCGGCGGCGCCCCTAATTTAGTTGTTGACAGCTGCTGCCGAAATTGAATTGTCTGCTGTTATTTTCTAAGCATTATTTAAATCCATTCACTTATGTCTTAACATTACTCCAAAGGTAATATAAAAGAAATAGGGTCATCCCGCGAGTGTGGAAATGACCCAACAAGAATTTAAACTTTACTGCAAGCCTAAAAAATACTTACTGTTTTTTATCCATTGCCGTAAGAACTGTTTGGGCAAACTTACCGTATACCGGATCATCTTTAGCTTTTGTGAGGTATTCTTTTGCTTTTTTTGCATCATTCTTTTTCTGATAGGCAACGCCGATATAATAATCCGGGCCGCCTTCAGTAATTGTCTTTTTATATTTTATAGCGCTTTGAGCGGCATCAATTGTTTTATCATATTGATTTAACAGGAAATAATTTTTGGCTAAACTTAAATATGCTGCATCATAATTACTGAAGCTGACAGCTTTTTTTAAGTACTCTATTGCTTTCTTGCTGTTTTTGCCGGCTGTAGTTGCCAAATTAGTATAAGCGAGAGTTGTATTGTAGTCAACATTAGCTTTTAAGACGCTGTCTGTTGATGTTTTTAATACCTGCTGAAAATTATCAGCAGCATCCTGGAATTTACCCTGTGAGAAATAAACACTGCCGAGATCATTATAAGCGGCTTCAAAGTCGGGCTTAGCTGTAATTGTGTTTTTAAAATCAGTAACTGCATCATCCTGCTTATTCAGTTTTACATTAGCCACACCCATCTGGTAATAAATCCTGTAATCTTTGGTAACAGCCAATGCCGTCTGAAAATCCGTGAGAGCGCCGGCGTAGTCGCTTTTTTGCATTTTATCCAAACCGTCGTTAAATGGTTTTACAGCCGCTGAATCCATTGTCTGTGCAAATGAAGCGAATGAAATAAGGGATGTAACCAGGAGGCAATAAAATAAACGAGCCAATTTTTTCATAAATAGGTCCTTCTTTTATGATAATAAACACAGAGGAGGGCGTTTAATAATGTCACCTTAAACAGAAACTGCACTCTCTATGAATTGAGGTTAATTAAAACACAAATTATTTTGATAGCATAAGATAAATGTGTTTTTAAAAAAAATCAATGATTTAATTAGTCAATTTAAGCAAAATAAATAACTTTGTGTCCATGACACAAAGAGCCTTTGTTAAAAGTACTTGTAAATTATTTTAACTAATTCCTGGCTGCTGACATGCACGGCTTACAAGTAATTTAAGAGTAAAATAAAGGCTTTTCCACAAAGTGGTGAAATCCTATATATAGTCCTTAGCTGGACTTTAGTTCCTTTTCTTTATTCATTTTTCTACAAACCTGCTTATGGGCAGGCAGGCTTTGGTACGGAAAACGTCGAGACTAATTCTTTTAGGTTATTTTCTCCTTTGTAAAGTACCTTCTCCAAAAACAAGCCGGATGGCGGAGCAGTATATTTTGCAGGGATATCAGACTTTCGGTTAAGCAATAATTTCAAATCTTTGGCGGACATATTACCCCGTCCAATCTCAGCAATAATACCGGTCATCCTTCTTACCATTTTCCAGAGAAAATGAGAACCGGTAATTCGAATCAGTATAAGGTCGCCTTCTTCTTTCATTTGTATATTTTCGATAAGAACTTTTGTCGATTTTTCTTCCTTATCCTCTTCCGAGAATGAAGAGAAATCGTGCATACCGGTAAATTCTTTTGCAGCATCCCGCATATTAATGAAATTAAGTTTGTCTTTTATCCACCACACATAATTTTTACCGAAAGCAGTGCGCCTCCGGGAAATCTGGTAAATATAGCTCCGGGAAATGGCGTCATGCCGTGCGTGAAAATTTAAACCTGCTTTTTCTATTTCTAAAATATTTATATCATGCGGCAGCTTGTCGTTAAATTTATATTTCATTATTTCAGGAGCAAGCATTGTTTTAACTTCAAGATGTGCGACCTGGCAAAGCGCATGCACACCGCTGTCGGTTCTTCCCGAACCTTGTAAGTCTAATTTGGAACCTGTAAATATTTCTTCAGCCGCTTTAATAATTGTTCCCTGGATGGTTTTGGAGTTTTGCTGCTTTTGCCAGCCGCTGTAGCGGGTTCCGTCATATTCAATGTATAGTTTGAATCTGGACATTTAAATTATTCTTCTGCAAATCTTATTGAACTTCAAGGTAGAGACTTAT
>CAZUCY010000046.1:0-21260 GCA_964618785.1 uncultured Ignavibacteriaceae bacterium | reverse complement strand
GGACATTTAAATTATTCTTCTGCAAATCTTATTGAACTTCAAGGTAGAGACTTATTATTTCTGTTTTCAAATCAAATTAATATTAATTTCGTCTTCCAATGATTTAAATCCCTTGTCGCCTGTAATTAGGTGAGCTTTTTTCATTTGGTCATATAGAAACACTTCAACAATTGATCAGGAGTTTATTAGGCTTTCTTCTTCGGCATAATCATCCGGTGTTTCACAAACACGTACTTTGATTTTGTGAATATTGTCCGGAAGCTTTAATTTTTTTAGCTCATCCAAAAAGTAGCGAGTAATATTTTCTACAGTTGAATAGAAACCAACGACTACTTTTTTTGAATTCATCTTTTCTAAGAATTCTATAACATCTTTATCTTCTTTATAGACAAGAAATGCGTGGTCCATCTTTTCTATTAGCGGTTTAATTACGTCATGCAGGTGATAATAGTCCATTACCATTCCGTTTTCCAAAACGTCGCCTTCAATTTCAACAAGCAGCTTGTAAGAATGCCCGTGAATGTTTTTGCATTTCCCGAAATGCTCCGGCAGCCTGTGCCCCATTTCCCAATTAAATTCTTTTGCAATTCTCATTAAACGCCCTTTGCTGAAGGTTCCCAAATAAATTTATGCATTTGAAGCTGAAATCTTACTTCAAGCTTATCTTCCAATATCCATTTTACAAGCGTAACCGGTTCAAGCCCGCCAAATACCACCGAAAATAGTACAGCGCAGATTTTTGTGAGGTTATATTGTCTGAGTATGTCTTTTGCCCAGTTATAATCCTCGCGTGTTCCTATTACAAATTTTACTTCATCTTCGGATTTTAAATAAATTATGTTTTCATAAAGATTTTTCTTCACCATCCCGCTTGAAGGGCATTTCAAATCCATAATTATCTTTACACGATTATCGATCTCCCGTATAGGTAAACTACCGCCTGTTTCAAGCAAAACCTCAAAACCTTCGTCGCTAAAAAGCTTCATAAGGGCGAGGCTTTCTTTTTGAAACAGCGGCTCCCCGCCGGTAATTTCAACAAGCCGGCAGTCAAATTTTTTCACTGCAGAAAGTATTTCTTCCGGATTCATATCTGTGCCTTCATAAAAAGCATACGCGGTATCGCAATAAGAACATCGCAGGTTACAAAAAGTCAGTCTGATAAAAGTACACGGAAGACCTGCTTTAGTGCTTTCTCCCTGGATAGAGTGATAGATTTCGTTAACTTTCAGCATAAATTCTTATTAAATTGAACGGTATTAATATAAATTTACAAAAGTTAAATTTGACATCAAACAGATGTTTCCATATATTTAAACTTAATTTTTTATAAATATTAAGGTTTTCAGGATATGGCAAGTCATAAATCGGCAAAGAAAAGAATTCGTACGAGCGCCAAGAAACGAATGGTTAATAAAATAGCCGGATCTAAGATTAAAACCGTTGTTAGAAAAGCCCTTTCAACATCCGAAAAAGAAGAAGCAGAAAAATTATATAAAGAAGCAGTATCAATTTTAGACAGAAGCGCTACTAAAGGAAAGATTGATTTAAATACGGCTTCCAGAAAAAAAGCGGCATTGACGAAACACCTAAACAGCCTTGCAGCGGTTAAATAGTTTTTTGTTCCAACTTACCTTGTATTACTAAGGCTCTTCAATTTTTGAAGAGCTTTTTTGTTTTTTGTATAAGACAAATTTTTCAATATAGTCAAAGATCTTCTATTGCATCTATTCCTTCGGGCATAGGGAGGTAGAATTTAATTTTTTGAATAGAACCATCACGTTTGATTAATTTTTCAACACGCTTTTTTATTATAACACTGTGCTCAATGCGTACATCATCTTCAACAATTGAACCGAAGATATAGCTTGTTCCCCTGATTATTACATTATTACCAATTATTAACGGAAATTCATCGTTTCCCGTCATATTAACGCTTGATTCAATTATTGTATTATTACCTATTATTATATTCCCCCTGATTATGTTACCCGAAAGAATTTCAACTCTTTCACCAATCTTTATAGATTGTCCGGTAAAACATGACAGATGAACATTCGACCTGACAGTTACATTTTTCCCGAATTTAACATTTCCATTTACGTAAACATTTTTAGAAAGAGCTGTGCTATAATTCAAGTTTACGCCCTTGCCTATATAAACACCTTTGCCGATATATATATCCAGGGGAATATTAAGTTTGTCCATTTCAATTATATTATCGACAACAGATTCGTCTATAAAGAAATCATCGGGGTCATCTATCTCGATTATATCTTTCAATTTTTCATAAACTGTCTTTCTTGCAACGGCTTCCATTTCCCTTAACACAGACTTATTATTAAATCCCATAACTACGTATTGTTCATGCGGGCTTACCGCGCCTATATTATAGCCTTTTTTATTAAACAATGAAATCAAATCTGTAATATATATTTCGTTCTGAACATTGTTACTTTCAATTGAATGAACAAGTTCGATTAATTTCTTATAATCAAATGCGTATACACCCGAATTAAATTCATTATTTTCTATCAATTCTTTTTTACTGAAGGAATATGTCCGGCTGTTATATTTAACCCGGTAAAGCTTGTTTTCCGGAAGTGACAGAATATCTTTATGCTCCATAATCTCAATTACCCTGCCGAAATCTTTCCCGGAAGGCTTTCCGTTTTCGTCCTCCGGTTTTACCCGGATTATTCTTCCGTAAGAGTTTTCAGCGGCATGCCCTGAAAATATTCCGGTTAATACAAGCATATCGCTTTTAGTTCTAATAAATTCTTCGCGGAAGTTTTGCATAGTAAAGGAATCAATCAATCCCATGTCGCCGGGTAAGACATAAACAATGCCGTCAAAGTTTTTATTATCAATATTTTGAAGAGCAACCTGAACTGCATGCCCGGTTCCGTTTTGAGAAGCCTGGTACACAAATGAAGCAGCCTCTCTTTTCCCTAAAACCCCAATTACGTCTTTAGCCTTAATTCCGACAACAAGAATAATGTTTATATCTTTTATACCGTTACGGCATGCGTTAACAACTCTTTCAACAGTAGGCACCCCCCAAATTTTATGAAGCATTTTCGATTTTTGAGATTTGATCCTTTTACCATGCCCCGCGGCAAGAATTACAGCTATCTCATGTAAATTGTAGTTTAGCGGTGAAGAAACATTTTTTATCAGCTCTAAAATTTCATTTTGCTCATTAACTGCCATTGACAATTCTCCGTTGAAATTAATTACCTTTAATAAACACACTCAAAATATAAAGTATTGATTTTCTTTTAACAAAATTTAACCGGGTTGTGAATTTGTATAAAACATAACAGCGGATAAAAGTGAAATTAGAAATGCGAAAGCGATTGAAAGGACAGGGGAACTAATGAATCCTGCGGTTAAAGATGACAGCACCAAAGCTGAAGTTCCCGATAGAATACCAATAACAATATTCCGGAAATTATTTGTCTGCCCCGCTTTCTTTAAATAAACGACTGAAAAATAAATAATCATAAAAATGAGAACAGCGAATGATAATAAACCAAGTAAGCCGCTTTCAAAGTACATTTGAATAAAATCATTATGCCAGCTTCCAATTAATTTATCGCCAAGCTGGTCAACATAAGGAAAAATATCATGAAAGGTTCTCGGTCCGAAGCCTAAAAAAGGATGCTGAAATTTTAATGTTTCAAACCCTTTCCAGATAATATCCCTATCCGACAGCCCCGCAGGATTTTCAACTCTTTTAGTCAGAAGCTGTTTATTATTTTGAAAAGATAAAAGACAAATAACCGCTGTTAAAAAGATTATTACAACAGCCGGTTTTATTTTTATTTTTCTGAAAATTAAACCGGCAAGAAAAAGCAATGCTGCAATTGCTATATTAGTCCTGCCCAACGATGTAATTATAGCGGAAAAGATAATCGACAAACCAGCCGCCCAAAGGAGCCGGTTAATTTTCTTTTTATAATCGAAGGGAAGCGCAATATAAACTCCCGCAGCCGCAAGAAGAAAAGAAGAAAATGTTGCATAGCCTGAAGAAAATGATTCAGCTCTTTCAACAAGTCTTAAATTAAATAAAGTCAAACCGATTAATGCTACGGCTATCGATGAAATAGAAAATGTGAATGCTATTTTTTCAACTTTTTCTTTATTCATTGCTTTTAAATAAAAGCTCATAGATAAAAAGCCAAGGTAAAAAAGGGCTTCTTTGTATAAGGATTGAATGCTTGACGAAGGATACTGAGAAAAAATAATTGATAAAAGCCTTATAATGCCAAATACGGCAATTAATAAAGTAAAAATATCAAATGCTTTTTTCTTATTTTCTGTTTTTTCACAAAGCCATAAAATTGCGAGCAAGCCAAAAAACAATTGAAGCAGGAAAAGAGAAACCATCATACTGCAAACTGCTGCGGCAAAAAGATAAAACGGTATCCGGCTATCAAATCTGGAAGTTATCATAATATATAATAGATTATTTAATCTCTGAATTGCATTTCATAAAACTTATTATACAAACCGCTTTCATTACGAATAAGTTCCTCGTGCGTACCTGTCTGTATAATTTTACCTCTATCGAGGACAATAATTCTTGTTGCATTTCTAATAGTGCTTAACCGGTGCGCAATAACTATAGATGTTCTATTAACCATCATCCTCTCAATTGCTTCCTGTACAAGCAATTCTGATTCATTATCTAAAGCGGAAGTTGCTTCATCAAAAATCATTAATTGCGGATTTTTCAGGATAGCCCTTGCAATTGAAATCCTTTGCCGCTGTCCCCCGGAAATTTTCAATCCTCTTTCACCTATTACAGTATCATAACCATCCTGAAGTTCCATAATGAAGTTATGTGCATTAGCGGTTTTTGCCGCTTCAATAATTTTTTCAATCGGAAAATTGTCAAGACCATAAGCGATATTATTTCTTATCGATTCATTAAACAGAATAGTTTCCTGCGTTACAATACCCATCAATGCCCTGAGGCTTTGGACTTTTAGTTGTTTAATATCAACTCCGTCAATAAGAATCCGCCCATCCGAAGGGTCATAAAATCTTGGAATCAGATCGACGAGAGTAGATTTACCTCCGCCGCTTGGCCCAACAAGCGCTACTATTTCACCTTTTTTTACCTCGAAATTAATATCACTTAATATTAACTCCTCAGAATCATCGTAATGAAATGAAAGATGATCAAAGGAAATAGCATTTAAAAAAGATTTTAATTCATTAGCATTATCGTTGTCCTTAATAGCCGGTTTCATATCGAGTATTTCAAAAATTCTGTCGCCTGCCGCGCTGGATTCCTGAATACGGTTATTAACAGTACTAAGCTCTTTAATTGGCGGCATTGTTTGAAAGATTGCTAGAAGAAATCCCATAAACTCTGATGCTTTAAGAGTATGGGACTGAAGTACTAACACACCGCCGTAATAAATAATAACCGCACCGACAATAACGCTTAAAAACTCTGTAATGGGAGATGATGAATTTCTAATTCTTACTATTCTCAACATCATTCTGAAATATCTGTAGGTTTCCTTTTTAAACTTATTATTTTCATAATCTTCCATCCCAAATGCTTTAACAATTTTAACGCCGGATATAGTCTCCTGGAGTATACTTGTTATGTCAGCCATCTTAGCTTGTATGGCGGTGCTGTATTTTCTTAATTTCAGCCCTATGCCTGCAATAATTAGCATTGAGAAAGGGAGTACGATAAATGCGAGCAAAGTAAGCTTCCAGCTGATGCTTAAAGCAATTCCTATGAATACAATTATTGTTAACGGCTCACGGATTAAGTTTAAAAAACCTGCAGATATACTGCTTTGAACAACATTTACATCATTTGTAATACGGGAAATTAAATTCCCGACACGCTCCTGTTTGAAATAACTCATTGGAAGCTGATGTAGATGTTCATAGGCTGCATTACGCATGTCCTTCATTGAGCCTTCTTCAACGTAAGAAAGAAAGTATGCCTGCAAGTATCCGAAAATATTTTTTAAAAAGAAGGCAATCACTACGAGTAAACAGATTTTCAATAAAGAATCAATCTTGTCTCCCTGTAGTACAAAATTATTAAAAGTATCAGAAATATTTTGCCCGAGTTTAATAGCCCAACCGGGTAAAAGACCTGTTGTATTCCCTATGGCTGTGGAGCGATTGATTTGCACGCCTGGCTGCCCTTGTAATTGCCCACCCTGAAATAAAGTATCAAGAAGCGGTATTGTAAGGTAAATAGAAAGCCCGTTAAAAATTGCAAACAAGATGGTACAAACAATAGAAATTGTCAGATGTTTCCAGTATGGTTTAACAAAATTTAGTATGCGTAAATAAGTTTTCATTTAAATCCAATTTAAATATTCAATGCGGCAGTTTAACCTTTATTCTGTAATTCCCAAATCTTCATATAAGTCAGAAAATTAGTTAATGAATCTATAAATGCAATACAAAACCCATGTACTCCATCCTTAAAACCTTTAAGCGCAATAAATGATTTGTAAAAGGCGGCTATACCGTGAGTGATAATTGTAAAACCGGTAACATTGCCTTTAGATTTTAACATTTCTATTGCCTGAAGCGAAGAATAGTTATTGATTTTTGAAATTGCTTTTTCAATCGTATTATAGGTAAAATGAGTTATGGGGTTTATTAATGTATTTATCTTTCCTTTAACGACAAAGCCTTCATGTACAAGACGATCTGTGACTGATGTGTTATCTCTTTTAAATAACCTTAATTGTGAATCTTTTCCCCAGCCGCATGATGTTATATGTCTATGCAAAAAATAATTTTCACGCGGAATTATGTATCCCTCGCAAATATTAAAATCTATTTGCATAATCTCATTTTTTAAATCATCCGGAACTCTTTCATCTGCATCTAAGCTTAAAACCCACCGGTTCTTTGCAAGGCTGAGTGCATAGCTCTTTTGGGGTGCAAATCCTTCCCATTTCCTTGTAAAGATTTTATCTGTATATTTTTTTGCTATTTCAATAGTTCTATCGGTGCTTTCCGAATCTACTATAATTATTTCATCTGACCAGGAAATACTTTTAAGACACTCCTCAATTTGCAGCTCTTCGTCTTTTGTTATTATGATTACAGAAATCTTTTCCATCTTGTTAATAAAACTTTTATTTAAATGAATCCGGACATTTGTTTAGAGTACGCTTTTTAAACCGCATCCATCCTGTAAATGTATTGAATAAAACGGTTCCAGAGTTTTAAGATTAATTATTTCTATAAATGAATTTTTCTGAAATCCTTTATCGAAAATAAATAAATCTCCTTTTATGAAGAAATTTGTTATTCCTTCCATACCCGGATTTTTAATTATTTTTTTCTTATCAATAGAATAAATAAATATTTTTGAATTATTTGAAGTACCTTGGAAAGAAGCTTTATTTTTCTGCGAAGGATTTATAGTCGAGAAGACCAAATATTTCTCATCGGAGGACCAATCTGCCTGGCTTAATCTTTGGTTTGTTGAAGTAATTAACTCAACTTTCCCATCCGAGTCAGATTGCAGGTAAATTAAAGTCTGTATAGAGTCTACGGCAAATATTGAATATTTACTGCCGGGAGATGATGGTAAACTAATTTTTTCCGTAATCTGGGGATACCCTTCTCTTGTAATATTAAATTTCTTTGAATAAATAGCTGTACTTTTGCCTGCGCCGTTAAATATAAATGTTTGCTGATTTACAAAATCTGCCGAATTCCTGTCAAATGAGTTTAAAATAATCCTGAAAGTATTATCCTGCCCCCACATGGTAAACACTTGTAATCCGCTTCCAATTTTCTTAATAAATTTTGCCTTTGACAAATCCTGATTTATACAATACAGTTTTATATTGTTTACATAAGGAAGTATGGCTTTCTTGCCAAAGTCACCGGCAGTCAGAAAAAATAATGACTTTTTATCCGGCGAATATGAAAGTTTTATTACCTTTTCATTGCGATTTGACCAAAACTTTGAAAAATTCTTTTCCTGTATTCCGTTTTGCCGGCTTTTTGCAATAAATTTATAAATATTATAATTTTTACCAAGTTTCCCTGCAAAGTAGAATTCATTGAATTCAAGCGACTTTTTCGCGGCAAAATTACCGGCAGTACTATCATTTTGACCGGACTTCGCATTGTCATTTTTATTGGAGCATCCGGGAAATAATATAATCCCGGTTGTTAAAAAGATAATAAATATTCTATACATTAAAAATAACAGCGGTTTTTATAAACAAACTTAATATTAAGTTGATGAATTTCATAAAAAACGACCACAATGGGCTGTATATGAATAACATAAGAAGAATTGATCCGTAAATTCCCAATTTCCGAAGCATTGCAGTATAATTATTCGGGAAAATGTCGAATATAATATGCGAGCCGTCTAACGGCGGAATCGGAAGAAGGTTGAAAAAAAATAAAAATATATTAAGGAAAACTCCATACCAGCAAAGATTTATAAT
This sequence comes from uncultured Ignavibacteriaceae bacterium, assembly GCA_964618785.1. Taxonomy (GTDB): domain Bacteria; phylum Bacteroidota; class Ignavibacteria; order Ignavibacteriales; family Ignavibacteriaceae; genus FEN-1297. The sequence goes on along the minus strand of CAZUCY010000046.1, from coordinate 12,792 downwards.
AAGATGTTTATCACCGTGAACAAAGTGATCTGCTGTCAAAAGTAAGATGAACATCACGAATGAGAGGATAAAATTTGAAAATGGCCCTGCGAAAGAAACAATAGCATCATCCCTTAAAGGGTTTTTAAATTTAGACATGTTTATGGGGACAGGTTTAGCCCAGCCAATAAGTGCAATTCCTGTTGTAAGTGAAAAAAGAGGCATTAAGTATGTGCCTATGAGGTCCGCATGTTTAAATGGATTTAAAGTAAGCCGCCCGAGATTTTTTGCAGTATCATCGCCTAACTTTGAAGCTGAAAGTGCATGGGCAAACTCATGCACGCTCAACGAAATTAAAAAAATAGGGAGAAAAGTAATAAAAGAAATCAGCTTTTGGCTTATTTGAATATCCGGCATTAAGTTATCCTCTCGGGTGAAAATCCTTATGGACTTGTTTTATGTATTCTCTATCGATATGAGTATAAATTTGGGTAGTAGAAATATCGGCATGACCGAGCATTTCCTGAACTGCTCTTAAATCTGCTCCGCCTTCCAATAAATGGGTAGCAAAAGAATGTCTGAATGTATGAGGATGAACCTCTTTTAAAATACCTGCTTCGATTACATATCTATTGACAATTTTCCAGATGCCCATACGTGAAAGCTTAGTTCCATGATTATTTAAGAAGAGAAAATTTCCACTTTTAGCTTTCTTTTCAAGTAAGAGACGGCTATGCATCAGGTAATTGTTTATCCATTCTATTGCACTGCTTCCAATCGGAACAAGCCTTTCTTTAGAACCCTTGCCTAATACACGTATAACTTCATCTTTAAGGAATATATCGGATAACTTCAGGTTTATAAGTTCTGAAACGCGTATACCGCAGGCATAAAATGTTTCAAGCACTGCTTTATCGCGCAGCCCGAGTTTGTTTGCCGTTTCCGGTTTAGATAATATTGAGTCAACTTCATTTATTGAAAGTACGGAAGGTAGATTTTTAGCAAGTTTAGGAGCCGGCACTTTTTCAATCGGGTTTGCTTCTATATATTTATTTACTGCAAGGTATTTGAAAAATCCTTTTAATGAGGAGTAGTATCTTGCGGCAGACCTGCTGTTTAACCCGGCATTTTTAAGCGCTTTGAAAAATGCAATAAGATTTTCATAACCAATTTCAGATGGGTCGTCAATCCCGTACTCTTCTAAAAATCTAAATAGCGATAAGATATCGCTTTGATACGATTCTATAGTATTTTCGGAAAGATTCTTTTCAAGCTTTAAAACGGATAGATATTCTTTAAGGAAAATATTCATTACTCATCGGCGTTATCTTCGGACCCTTTTTCCATCTCGTCCTGCTTAGGATAGCGAATTCTTTTATGGTATTGTCCAATCATTATATTAACAAATGCTTTCTCAATTTTGTGCAAATCGCTGAATGTAATTGGCGAATCATCAAGTTGTCCGGTTTCAACGCGGTTTTGAAGAATACTTTCAATTAAATTTCCAACTTTTATCGGATCAGGTTCTTCAATTGATCTTACAGCGGATTCACAACCATCCGCAAGCATTACAATAGCTGTTTCTTTGGTGTCAGGCTTTGGCCCCGGGTACCTATAGTCATTTATATTAACCTTCTCATCGCCGTATAATTTCTTTGCTTTTTCAAAAAAATACTGCATAATCATTGTGCCATGATGCATTGGAATAAAATCAATAATCTCCTTAGGTACATAGTAATCTTTTGCTAAAGAAATTCCTTCCCGGACGTGTTGCGCTAATAATTGAACACTCTCCTCAGGTGTAAGTTTCTCATGTATGTTTTGTTTATTTAATTGGTTTTCTACAAAATTATGAGGTGTGATGGTTTTGCCAATATCGTGATAGTAAGCTCCTACTTTTGCAAGTAACGGATTAGCGCCTATAGCCTCGGCGGCAGATTCCGCTAATGTTCCCACTATCATAGAATGATTAAATGTTCCCGGGGCTCTTCCGGCAAGTTCTTTGAGCAAAGGTTTGTCAAAGTTTGAAAGTTCCAATAATGATAAATCCGTAGTTATATTAAATGTCCGTTCAAAGAATATTAATAGCCCGTATGTTAATACGGAACTTATCAAAGCATTGGTGCCTGCAAATGCCGCTTCAGAAAGTACCGATTCTGCCGACGCAAATCTTTCAAATCCAAATGCCAAAATAGAAACTAAATATCCGGTAAAAATAAAAAAGAATGATCTGAATATTTGCGACCGGTTTTTAATATCGCGTACCGTATAAACCGAAAGGGCGCACGCAAATAAGTTCATTACTGCAAATGTATAATCATTTCCTCTTAATGCGCCCGAAATTAAAACCATAACAACCGTGCTGTAAAATCCGACCCTTGAATCGAATATTATTGTAATCAGCATTGAAGCAACCGGAATTACAATAAGAAACTGTAAAGGCTCATCAACCGGAATTTGATTAATAAAAAATGTTATAAGAGCTACAAATAAAAAATTAATTGAAAGTAAAAGTATTTTCTGATTATCATAAAATATTTTTTTTCTGAAAAGGAAAAGATAAATAGTAAATAAAGTAAGCAAAGAACCAATATGAAGAATTTTTCCAAATAATTGAAGCAGCTTTCCTTCAAGTCCTACTTCCTCTCCCTTTGCGAGTCTGAAAGATTCTATCTTTAATTTAGAATCTTTAGTTACACGGTCATGTTTGGCAATTATTCTTTCATTTTCATTGACAATTCCATTGTACCTTGAAATATTATTTTTTGCCTGTTCTATTTCTTCCTGTGTAAACTTCCTGCTGTAAAATATATTAGGAAAGATGAAATGTTCGCTATATTCCGTTAGTGTCCGCAAAATTTCCCCGGGAAAGTTCATTTTATTAATGCTTTCCTCAATCATTGATTTTGCAGTTTTAAGATCAGGCACGCTTCTAAGGCTTTGTATTTTATCGGTGTTGCCGTTGCGGACTGCAATGCTGTCCCTCAGTATTTGAGTAGAATCTTTATTTATAATACCGTTCTGATAAGTGTTTCTGATTTTATTGCGGACAATATCGAAAAATTTATCAAGATTCAGAATCTTTCCGGAAGGCTTTTCTCTCTCCTGCTTTCTGAGGTTCATTAATACATTAAAGGAAGAGGAACTTAAAAAAGTAGGATTGAAATCCTGCAAAGATTCATTATCTAATACACTATCCATTATAGAAATAATGTAGTTGTCATATGTATTAAGAGAATCTATCGCCATACCGGAACCGTTATTTTTTAAAACGAAAACCGGGTAAACGTTTTCGGCGGCGGTTTTTAATTGATCTGTATAAACATCATTATCTTTTAAAACGGGGAAACTAAATGGTGAGATAATATCGTCATGAATCCAGATAGTACCAATAGAAACCTCCGATTCTATCGATTCACCTTTCGGAAACAAAAAGGCAATAATTATTAGTGTGCAAAGCCCGATTAAGAGTTTAGCCCGGAAACTGCTTCTTAATTTTAATTTTTTCTTTTCAGCCATCTGCTGTTAATTAAGTAAATGACAAACAAATAATCTTAAACTTCCCGGATAAAATACATCCGTGCATTAGATCCAAATAAGTTAAAATAATTCATAGAGTACTGCTCTAATAGCAAATTTACAATTATTTCCATTGTAATTTATAGCTCCATATCTTAATATATATAAAAATAATGAACTAAATTCAGATAAGTAATAAAGTTAATAAGGATAATATCCCCATTATACTACCGGTAGTAAACATACCAAGCATTGGTATTAATATTAGGCTTGATAGAAGCGAACCTGCGCAGCCTCCGATTAAATCCGCCGGGTAAAGAGTGGAGATCGTATCCTGCTGAACTTTTACATTAAAGAAGCTTGCAAATGCAAAAATGCCGGCTACAAGAAAACCGGTGCAAAACAGAACTAGTGAAGTTCCAGGTAACCCTGCCGCTGAATTCCCATTTACTGCAAAGCCGAAAGAAAAATTTATTACCCCAAGAAGTATAATAAATCCCAAACCGGTGAGCCGGAAAATATTTTTGCTGATTCGCCTGTGATATAATTTATTTATAAAAGCTGCGCCTATAGCAAGTCCTGCCATAAATGCCGTAAGTAATATTCCGATGTTTTGAAAAAGCACGCCGCTGACCGACTGGTAATACAGAATAGACATCGTTTCTAATACCATCCCGGTAAAACCGGCAATAAATACCAAAAAAATACCGCTGAAAGATGTACGGTATTTTATAATTAATATAAGGGCTATAAGAAAGAAGATTATTCCAATTAGATATGTTTTGCTGTTTTTAATCCTTTCATAAACAGGACCGGGATTGAACCAATTTAAATCTGGGAAAAATTTTGAAAGCCATATTGCCGTTGTGAACTGGTAACAAACGGGCTGCAAATCGGAATTGATTTGGGAATTATTGCCGGCAAGAATGTTTGCAGTATGAAAAAATCTATCATTTGTATAAATGTATTTAATGTATTCGGGAATAACGTATTTAGTAGAAATATTCCTATCTTTAAACCTTTTTATCAGGACATCCGGATTTTTTTCAAGAATTGAATTAGAAGCAGTAAAAATACAAGTAGAACCGGGCAGAGCTATAACATCATCAAAAACCGATTTAAGCGTATTATAAATACTTGCGTTCCGGTTAGTTAACTGGGGAGTCCATAAATTTTCAGCGGATTTAATCCTTAAGGCAATAATCCCGTCTTTGTTCAAACGTTTATTACATAATTCAAAAAATTCTTTGGTGTAGAACCGGTTAGTCTGCCCTGACGAAGGCTCCGGCATACCGACCAATATTATATCATATTTTCCGCAATATTTTAAATAATTTCTCGGATCGGTTATAATTAGGTTTTCTCTTTTTGATTCAAGAGATTTATTTATTTCATCCGGCAGGTATTTACGAACGGAGCCGATTAATTTTTCATTTAATTCTACATAATCAATTTTGAGGGAATCATATTTTAAGAGTTCGTAAACAGTCCCTTCTATTCCTCCGCCAAGAACAAGTACGCTTTTAGGAGCGGGATGCTGAATTAAAACCATGTGCACAAATTCTTCCGCGGCAGTGCTCTCGGTCTCAAAAGAAAGAGCGTCGTTTTCAAATACTGAAACCTGCCCCTGATAGGAAGTTACCGAAACGCGGCTGTAAGGGGTATCTTCAGTCTCTGCTAAGTATGGATGATTAAACTTTGTCATTAAATAATCAAGTGATGAAGAGAAGCCGGATAATGAAACAATAAGAATAATAAGAAGGGCAGCTGTAAGAGTGAAATATTTTTCCTTTTTCCTGAATGAGAAATACAATACCGGAATAAATGAAATGAGACAGCAAATAAATGCTGCAGTTAAATTTTGTACGCCCATTATTAACAGTATTGTTGAAGTAAGACCCCCGGCAACACCTCCTGCGCTTTCAACAGCGTAAGCTTTAGCTAATGAATTTTTTTCCTTTAGATAATTTCCAGCTGCATGCTGAAACATAATTCCGGGCAATATACTAACAGGCAGGACTGCAATACATATAGCTGCAATCTGCGAAAAGAACTGAAGATAAGCCCCCGGTACACCTCCGAAAATTATCCTTGAAGAGCGAATAAACAGTATATCGGCGGGCAATAGAATGCCCCATATTAGGAAGAAAATCTTTAATGAATGAGGAGATTTGTAAAAAAAAAACTTCCCCGATACAGTACCGGACGCCGTTCCCAGAAGCCAGATGCCAAGCGCTATTAAATAAATTAATTCTATCCCATAAAAGGCAACATTAAGTTCACGAAGAATTACAACCTGTCCAAGAATTGAAATAAATCCGGTTATTAAAAGGTAAACCAATAATGCATTATTTTTCATTTAAATTCAGATTCATCAAACACTTCCGCTTGAAAAGTGGAAAGCTGCGCATCTTGTTTCCAATCGCCTGCCTGGAGTCCGGCTTTTCTGCAAAGATTATCAAGCAATTCTTCCTTATTCCAGCCCATCTCAGCGGCAACCTGTGGAAGGAAAACCGCCTGTTTCCCGCCTTTCTTTAAAACTACGCCATCTCTGCCCAATAGTATTTCGGCTTCGCTTTTAATGAGCTTATAAGGCGTTAAAGCTGAAATTTCAATGGTAACCTGCAGCAGTTCTTCTTTGGATAGCGGGCTAAATCTTTGATCGTTAAAAGCCGATTGAAGAGCCATTGAACCGACAACTTCGCATAACGGTAAATCTTCCCGCATATAACCGATGCAGCCGCGCAAGTCTTTTTGTTTTCTTAATGTTACAAAAGCGCCGATATTTTTTTCCGCATTCGGGGAAAATCCGCGGGCAAGTGGAACAGTTTCGGATTCCAGGTACTGTTTAATTGTTTTTCTTGCAAAAGCCAATAGCAAAGTTTTATCCCGGTCATTCAATACAAAGCTTTTATCTTCTGTGGATGACGAAGAAAAAATATCCTGTTTTTCAGGATGATCGTTCATTGAATAAATAACTGATCCATACCCAACAACTTTCTGACGGTTTCCTACAAGGCTGTTCCCTGAATTTGCGTAACTTATTATAGTTCCGCAGTCGGCGCCCAATTCTTTTGAAGCCGCCATTGCTGCTATTACCGGTCCCTCGCCGCAAGCGCTGGTAACAAGACCGGAAATACCTGTTGAAGGCTGCTTTTCTGCGACCATTTCAAATTTTTTGAAATCAAGCGAGGCTGCCGCTTCAAGAGTATTTTTATCTACATTATTCGCATCATCGTAAGAAGGATAATGTGAAAGATCTGAACTGGCAATAATGAGCGCATTCTTATCTTTAACAAGTCTTGCAAGTACCTTCCCGAATTTTACACACATATCATAATCGGGAGTACCAATTACAATGGGAAGAATTTTTGCATCCGGGAATAAATATTGAATAAACGGAAGCTGAACTTCTACCGAATGTTCCTGTGTATGTACGGGTTCATAAAAAACACAGTCATCATCCAGCTTAATCAATTCTTCGGCAGCTGCCGTATCAATTTTTGAGATTCCAAGCGGAGTTTCAAATCCAGCGCCCGGATAAACAGATATTTGATTAAAATCGGCTGTTGTATGGTTGGTTCCGAGTACAACTATCAAATCATATTTATAATTTTTTGCCTGGTTGTACGAGTCTGCAATAATTTGCCCGGCATAAATATATCCCGCATGGGGCGCTATCAGAGCAATTGGCTTCCCTGTATTTCCCGTAACGGCATCTTTTAAAAAGTATTCTATTGCCTTTAAAAGCTTTGATGAATCAGCCGGGTAAAATTGTCCGGCGAATGCAGGCTTACGAATCTTAGCATTAGAATCGTTTTGTCCGCACTGTATATTTCCGGTAGTACTTAAAACTGTCATAATTATTACCAAATAAAAATATTTTTGTATCATAATAAAATAAGATTTAAATTATTAATTAATCTATCTGATTACTGCCATACGCCTGCAATTAAATGTTTGCAGAAATCGCATCTGCCGCCCGTCATTTTCTTTTCAAGAACAAAAAAGTTAGACCGTTTAATTATTTCTTTTCCGCAGTAAGGACAGTAAGTATTATTACCCGGATGCCCGGGTACATTACCCACATAAACAAAATGAATACCTTTCTTCATCGCCGTATCCCTTGCATATTCAAGAGTGGAAACGGGAGTAGAGGGTAGATTAGCAAGCTTATAGTCAGGATGAAATCTTGTAAAGTGAATAGGCACATCAAAGCCAATCTCCCCTGCTATCCAGTCGGTTAAGTTATTAAGCATTTTTTCAGAATCATTTAAAGTCGGCACAACTAAATTTACAATTTCTAAATGAACTTTGCTTCTTGAAATTTGTCTGATGGTACTGAGTACGGGTTTTAGCTCGGCATTACAAACATTCCTGTAAAAATCCTCACTGTATCCTTTCAGATCAACTTTTATAGCGCTTAAAGCATTACACATATCGGTAAGAGGAGCCTCGTTCATAAATCCGCAGCTAACTAATACAGATCTGATTTTTTTTCCTCTTGCATACTCAGCGATGTCTAATAAATATTCTGTAAAGACTGTTGGTTCATTATAAGTAAAAGCTATAACGGGAGTATTTTGTAAAACGGAAGATCCAACAATCGATTCCGGCGATGTGTATTCTACCGAAAAATCTTCCGGTTTAGATTGTGAGATTTGCCAATTTTGGCAGAACTTACATGACAGCGGGCAGCCCGCTGTTGCAAGCGAGTAAGCCTGTGAGCCGGGCAGGAAATGATAAAAAGGTTTTTTTTCGATAGGATCAATATGGATCGCTGCAGGATGCCCGTAAACAAGGCTTCTTAGCTCTCCATTTATGTTCATCCTTGCCCTGCATTTTCCGCGCTCACCGCTTTTTATAAAACATCTTTGCGCGCAGAGTAAACATCTTATGGTTTCTTCATTGTGGTCATGCTTCGTTGAAAATTTTACTTCTTGCTGAGTATGGCAGTCAGCGCAGCCGGCATTTTTAGTGGAGGTAGATACCCAATACCGGGCAAGCGGCGCATTTTGAAGAATAGCTTCTTCAACTATTGAATCTAAAATTGATTTTGTCTTTAATGAAGCGAAGGGTTTAGCCAGCTCGGGATTTGAAAGGGCAAAACTTGTGCCTCCTAAAACCAAACCGTATTGAGCAGTCTTCTTAAAAAAATCACGCCGTGAAATACTTTTATCACTCATCATTCTTCACCCGCTAAAATATAACGTAACGCAGTCGATGTAATTTAATACATATAAAAACTATCTCCAATAGACTTTTATTAGTATGACTTTTTCTTTTTAAATCCTTTTGATAAAATCCCGAGTATAACAAGAGATCCGGCAAAAATGCCTTCACTAAGAATGAAACCAATAGTATTAGTTAAAAGAAGAACTGCTAATAGTATAGTTATTACAAGAAAGATATATCCTGCTGCTTTACCGCTCATAAAGTTTTCTATTTTATTTAGTAAATATTAAATTCAGGTAATATAAAATATGTATTATTTTTACAAACAAACAATATATATTCCGGATTTCCACGGCTAAGCAATCGGCTGCAAAAGAGAAGCGAATAAATGAATCTATAGCGCTTTTAGAAAAAGGACAAAAGTTAGGCTTAAGATAAAGAATTAAAAGATGCCGTTCCGGCAAAAGCCCCCGCTTACTGCGGGGGCAGGCGGGTAATTTAATTATTTGAATAGATAAGAAAACTCCCCGTATCCTTCTTTTTCCAAATCTTCTTTTGGAATAAATTTAAGCGCTGCCGAATTTAAGCAATATCTTAAGTTAGACGGCGCGGGACCATCATCAAAAACATGACCCAGATGAGAATCGGCAATCTTACTGCGGGCTTCTACCCTGATCATACCGTAAGAATTATCTACCTTTTTTGTGATATATCTTGTATCAAGAGGCTTTGTAAAGCTTGGCCAGCCTGTTCCCGAATCAAATTTATCTTTTGAACTGAATAAAGGCTCGCCGGAAACTATATCAACATAAATTCCTTCCCGGTGATTATCCCAATACTCATTTTGGAATGCTTTCTCTGTTCCGTTTTTCTGCGTTACTTCATATTGCAGCGGCGTTAATTGATTTTTCATTTTATCTTCTGATTGTTTTATATACTTATTTACGCCCTCATCTCCCCAGATACTCATAATAAAATTATCCCTTCCGGAGCCTTCCCGATAACTGTAATATCTTGTCGGATTCTTCTTGTAAAAATGCTGATGGTAATCTTCAGCGGGAAAGAATGAAGTGAATTTTTTAATTTCGGTTAATATGGGTTTTTTAAATATCCCTGATCTATCAAGCATTGCCTTTGAAGCGCCGGCAATTTCTTTTTGAGTATCGTTTCTATAGAAAATAAAAGATTTATATTCCGCACCCCGGTCATAGAAAGATCCGCCGGCGTCGGTCGGATCAAATTGTTTCCAGTAAACGTCAAGTAGTTCAGAATAGCTTATTATACGCGGATCGTAAATAACCTGTATGGATTCTACATGACCTGTGCTGCCTGAAGATACCTGTTCATAAGTCGGGTTATTAATAAAACCGCCTGCATAACCTGCAACGACATCTTTTATACCGCTTAATTTTTCAAAAGGCGCATCCATACACCAGAAACAGCCCCCGGCAAAAGTTGCAGTATCATAATCTATATTGCTTAAATTAACAGGCATTTCCGTTTTCTCCTTTGAACTTGATTTTGCGCATCCGAATATCAAAAGCGCAGCTGCAAATAAAATTAATATGTTCGCATTCATTGTTAGTTCCTTTCAAAATCTTCCGGATTGTTTATCCGAAGAAATCCGCTTAATCTGATAGTGCCTTTCAAAGATAGGAAAGATTTCATCTTTTTCAATCCCAAAACCGGTATCGGCAGTCACGGCTGTGATCTGTAGTTCATTTTCCCTTATAAGGACTATATTTACTTCTCCTCTTTAGGGCGTAGATCAAAAATCTGATAACGAAAGACCGGGCTTTATCCCACGACATTGAAATAGTCTTTTGGGCTTGGTCTCCTCCAATAGATGATTAAAAAATTTATTAAACTCAGCTTATAAACGAAGACAAAGAAAGAATTATCAATAACGATTTAATGAAAGTTTAAGTCCTCTTGAATGAATGGATTACTAATCAGTTCGACCGAAAGCAAGGTGCCGGTGACACCCGGGAAAAAACCGGGGGTGGGATTGAATTATTGGAGATTATATATTTCATAAACCGGTGGTAAAATCTGAGTTAATTAAAAATTATTGTTAATATATGATTTAGATAAGTTATCACAAAGTATTAAGGCAAATGATTTGGGACTATGTTTTTCAATGAATGCGAGCTACAAATATTGCAAGTACATTTTTTTTCAGTAAAATGCCTAACCCCAACTACAGTAGTATCTTTTCTATCAGCTCTTTTAAAGATATAATTAAATATTTTATCTTCGTTATTCTCGACGTACCGTCTAAGTCCATAAACACAAACATCAACTATTTGTATCATACTTGTTAATTCGGAATTCACGAACAATGGAGTTTCAATTATATGGTCTATTTGCGTCCAAAATGTGCCTTTTTGATGATAAGTTTTCATCAAATTTGTATGTCTTTTGGCTATAGTTTCGTTATTATCATGGATCAACATCCCATAAAATTTTGTTTTTGCATCTTGCGAGGTTATACTTAGAAATTGTTCAAACCTTGAAACAATTTGTTCAAATGCTTGTTCATCAATATTTTGATTTCTTTTATTTTTAGAAGGATTGAAATATATTTTATCTATACATTCAGCGAAAAGTCGGGCAAACCTCCAATTACCTATAGTAGTTGCAATTTCTTCAACAAATGCTATCCTTTGGTTAAATGTTAAATGGATGTAAGATTGGGTCTGTCGATAATTTTTTTTAGTTTGCTTGTATGCTTTGGAATTTTTTCTTTGAAGTGTAAGTAACTCAATGTTTCTTAGTTTAGCAACTTCAGTTATCCTTTGTGTATAAGATAATTTTTCGAAATTGCCTATCTTGTTCTGTTCGATATATTTTCTTAATAACCAACCTGTATGAATCTCTGCATTTTCGAGTTCATATTTCTGTTTAATAGTATTTATATCCGTTTCGCATGTCTTCCAATGCCAAATTGGAATTGCTACACCAGCGAGAACAAAATGAGATGAATTTCCTGGTATTTCCGGAGTCCCTGATTCATCGACATAACATAAATACATAAATATTTTCCCACAAAAAAAAAGCGACTGGTGATAAGGACTTGTCCTTTCATTGAGGCGCTTAGCGACTCGTTCCAGACGCAATTCAAATATAGAAATAAATTATATACTTGTCAAGATATTTACGAAAACACTTTATTTATTTACTTTTTATTAGACACATATGTTATCGAAAAAGTTTCGAATAACTTTAGAATCAACAAAATTTGTACGTACATGATAGTTTTAATCACCAATTTTTTTTAGTCAAAATGAATGTTTTAGCCACCAAGGAATAATTAAAAATTACTTAACTTTATTAATGCTATAGGTAGTTAAGGGTGGGGGAAAGCTTTCCCCATCTTTAATAAGTTCATTTTGCAGGTCTATGCGAACTCCGTAAAGTAATTCGAATTCATAACTCCCTTTTCCCATCCGTTATTCTTCGCTGTTTCTATAATTCCGGCAATGAGATTGTCGTCATGGGTACCGAATACCGCATAAATTTTTTAACGCCGTCGCTCAAGGCAAGTGAGATCATAATTCTTTGCCAAATTCTCATATTTTTTTATACCCGTTAAGCTTTGCTTGCTTCATCAAACCGGCAATGCGGTCTGCATGTAAAGCAAAAGTTTCAAGCCGCGCTTCTATAACCTGCGGATAAACATTACCGTCGGTTTCAATGGTTAAAAACGGTATATTCATTTTGCCGTTAAAAATTTCAGGCAGTTTATAATTTTTATTCACTATTCTTTCGGCAATTAATTTGTTTTCAACTTTCATTTCAGTAGCGGCAAGTGATTCGGTAAATCTTGTAGGCATACAGCCAAAAGGACCCAAATTTATTACCCCGCAATATTTATCAATTGTTTCATGCAAAGCTGTTCCAAGTGTAAGTCCGGGCTCTCCTTTATACTCCAAAGGAATAATGTGCTTGCTCCTGTTCAGGAGAGATGCAACTTTTGTTAAAGAAAATTTGTAGTAACCGGTTCCGGCTAAAATTTTTTTAATCCGGTATTCAGCTATCCTCATATAAAAAACTCTTATCATTCTTTCCAGCTTTTTCCGGTAGGATGTTTCAGGTTCCAATAATTTTTGTTTTAAT
>CAZUCY010000045.1:0-25523 GCA_964618785.1 uncultured Ignavibacteriaceae bacterium | reverse complement strand
TAAATGCAAGATGTAAATTCTTTGGAACCTGCGGTGGCTGCAAACAGCAGGACTTAAATTATGAATCCCAGTACAAATACAAACAGCTTCAGGTCGAAGAAATATTCAGAAAGTTGGGTGGCTTTACTGATTTTATAATTGAAGATATTTTCCCTTCTGATAAAACTTTCTTTTATAGAAACAAAATGGAATTCTCTTTCTCTGATAAAAGATGGATTTCCCCGGAAGAGATAAAATCACCCGACGCAATAGAAAAAAATTTTGCCTTAGGGCTTCACGTACCGAATGTTTTCGATAAAGTTTTGGATGTAGACGAATGCTTTTTACAGTCGGAATTAAGCAATAAAATTCTTAACCTTACCCGGGCATTTTTCAAGGAGAAGAATGTACTTCCATATTCAACAAAGTCTCATTCCGGTTATTTGCGCAATTTGGTTATAAAGACTTCACATCATAGCGGCGATTTAATGGTAAATTTAGTTACTTTAAATGAAAATGATGCGCTTATTAAAGAATATGTTGAGCAATTAACGGGTGAGGTTCCTCAAATAACCACAATTGTAAATAATATAAGCATTAAAAAAGCCGCCATTGCTGCCGGTGATTATGAAATTATTTTATACGGAAGCGGTTTTATTTCGGATTCAATCGGTAAATATAAATTCAGAGTCAGCGCAAATTCATTTTTCCAAACAAATACTTTGCAGGCTGAAAAGTTATATCAAACCGCTCTTGATTTTGCCTGCTTGAATGGTGATGAAATTCTATACGACCTTTATTCCGGTGCAGGAACAATTTCCATTTTCCTCTCGGGCAATACTAAAGATGTTTTTGCCTTTGAATCCGTAGAATCTGCAATCATAGATGCCGAAGAGAACAAAAAAATAAATAATATTAATAATGTACGGTTCATTCAAACGGATTTATATAAATCATTTATTCCTCTTATACAAGAAAAAAATATCCCTTTACCGGATATTATTATTATAGACCCCCCGCGTAGCGGTATGCATCAGAATACTGTTGACGATGTAATCAAAATAAGTCCTAAAAAAATAGTTTATATCAGTTGCAATCCTGCCACACAAGTAAGAGATATCAAATTATTTACAAAATGGGGATACAAATTGGTAAAAATAAAACCTGTCGATATGTTCCCGCATACTTATCATATTGAAAATGTAGCACTACTAATCAAAGGGAAACAAGAGTAAATAAAGATGAGAAATTGAGTTATAATCAAACAATTTGTTTTCCTTCTCTTTCGCTCCCTTGCTAATATTTCCCGTAATTTTGTTACCCTATTGTTACTTTGAAATCTGAGTGCTACCTTTTAAGAGAAACAAAAAGAAAACAAGAGAAAAGAAGCTAAAAACATACAAGTATAATTGCGAAAAAAAAGTTTCAGGACGTCAGGGAGTCACTCTATTTAGACATATACAAAGACGGGAAAAGAAGTTATGAATTTTTAAAGCTTTACATAAAAAGAGGTGATACAAAAATAAAGAAATCTTATTGGTTGTTGTTTAGTTGAGTTGATTAAGCAAGCCCGAAGTTCTTTTAAGTAAGTAAACTTCTAAACGGGAATGGTATTCCTCGGAAAACTATCACCAATATATTTTTCACGAACTTCGGAACAATGCTGAAGGTAGACAAAAGCGCTATTTAGCAAATTCAAAAGATAGTTGATGAACTTGCTGTAATTCTTCATAAGCTACTTTAATAGCTATCTCGTAAATTCTTGTCTTGATTGCAAAAAGATTTAATTTTGTTTTCATACTCACGCACTCTAATTCGTAAAAGGCAAATCCGAGTCCGAACGATCCTTGCAGGCGATTTACACAAGGAAGCATTCTTCAAATTAATAATATTTTTACCACCCAACATTAACGTCAAATATCTCTTTTTTAGCGGGATGATGAAGTGCGTAGATATCAGTAAGTTTCTCCATATTCACCTGATATATCTTTCTGTTACTGCAATTATTTATTTGCCCTGTTAAGATATTTTTTACTGGTTCCCCCGTATCCTCGCATAATTCTACATCATTTATTGTCGAAGGTCTATAAAAATCTATTGAGCCAAACCATCTTTTGTTTCTTGTAATATCAGCCATCATTTTTCCCCATATTGGAGCGCAGGCAGTGCCGCCGTACTGATATCCTCCGGCTAATTTCTTCCTTGGGTCGTCATATCCGATCCAGATAGCGGTGGAAATTTTAGGATTTATCCCGATAAACCATGCGTCTGTATAATTTTGTGTAGTCCCCGTTTTCCCTGCACCTATACCGTGGTAATATCTTCTTACAGTTGATGCTGTACCGCCGTCTAAAACGGTTTTTAATGCCGTTGTTAAAAGATATGCTGAAGCCGGATCAAGGACTGTAGAAGTATCTATCGCGGATTTTCGATAAATAACATTACCGTTCTTATCTTCAATTTTTAAAATTGAAAAAGGTTTTGAATATAAACCGCCCCCCGCAAATACTGCATAAGAAGAAGCCATTTCAATGGGACTTACTTCACCTGTACCCAATGCAATTGATGGATAAGCAGGTATATCGGATTCTATTCCAACCTGATGCGCAAAAGCTACAACAGAATCGGGCGTGGTCAATTGCGATATTGCAAATGCAGCCGCAAGATTTATTGAATGTTTAATTGCCGTTTCCATCGGCATTGATGTGTTTGTACAAGAACCGTCATCATTTTGCGGCTTCCACTCATTGGCTGTTCCTGAATCTACAACAATTGGCTTATCTAATAATGGTTCACCAAGCGTGTAGCCTTTTTGTAATAGACTGCCGTAAAGAAATGCTTTGAAAGATGAACCGGGCTGCCGTTTTATTTGTAACGCACGGTTTAAACCAAGCGGATTTGCTTCCGGGTTGCCCCCTACCATGGAAAGAATTTTTCCCGATCCCGGTTCAACGGAAATTAATCCGACCTGCGCACCCTTCATTGAATTTGTAAACTGTTTCCACTGAGAATTTACTGCATCATCGGCGGCTTTCTGAACAGTAAAATCCATCGTCGTGGTTATTTTCAATTCGTTATGATCTAAGTATAATCCTTTTTGCTTGATTATTTCTATTGCTTCCTTTCTAACCTGTTCAAGAAAATATTTGCCGACAGCCCTATGTAAGTTTAATCCCAATGGTGTTTCCTTTAGCCGGTCATAATCTTGTTCGGAAATTTTTCCAACTTCAACAAGATTATGCAATACTGTATTTCTCCTATTAAACATTTTACCAGGATGTTTTATGGGATCATATCCGCTGGGTGACTGCACAAGGCCGGCTAAAGCGGCTGATTCGGTAATCGAAAGCTTATCCGGTGTTTTCCCATAATACTCTTGTGAAGCTGCCCAAATTCCGTAAGCCCCCTGTCCAAAGTAGACAGTGTTCAGGTATAAAAGTAATATCTGATCCTTAGTGTATTTTTGTTCAAGCTTTTTCGCAAGGTCAATTTCCTTGATCTTTCGCGAAATGGTCCTTTCATTTGACAAAAAAAGATTACGTGCCAATTGCATTGTTAATGTGCTTCCTCCCTCAACATGCCCCGTCATAGTCTTGAATATTCCGCGGATTATTCCTTTTACTGAAACTCCGTTGTGGTTATAAAAATCTCTGTCTTCGGTTGCAATTAGACTCCAAAGTAAATATTGGGATATATAGCCGGTACTCCGTACGTCAACGCGTTCCTTTTCACCAAAATATCCGAATACTACACCGTCTTCAGAAACTGCATAGGACGAATACTGAATAATAATCGGAGGCAAATCCTGCGGGAAAATATGCTCCGAATTAATGAGTACTAAAATAAAAAAAATCAGAAGCGTTAAATTGGCCTTTGTAATAAATGGTCTTTCAGACATATTCATTAATAAATAATTCAATAAGCGTTCATTACAAAATTAGCTAAATAATTATTCTTAATTTGTAATATAAAAATATTAATATATATTTCAGACGACATATCATAAAAAATTTTTAAAAGTATTCCGATTGTTTGTAAAAAGGCTTATTTTCAGAATGAATTAAAAAAAGTTAGCCCTTAAAGTCAACTGGATTAACTTTAATCCACAGGAAGGCACAATGAAAGAATTTTTTAGTGTGCTGGAAGTCTCTAAATTACTAAACCTTAGCCGATCTTCGATTTTGTATTACATAAAGTCGGGAAAATTAAAAGCAGTTCAGGTAGGTAAAATTTATATAATTTCAAAGGAAAATTTTGGGGAATTCCTGAAACAGCAAAAAACCACTAAAAAGCATAACAAAATAAACCAGACAACGTTGGAGTTTTAACTTAATTACTTTGTACTCTCCAACAAACCATAAATTAATGCTTGCCAATCATCCGCACTTTATAAAATCGAGAAGATTGAATTTAATATTTTAATACTAAATACGTGCCTTAATATGAAACTTATTTCTCGATTATAAGTCAAAATTTATAAATATTAATATAAAATTTAAGCCATTTGACAAAATTGATGAATATTTTATTTCTCATGTAACTTTTAAGTCATCTTCTTATTTACCCATTTATTTTGAGTAATATGAGTTAATAACTGCGTAATATGATTTATTATTTAAAAAATGTGTTATTATGTGCTTTTAGACATTATCCAAAGTGGATAACTATTTGACTTAATTATATAACAAAAAATTTGTTATATTTATTGTTTAAAATTATTAAAATATCACAAGTAGTGTGATATTATTAAAATAATATTCTGGAGATGGGTAAAAATTGAAAATAACTAAGCAATTCACAAATCGTGAGAGCAAATCATTAGATCAATATTTGCTGGAAATCGGAAAAGTTGATTTAATTACACCTAATAGAGAAATTGAATTAGCTAAAAAAATAAAAAAGGGAGATAGAATTGCCCTCGAGGAATTAACAAAAGCTAATTTAAGATTCGTTGTGAGTGTTGCAAAGCAATTTCAGAATCAAGGCCTTTCTTTAGGCGATTTAATTAATGAAGGAAATCTTGGTTTGATTAAAGCCGCTGAACGATTTGATGAAACTAGAGGTTTCAAATTTATTTCTTATGCTGTGTGGTGGATTAGACAGTCTATTATGCAGGCGATTGCTGAACAATCAAGAATGGTTAGATTACCATTGAACAGAGTTGGTACTTTAAATAAGCTTGGTAAAGCATATTCAAAGCTTGAGCAGGAATATGAGAGAAAACCAAGCGCCTCCGAACTTGCTGAAGAACTTGATATGAAAACCGATGAGGTTACCGATACACTTCAACTTTATGGCAGGCATGTTTCTATGGATGCGCCTTTTGCAGGAGATGATGATAAAAATAGTCTTATTGATGTTCTTCCTAATGAACAGCAGCCCGCTCCCGATGTTAAGTTAATGCAGGAATCGCTTAAAGCCGAAGTTGAAAGTGTCCTTTCAACTTTGAGTGAAAGAGAAGCAAGCGTGTTAAGGCTTTATTTCGGAATTAACGGAGAGCATTCTGCTACGTTGGAAGAAATCGGCGAAAGATTCAACTTGACAAGAGAAAGAGTTCGTCAGATTAAAGAAAAAGCGCTTCGTACCTTAAGGCATCCTTCCAGAAGCCAAAATCTAAAAGCTTATTTAGGTTAAAATTTAATGGGCATTTCATCTTTCCATTGATGAAATGCCTTCCTTTTTTTCTACTTCCATTAAAAAATCCCGTTATCCTATTTAATATTCTGAGTCAAATTCCACGTAAAAGTGCTTTAAACAAAGGTACATTAAAATTTCCTCTAAATTCTCAAATATTTTATGTAAAAAAGCAATATTCTGCTTAAATTTAATTTTAATTATTTTCCTTTTATTTCATTAAAACAATCAGATAAATGATATGAAGAATGTACCTCTTCTGATAACTCCTTCACAACCTAATTTTATCCTTTTTTTTTCCGGTATGGCAGTCGGAATCCTAATTTTGTCTGTAATCGGTATTGATTCCGCTAACCGAAATGCAGGTTTGAATCCAAAAATATTTTTATCCGGACAGAGTGCTTCAGATTCTTGCAAAATTACTTCTCCCAAAATACCTGATGATATTAATTTTGCCGGTGAAAAGGTGCCTCTGCAAAATTTTGAAGTTAAGGAAAGAATTGATAGAGAATTATTGGTTAATTCATATTGGTACTCGGCAACCATTCTTGGCATAAAAAGAGCTGACAGGTGGTTCCCTGTTATTGAACCTATTTTACAGAGATTCAAAATACCTGATGATTTTAAATATATTTCGGTAATAGAAAGCAATTTATATAATTCTGTTTCACAGGCAGGCGCTGTGGGATTTTGGCAGCTTTCGGAAGATGTTGCTAAAAAATACGGTTTGGAAGTTAATGATGAAATTGATGAGCGGTATAACTTAGAAAAATCTACGGAAGCAGCATGCAAATATTTTTTAGATGCTTATATTAGTTTTAAAAGCTGGACATTAGCGGCTGCCGCATATAATATGGGCAGTAATGGTTTGGAAAGACAAATAGAAAAACAAAAATCAAAAAATTATTATAATCTTCTTCTTAGCGATGAAACCTCCAGATATATAGCAAGGGTTATTACTATAAAAGAAATTTTTTTGCACCCGAAGGTGTATGGCTACTATATTAAGAAAGAAGAATTATATCTTCCATTATTGACTACTAATGTCGAGGTGAATTCTTCTATAAGTAGTTGGACAGATTTTGCATTTCACCATGATATTAATTATAAAATTTTAAAATATTACAACCCTTGGCTAAGAGATATTACTTTAACTAATAAAATGAAAAAAACTTATGAAATAAAAATTCCAGTTAAAGGCAGTATTGATATGGTAAAAGAGGAATAAATCTGCTTATTATGAATAAAGTTTTCTTCCAAATGACCTAAATTTAACACTAAATAAGATAAAACATGACAAAAAGCTTGGAAACGGTTATCTTAGATGTTAAATTTCAATTCAATTTGAGAAAGATTATTCAAGACCAAAAAAAAAGTAGCAAGAAAAATTTTTCTTTTAATTTTGGAAATAAACCATTAAAAAATAATAATGAGAGGAAAAAAAATCGTGAGAAGAAATCTAATTGCAATTATTGCTTTTTTTCTATTTAGCAATTGTATATTGTTTGCCCAGCAGGGAACAAAAGTTGGCTATATTGATTCGCAGTCAATTTTAACTCAGTTACCGGAAGCCATTAAAGCTCAGGGTGATGTTCAAGCAGCAATTGATAAAATTAAGGCACAAATCGACAGCATCGGTCAAGTTTATCAAACTACGCTTGCCGATTATCAGAAACAAGCTAATTTGATGACTGATACAAAAAAACGCGACGCCCAACAGAAAATTATGAATATGGAAAAAGATTATAATGATTTAAGGGCTAAACTTGATGCTAATGGTGAGGTTGCACTGTTAAATCGAAAACTTATGAGCCCAATTGTTGATAAAATTAAAGCCGCAGTAGAAGATGTAGCAAAACAAGCAGGTGTTCAATTAGTCCTGGAAAAAAGCGAGCAATTGCAGGTTATCTGGTTTGCTGAAGCTTCAATGGATTTAACATTTAAAGTTTTGGATAAACTTAAAACGGGAAAATGAAAAATTTAAGGCGGTTGAAGTAATTTAACCGCCTTTTTCTATTACTTATTCTTTTCTCCCGCACATCTAATCAAACCATTAACTTATGTCACGCAGTTATTATAATTTTTTTTTGTAATCCCCAGTTTTGGTATAGTCATCCCTTTGGCTGCGCCACAATATGGAAGAAGCAGGATATATTTTGTAATTAGTGTAGTCCTCTATTTAAAGAACTTCGAGTTATTCTTAAACCTTGGTTTATTGTTTATAAAACAAAGTATATAAGATTATTGATTAAAAAAATGAACGTGCAGAATGGTTAAACTACTTTAAAATTCCCCTTGGGAATCCCCCAGTAGTAAGATAGGGATATTATCTGCTGAAATAAAGACTATTTGAGTATTTCTTTTAGCTTATCATACCCGCTTTTACTCATGGGCAAAATTGATTTATCTTCAAGAACAATTTGGTAACTCTCTTTTTCAAGAAGTTCAATTTTTTTTATCCTTTTAACAGGGGCTATATATGTTCGGTGAATTCTTACAAAGTCTCTCGGGTTAAGGTGTTCTTCAAAATATTTCATCGTCTTTTGTTTAAGAAATTTGCCGTCCCTTGTATAAACCATGACATAATCATCCTGCGCCTCTAAATATTGTACGTCTTCAATCTGAACGACAGCAATTCTAGGTCCATCCTTAATTACTATTCTTTCTAAGAACTCTGCCTTCAGCTCATTTTGTATTATTAAGCTCTTAATAACCTCAGAAGTGTCTGATTTATCTCTCAAGCGAAGTAGAGCCTTACTTAATCCTTCTTTAAACCTATCCTGAGAAAACGGTTTCAATAAATAATCTGCGGCATTTACTTCAAAAGCTTTAAGCGCAAATTGATCGAAAGCGGTAGTAAAAATAATTACCGGTGGCTTTTCAATAAGTTCCAGCATTTCAAACCCGCTTATTTTAGGCATTTGAATGTCCAGAAAAATTAATTCGGGCTTTAATACATTTATCTTTTTTATTCCCTCAAACCCGTTTGAGCATTCATCAATAATTTCAATATCCGGGTTATCTTTCAAGTAATTACGGATAACTGATCTGGCAAGCTTTTCGTCGTCGATTATTATAGTTCTAATTCTTTTCATCATTGATTGCGATAATTACTAACAATTTCCATTATTAGGTTAAATTTAAACACTTAACTTAATGAATTCTACCTCAGTGTAAATTTTTACTGGGGTATGAATATACATACATTGAAAAGATTCCCTTCTCTCTTTACTTCAAGCAAGTCCGGAATACCGTATATTAGTTCAAGACGGCGTTTTACATTTTGAAGGCCTATGCCGGTACCTGTTGATTTTGAAAAACCCAGTTCAAAATTATTTTCAATTGCAACAAAAAAATATGAATCTTTTATGCCGCATTTTAAACGTAAGGTGACTTTACCTAGTGATTCATATACTGCGTGCTTAATAACATTTTCAAATAATGGCTGTAAAATCATATTAGGAATGAGCATACTTAAACAGTCACTTTCCAATTCCTCAACATATTCAAATTTATCCTCAAACCTGATTTTCTCAATATCTAAATATAAACGTATATTTTTCAGTTCCTCACCAAGTGGTGTTTTTTCTTTTTCGTTATTGGCAAGTGTATAGCGTAAAAAATCTGCAAGTTTTAAAATCATACTTCGGGCGCGTTCCGCATCTATTGCAGTCAGTGCACTCATAGAGTTCAGACTGTTAAATATAAAGTGTGGATTAATCTGGAATTTTAATGACCTAAGTTCAGCTTCCGTTATTGAATTTTTTAATTCAGCTTCATTTGATATCTTTTCCTGGAGAGTTCTATAGTATATAATAATATAATAAAAAGGAATAAGCAAAAAATAAAACATCATACCGGTGAGGAATCGCAAGACTAATGTTTTGTTAAAAAAATCAATAAAACCATTTGGAGACGGTAAAAAACTTTCAACAATAAAGTAACCAATAGCTATCCAGAGTATTGTTGAAAAAATACTTCCTAATATATGACTTGTAAAAATTTTAATCGGTTTATAGTTTTCAGGTGTAAGAAAACAAGCGGGATACCACAGGAATAATCCTATCCCGAAAAGAAGAGCAATAAAAACCACATCTTCCGCTGCAATTTCAATACTTATTTTTAGTTCACTGTTTAATATGAATATGTAAGTAGCCGAGATAAAAAACCATGCAAGAATATATAGAAAAACATTCTTTTTCTTGCTTAGTATGGGATTAGTAAACATTATTTAAACAATATTAATAATATTTTATTTCGCCGCCGCCGAAAATTGCTGTGCCTCTGATTATCAAAGTCCTTGATGCATCAATCGGCGTTACCGGGTTTCGGAAAATTTTGTTTGAAAATCCGCCGAATATTGGAGTAACAGTTACACGTATATTCCATTCTTTAGGAACCATAATAGTTGTACCTCCGAATATTATTGCAATATCTAGTATAACGTCTCCTTCGGCTAACTTACATTGAGTAAGGTCTATTTCGGAACCACCGAAAATAGCAGTAATATTTCCACCCTTAAAATTGTCTGAAAATATAGTCTTACGGCCGCCGCCGAAAATAGCAACGTCGTCTATATAATTATTATCTACATTTTTCCATTGATAATGACCATGTTTTAAATGAATTCCCCTCTTAAATATAAGCTGAATTCCGAATGCAATTATAAGAATCGGTATAATTATATCGCTGCTTATTCCAATTTTCGGGTAGAACTTGGGTATTAGAAAAATTGTACCGATAAAAGCCAGCAGCAGCCCTAATGTTTTACTGTTGGAGTTTATTAAAATAATAATTCCGATTACAAATAATACAAAAGGGAATGAGAAGATTATACTTGATATATCAAGATCTATTAAATCAAGTGTTTTTAATAAGTATAAGCTGCCTAAAAGTATTATTATTGTCCCTAAAAGAGCCCGGGAACCTGTATTATGATGATATTTAATGTCCATTTCATCACCTTCTGAATATGATTCTTGTTTTTCCGCATTAAAACTAAGAGATTTATATTCATCAAAAAATAAAAAATCGGTGAATAGATGAAATTTACCGGTAATTGTAATAATTTTATATAAAATTTATTCCTGTCAAAAATAGGATCTAAACTAGTAACAATAAAATTCGATTATTAACTAACAGGGGAATTGTATTGGTATAGTAGTTGTTATTTGATTTACATAATGCAGGTTGTTGTTTGATGGTATACATGTAGCTTCTTTATTGAAGATGAAATTTTTGAATTCCCATGTAATTGAAACGACAAACAACAACCCCATTCTATTCATTTATTTTTATAACCTAATCCCTTTTAACAATTTATAAATATTTTTAATTAATTCCTTTGCAAAAAATCTGTATATTTACAGCCAATTATAATCATTATTCGGATTTAAATTGCCACTGGAAAAAGTATTAGTAACTGCTGCTTTGCCTTATGCAAATGGGCCTGTTCACTTAGGACATTTAAGCGGCGCTTATTTGCCGGCTGATATTTATGTCAGGTATAAAAGACTAATGGGCGACGATATAGTTTTTATTGGTGGCTCAGATGAACATGGTGTCCCTATTACTATCAGCGCTGATAAGGAAGGTGTAAAACCCAAAGAAATAATTGACCGTTATCACAATCTTAATAAGAATGTGTTCGATAAATTCGGAGTTAGTTTTGACAATTACTCCCGGACCAGTCTTGCAATTCACCATGAAACCGCTCAGGAATTTTTCCTTGATTTCTACAAAAGAAATATTTTAGTAGAAAAAAAATCACTGCAGTTTTATGATAAAAAAGCGAAAATGTTTTTGCCCGACAGGTATGTTGAAGGCACTTGTCCTGTTTGCGGGCATGAGGAAGCCAGAAGCGATGAATGCGAAAACTGCGGTTCCTTATATCAACCTACCGAATTGAAAAATCCTAAAAGTAAAATTACCGGGGAAGCGCCCATTCTTAAAGAAACTTCTCATTGGTTCTTTCCGTTAGGAAAATATCAAAAAAGACTGGAAGAATATGTTGATACGATGAATATGAAATACGGCTGGAAAGAGAATGTCCTGAATTACTGCCGCGGCTGGTTTAGGGATGGTCTTGGAGATAGAGCTATTACAAGAGACCTTGACTGGGGAATAAAAGTGCCCTTAGACTCCATACATGGTAAAGTCCTTTACGTTTGGTTCGAAGCCGTTCTCGGTTATATTTCTTCCTCAAAAGAATGGGCTGTAAAAAAAGGCGATGCTAATTTATGGCGGAAATACTGGCAAGATACTGATACTAAATATGTACCCTTTATAGGAAAAGATAATATAGTCTTTCATAGCATCGTTTTTCCTGCTTTTTTAATGGCTTGGAATGAAGGTAATAAAGAAAAATATGTCCTTCCTCAGAATATTGCCGCTAATGAATTCCTTAATTTTGAAGGGAAAAAGTTTTCAAAAAGCCGAAATTGGGGAATTGATGCTGTCGACTTTCTAAAGCTGTTTCCCGCTGATCCGTTAAGATACGCTCTTGCTGCTAATCTTCCCGAGACAAGAGATACCGATTTTTATTGGAGAGAATTTCAATTAAGAAATAACAGCGAACTTGCCGATATCCTGGGTAATTTTATTAATCGTACTTTGACATTTACTTATAAAAATTTTAACGGCGAAGTACCCTCTAAAGGTTTATTAGATGCTGTCGATATTGAAATGATGACGTTGATAGCCGGATACCCGTTAAAAATTTCAAAGCTTTTTGAATCTTTTAAAATTAGAGACGGCGTGCTTGAAGCTATGAACTTAGCACGTGCCGGAAATAAATATTTTAACGACTCTGAGCCGTGGAAAACAGTTAAAAAAGATAAGGCTAAATGTGCTACTACTTTATATATTTGCCTGCAGGCTATTTATACCTTGGCCGAAATTCTTTACCCTGTAATCCCTTTTTCTTCCGAAAAAATATTTGTAATGTTGAATGCGGAAAAAACTGTCTGGCATAAATGTGGCGAAGAAAATCTTGCAGCAGAACATAAACTAGGCAAAGTTGAAATTATTTTCCCGAAAATTGAGGATGAGATAATACAAAAGCAAATGCAACTTCTTCATAAAACGGAAGTGAATGAACTGCCCAAACAGGATGAGCAAATAACGTTTGATGATTTTATGAAAGTCCAATTGAAAGTAGCTGAAGTAATTGCTGCGGAGAAGCTGGACAAGAGCGAAAAACTATTGAAATTAATTGTTAAAATTGGTAATGAAGAAAAACAAATTATTGCCGGCATTGCTAAAAGCTATAAACCTGAAGATTTAATAAATAAAAAGGTTGTTGTAGTCGCTAATCTTAAACCTGCAAAACTTATGGGATTGGAGTCTCAGGGAATGGTCCTGGCTGCCGAGGATGAAAAGGGCGGATTAAAGGTTTTATCCATTGATGGAATGATTCAAAGTGGGGTCAGGGTCAAATAAATTTTTGAATAAATAAAATCAGGTAATACTAAGTTATACAATATTCATTCCTGTTCAAATCAAAAGTCAATTGTCCGGAATACCAATGAAATTAAGCGCTAACTTGTTAAACAGTTGTTTTAGGTTAATTTCTTAATACATTTTTACCATCTGATAATTATTTTGGAATGCAGAAGCCGATTTAACTTGATTTTCAGATGCTCTATAACTAAAATAATTAGTTAAATTTAATTTATTATTAATAGGAGATACATTAAATGTTTTCACGGGTTGCAGTTATTCTTACCTTTGGTTTGGCTCTGTTATTAAACTCTTGCGCCTCAGGCCCTTCTCAGATTATTCTGGCAAAATTTGCAGACCAGAATATTACTGTAAAAGATTTTGAGAAAGCATATGTAAATAATGTTGGCAGTTATGAAATTGCAAAAAATGACAGCTTATATAAGTTAAGAAATTTTTTGGATATATATGTTGATTTTCAAATGAAGTTGAAAGATGCTTATGCTAGAGGCTATGACAATAACCCCGTTCTTCAAAATGAATTAACGGATTATAAAAAGCAAGTAGGCGTTTCATATATACTTGATAAAGAGCTTGTTGAACCGGCAGTACATCAATTATATGAAAAACGGAAATGGGAATACAGAGTAAGCCTCTTAACTATTAGGCAGGAGAAAAATTCAGATTCGTTTGCCCAAAAATTGGCTAATAACCTCCTTGACAGTATTAAAAGCGGGGTCAGCTTTGCAAAACTTTATGAAAAATATTCTAAAGAGTTATCTCCCAATAAAGATGGCGGGGATATATTTTATTTAACTGCCGGCGAACTTCCTGCAGAATTTGAAAACGCTGTTTATTCAACTGATTCCGGCCAGGTTTATCCTGGAATTATTCATTCTAATTATGGCTATAGTATTATTAGAATTACGGATAAAAGACTTCGTATACCTGAAGTTAGATTTAGCCATATTATGGCTGCGTATAAGTCAAGTCAGGCCGATAAACCCGATACTCTTAAGGCTAAACTCAAATTGGATAAAATTTTGAATGATTTAAAAGCCGGAGTGGATTTTGCTAAAGTTGCTGAAAAGTATTCTGACGATATCGGAACAAAATCCAAGGGCGGCGATTTTGGCTATATAGGTATAAGAACATTAAATAAACAATTTAGTGAACCTTTATTCAATCTTAAAAACATCGGCGATGTTACTCCGGTTATTCAATCGAATTTCGGATTCCATATCTTAAAACTTACCGGTAAAAAACCTTATCCGTCATTTGATGAAGATAAAGACAATTTAAAAAAAATGTACCAGAAAGCAAACTACCAGCACGATTATGATACCCTTTTAGCCGGATTAAAAAATAAGTACAACTATAAAGTAAATAACAGCATATTCAGCTATTTGCTCGCAAATATTGATACCGGGATCGTGGGCGATGTTAATCCGAAATATGATAATGTAATGGATAGTATACTATTTTCCTTTACTGGAGCTTCTGTTAAAGTAAGTGAATTCCTTGAACAACTTTCTAAAAGCCAGGATTTTGCAAATAAGAAAGTTTCATTGGACCTTTTTAAAGATGCTTTAAAAAATATCAGCAACAATGTTATGCTTCAACAATTCGCATTAAACCTTGATAAATCAGATCAGGATTTTGCTGCTCTAATGAACAACTATAAGAACGGAATCTTTATTTTCAAGCTTCAGGAGGATGAAATATGGAATAAGGTGAAAATTGATTCGGTTAAACTGGCTGATTTTTATGCTGCAACAAAAAATAATTATAAATCGCCCGCCAAAGTAAACTTTTCGGAAATATTTTCAAAAAGCGATTCGGCAATTCAATATTATTATAGCTTGTTAACTAAAGGTGCAAATTTTGATTCACTTGCTGCAAAATATACCGAAAGAGAAGGCTTCAAAAGCAAACACGGTCTCTGGGGCTTGCGGGAAGTTACTTCCTCCGATGTTGCTTCCGAAGCAAATATGCTTGAAAAACCCGGAGATTATTCCAAACCGGTTAAAAATTCTAACGGTTATTCTATATTATACCTTGTAGCTAAAGAGCCTGCAAACTTAAGAACCTTTGAAGAGGTTAAGGCTGAAGTTTCAGGTGCATACCAGGAATCCGAAAGCAAGAAACTTGAAAAAGAATATCTTGATAATTTGACCAAATTATATAGTCCGATAATTAATTATAACGAGCTTGATAAGGCATTTAAGTCCAATTAATTGGAGTGTAATAATATTTGTTGTCGCCTTCTTTTCCTATGGATGCGGCAAAGTAACCACGCAGCCTGATTTTGTCGCTAGGGTTAATAATTCTTATTTAACCAAAGATGATTTGGCTAAAATGATAGATACAAGTAATATTTCAAATTTTTATAGGAATGAAGTAATAAGAAATTGGATTAATAAAGAAGTATTGTACCAGGAAGCATTAAAGAAGCGTATTCTTAAAGACAGCGAGTTTAATCGGTTAATTGATAATTCTAAAAGAGAACTCGCGGCTTCTATGCTTCTGCAAAAATATTATGAAGATGAAAAAATTTCTTATGAACCTGAAGAATTGGAAGAATATTATAACCGCCATCAGGGTGAATTTAAGCGTTTCTACGATTCTTATCTGTTAAACAGGGCTGTCTTTAATGATGAAGATAATGCCGTCAGGTTTAGAACAATGGTGCAGGAAAGTAATTGGTTGAAAGCATTGAATGTATTTAAAAATGACCCTTCCCTAATAAACACGGACGTTAACCAATTACTGTATGATTATGAAATTCATCCTGCCCCGTTATTAAGAATAGTGTCGGGTTTAAACCCAGGGGAGGTTAGTATAGTAATTAATATCGAAACAGATCAGAGCTACATTATTGTGCAGGAAGTGCAGAAATTTCTTAAGGATTCCATTCCGCCGTTTCTGTTGATAAAACCTTTTGTTGAAAAAAGATTTATTGAGCAGAAGAAAGAAGACTTATTAAAAAGCTATCTTAAAGAGTTATATTCAAGTAACGAAATAGAAATCAGAAATTAGGTGTGATATGAAATTTAAATTAATCGTATTCCTTCTGATATTGGCTGGCAGTGTACTTTATGCCCAGAAAGAAGTTGACCGGATTGTGGCGGTTGTTGATAATGAAATAATTCTTCAAAGTGAATTGGATTACCAGGTTAAATTAGTTGCAGCTCAAAAGAAAGTTGACCTCGAAACTCCCGGTTTACAAGAACAGGTGTTAAGCCAGATGGTTGAGGAAAAACTTGCTTATGCACAGGCTCTCCTTGACTCTGTTCAGGTTACCGAGGATGAAATAAATCAAAGGATAGAATATCAGGTTCAATATTTTATTCAGCAATATGGCTCTAAAGAGAAAGTTGAACAACTTTATGGAATGAGTATTGAAAAAATTAAACGCACTCTTGAAGACCCAGTAAAAAAGCAAATTCTGATTCAGCGTATGGAAGAAAAAAAATTTGGCGATGTAGACGCTACCCGCAGAGATGTTGAATCGTTCTTTGCCACTTATAAAGATAGTATAGGCGTAATACCGGAGAAAGTTGAAATTGCCCATATTTTCGTTACTCCTAAGGTAACTGGTAAAATGAATGAAAAATATAAAAGCTTGGCTAAGTCTATTCTGGATTCGATTAAGTTAGGAGCCGACTTTGCAGAAATGGCAAAAAAATATTCCGAAGATCCCGGCAGCACTTCCGGCGGTGGGGATTTGGGCTGGGTCGGAAAGGGTGTCTTTTATCCGGAGTTTGAGGCTGCCGCTTTTGCTCTTAAACAAGGGGCTATTTCGGATATTGTTGAATCACCCGTCGGTTTTCATATAATTCAATTGCTTGATAAAAGAGGGGACAAAATTCACGTAAGGCATATCCTTATAAAAATTAAAAAAGGAGATCAAGCTGATCTAAGCGCTATCGAGTTGTTATCAAGTATAAGGGATAGTATTACTCAAGATAAAGGTACTTTTGGAGAATATGCTAAAAAGTACAGTGAGGATAAAGAAACAAATCAATATGGAGGCGATCTTGGTGTTTTCTTTTTAAGTCAGCTTGACCAGAGTATGCTTGATGTTATCAGCAAGATGAAAGAAGGGGATATCTCTTTTCCTAAGAGAATTGATTATGGAAAAGATAACTATGGCTACCACATAGTTCTTGTTAAAAAAAGAACTCTTCAGCACATCGCAAGTCTTGATACGGATTACCAGGAAATCAAAAAACTTGCAGATCAGTATAAAAAGCAAAAATTATATGATGCCTGGATCAGGCAACTTAAAGATAAAATTTATTGGAAGATAATGATATAGAAAAAGGAGATTATATTTCAAAATTAAGTTTTAAGGGAACTATATTGAAAAATTCAGAGCCTGAATCAAATGATGTCCAATTAGTAGAAAAATTAAATGTCACTGTTAAAAAAATTAAAGATGAAATTGGGAAAATAATAATTGGACAGCACCAAATAATTGATCAATTATTAATTTCGTTACTTTCTCGCGGTCATTGCCTGCTTGTGGGTGTTCCTGGATTAGCAAAAACTTTGCTTATAAAAACACTTGCTGAAGTTCTGGATTTAAAATTCAACAGGATACAGTTCACCCCCGATCTTATGCCGAGTGATATTACCGGGACCGAACTTATTGAAGAAAACCCTGTATCCAAGAAAAGAGATTTCCGATTTATTGAAGGACCGGTTTTTTCAAATGTAATCCTTGCCGATGAAATAAATAGAACTCCCCCTAAAACTCAGGCAGCTTTGCTTGAAGCAATGCAGGAACATAAAGTAACTATTGCCGGAGTTACATACACTTTAACTGAACCGTTTTTCGTTTTAGCTACACAAAATCCGATTGAGCAAGAGGGTACGTACCCGCTGCCCGAAGCTCAACTTGATAGGTTTATGTTTAATTTGTGGCTGGATTATCCTTCTTTTGAAGAAGAAATAAGAATCGTTCAATCTACAACTAGTCAATATTCCCCAAAACTTGCAAAAATTATTACATCTAATGAAATTATCAGTTTTCAGGATTTGATAAGAAAAGTTCCGGTAGCTGAAAATGTTATTGAATTTGCTGTAAAAATTGTAGCCAAAACCCGTCCTGATGTAGAAGATTCACCGCAGTTTGTAAAAAATTGGATAAATTGGGGTGCGGGTCCAAGAGCTTCTCAGTATTTAATCCTTGCCGCTAAGTCAAGAGCCGTAATTCAAGGCCGCTTTTCTCCTAATATTGATGACGTTAAATTTGCAATGATCCCCGTCCTTCGCCATAGGATTATAACCAATTTCAGCGCTGAAGCAGAAGGAATAAATTCTGTTGAAGTAATAAAGAAATTATTAGCCGAAACCTTATAAATTTCCTAGAAAACACCCACCCCAAAAAAATAATCAGAACCGCCTAATGATTACATTGCGCATACCTATTATGATCATAATGCCGGTTTTACATTGAGTTAAACATATTTGCAATTTTGCCTTCAGCTTGTATAGGTGAAATATTTGTAGAAAAATGACCTAAAACATAGGTGCAATTTTTTCCTATCCCATTTAGGGACTACATATCAGTAGCATACTTGTCACAGCAAAATAATCACAGTCGTGTAGTGTTGATTTTAAGTCTTGCAATCTTGTAATTTTTAAAAGCAAAGTAAATCTCTTTTGCAAGCGTTACTAAAACCGTCGTTGTAGGTATTGCTAAAATCACTCCTATTACCCCGAATAACTTGCTTCCGATTAATAGTAAGAATATAATAATTAATGGGTGCATCCCAACGCTCTTTGAAAACACATACGGCTGAACTAACCCATTATCAAATGTATAGACGATAAGAATCATTAAAATAATTGAAGGCGCATGTGAAAAATCTCCGTACTGAATTATGGAAATTACTATTGCCGGAACACCTCCGATAATCGGTCCGAAGTAAGGAACAAGATGACCTAACCCGGAAATTAATCCCAATGGCATTGCATTCTTCACACCTATTACGTAATAACCCAGTCCGCATGCTATTCCTATAAAAGCAGCATCAAAAATCCAGCCGCGCACATACCTGCCGAGTTGTACAGTTACTTTCTTCATAATCCAATATGATATTTCAAAATAATTATTTGGTACTATTTGCAATAAACTGCGCATAATTATTTTACTATCCTTAAGAATAAAGAAAGTGATAAACGGAACTATTATTGCAAGTATTAAAATTGAAATTAGGCTTGAAAGAATTGGTGAAATTCTATCAACCGAATTCATTATTCCGGTGGATATAAATTCTTCAAATCGATTTGAAAGCTCGCCGGGAGTAAAAAATGGAAGGTAATTGTGAATTTCTTTTTCAACAGATTGTATCCGCTCATGAAACGAAATAACCTGAAGCATATGCACTAACTGATTCATCTGAAATACAAGACTGGGTACTAGATATGAAAACGCTAAGTAAATTATTATTGCTGTGGAAGCAAACGCAGCTATTATTGAAGTACTCCGGTTTAATCCTTTATTCTCAAGTACGGATACAAACGGTTGGAAAATAAAAGCAAGAAGAATGGATATGATGAAAATTATCAGTACTTCGGAAATTAAATACAACACGAAGAATAAAACAGATACGCCTGCTATCCACAATAACGACGTAATTACTTTGTTAAAAGTTAACTCTTTCATATATCATTAGTGTAATATAAAAAAATCTTTTAATCAAGAAATAATTTCATTCTTCGGTATAGTAGCTCATTTTAATTCAGGAAGTGGTGAAATAAAGTATATAATTTAATTTACGGCTTCAACTCTTTTGATGGATGGCACCTGACGCATTAAAGACCTTTCTATACCTGCTCTAAGCGTCATTAGGAACATGGGACAAACTGCGCATGCTCCGGTAAGTCTTACTTTTACTATTGTATCATCTGTAATTTCAATTAACTCTATATCCCCATTATCAGATTGTAAATATGGACGTATTGTATCAATTGCCTCTAATACTTCTTCTTTCAACTTTAAATCCATTATAATATCAGTTTATTCATCATCAAGAGATATTTCCATTTTTGAGGTCGAATTTCCTTTCAGGTTTCTAATATGAACCTGTGCAGCAAGATTCCTTGAGAGTTGCGTAAAAACAGCCGCGTATTCAGAATCGGGTGCATCATATAATGCCGGTATACCATTATCTCCGCCTATCCTTATATGGCAATCAATTGGAATTCCTCCAAGAAAAGGGACGTCTAATTCTGCTGAAATTTTAGAACCACCGCCGTTTCCAAAAATATCATACTTCTTTCCGGTATCGGGAGCTATGAAGTAACTCATATTTTCAATTACCCCGAATATTGGTACATTAACTCTGGTAAACATCTTCAAGGCTTTTCGTGCATCAAGCAAAGAAACTTCCTGCGGAGTAGTTACAATAACGGCTCCGGTTAATGGTATCGTCTGAACCAAAGTAAGCTGTATATCTCCCGTACCGGGAGGAAGATCGAAAAACAGGTAATCAAGTTCCCCCCAATCAACATCCGTCATAAATTGTTTAACCGCCCCGCTTGCCATAGGCCCCCGCCAAATTACCGGTGTGTTATCATCTACCAGCAGACCTATGGAAATTACTTTTATCCCGTAGTTCGAAAGGGGAATCATTTTCATAGACTTCTGATCCTGATAAACTTTTGATTTTTCATTTAACCCGAGCATTAGCGGTATGCTTGGTCCATAAATATCCGCATCAATTAAACCGACTGAAGCCCCGTCTTTAGCAAGCGCAACTGCAAGGTTAACCGCAACAGTGCTTTTACCAACTCCGCCCTTTCCGCTTGCAACGGCAATAGTATTTTTAACACCGGGTAGTATTGCGTTCTTACTGCTGTCCTGATGGGTCGTGACTTTAGCGTCAATATTAATATCGATCTTTTTTAATTCTTTAAATTCCTTTTTAAGCGATTCGGCAAATTTACTTTGAAGTTTATTGCTGTCAGCCGAAGCCGGCAGTGTTATAGATATGTCAACTGAAAGATTATTGTCTTTTATCTCAAATTTTTTTATTGAATTAAGAATTAAAAAATCTTTATTGAAATTGTCATCATCAATTTTTTTTAGTGCGTTTAATATCTCGTTTTTCGTCAAATCAGACATTTATCATCCTGTTTAATAATAAAAATAAAGACAAACTTAACAAAATATTCTATCATATTGAATTCCCCACTTTGAAGGTCTGCCCCGATTCAATTGAATAGGTGTCGACCTAAGAATATCAATTTTTACTTAATCAACTGCTAATCATTTTAATTTTTAATTAATTTTATTTTCACAATTATTTCACCAAGCTGAAATGATGAAAAACAAATCCCGAAGGGGTTAAATTATTATAGAAAAATAATTAAAATTCCTTTAGGCTTATTTAATCTTTATTGCAATGCATTCATATACAGTTCTTCCAGCCTGATAGATTGATAAATTCCGCTTTAAAACCCGCCATCCTGAATAATCAAAAAATTTATTGTTATTATTAAGAGATTCCGCCAGATTTTGCGAGCTCTCAAGCAGGTCAATCAATTCCTTATTCTGTCCTAATGTAATAGGTTTTAAAGTAGCAGATGTAATAATTGTTATGGGCTCTATTAACAAGTTTGCAATGTTTTGCCGTTCGACTTGAGGAAGATTCTCCCTCACTTCTAACTGAATCATACGCGCACGCGCTTCGGGCCCAACTATGCTTTTAGCGGATGTAACTAAATCCAGCAGGTAATTACGGACTGTATTTAAGTCAGATGCTGATTTCAAATTGTTTTCGTCATGCAGTTCATTTAATGCTTTAGCTAAAATGGAAACTTCCTTCAGGTAGGAACTTCTTTGGTTATCTGGTACAAGAAACATAATTACAATATGAACCGGGTTGCCGTCGGGGGTCCCATAATTGATGCCTGAAGGACTCCATCCCACAGCGCAGTATAAATCGCCGTCAAAAGAACCTCTTGCATGAGGAACGGCGAATCCCTTACCAAGCGTAGTATTATAGTTATCTTCTCTTTTCAAAACCAAACCTGCTACATCGGTGCCGTTTGGTACGGAAGGAATCGCTTCAATAATATGTGCCAATAATTGAAGTGAATCCTGTTTGTCGTTATCGGGTAATTCGATTAAACGACCTTCTTGCAATGCATCTAATAAACTATCCATAATTAATGAACCCCATATTTGTTGAAAAACCATGTTTTGATAAAATGAGTTAATATACTGTATGAAATCAGAAAGCCCGCAATCCAAAGCCAGTATAATGCCGGAAGAGGTACAAAGCCGAATGTTGAAGCAAACGGAGAATATGGAAGCCATGCACCTATAGCCATAATAAATAATGTAGTTAAAGTCATCGGCAATGACGCCATGCTTCCGAAGAATGGTATTTTGCGCGTTCTGATTATATGTACAATTAATGTTTGCGTCAATAATGATTCGACAAACCAGCCCGTTTGAAATATATCCTGCCTGTATGTCTTTTCTCCTACTGTAATTATTGGATTAAGAAATTCGCTTGACCTAAATACAAACCACATTATTGCAAAAGTTGCATAATCAAAGATTGAACTGATCGGACCGATAAAAAGCATAAATCTTTTAATATTATCAATATTCCATTTTAAAGGTTTTTCTACTAATTCCGCATCCACATTATCGGTTGGGATGCCGGTCTGTGAAAAATCATATAGCAGGTTATTCAAAAGTATTTGTATTGGCTTCATTGGTAAGAACGGAATTAGAATGCTCGCCCCTATTACGCTAAACATATTGCCGAAATTTGAGCTTGCTCCCATTCTTATGTATTTTATAATGTTTGCAAATACTTTTCTCCCTTCTTTTATTCCATCCTCAAGAACAAGCAGGCTTTTTTCAAGCAGAACAATATCTGCCGCTTCTTTTGCCACATCGGCTCCGCTGTCTACAGATATTCCAACATCCGCCGCGCGAAGGGAAGGCGAATCATTTATTCCGTCACCCATGTAACCAACTACATGTCCCTTCTGCCGCAGGGTATTAATAACTTTTTCTTTTTGAATAGGTGAAAGCTTCGCAAATACATTAGCTTCTTCAATTACTTTTGCAAATTCTTCATCGGATAAATTGGTAAGTTCATTTCCGGTAACAATTCTATCTATTACTAGACCCACATCGCTGCAGACTTTTTTTGTTACAAGTGCGTTATCTCCCGTTAATATTTTTACTTTTACCCCAACATTCTGAAGGCTTGTAATTGCCTGCGCGGCTGAATCTTTGGGAGGATCAAAGAAAGCAATATAACCCAGCAAAATCATGCTTGATTCATCTGCAACCGTAAACGTGGTTTTTGTTTTGGGAAATTCCCTGTATGCGATAGCCAGTACTCTATATCCAAGATTATTTAAATCTTCAACTTCTTCATAAAGATCATCGTGGATCATTTGTATAAGGGGGTAAACCTCATCATCTACTTGATAGAAATTACACACTGAATAGATTTCTTCAACTGCGCCTTTACATATAAGAACATGATCGCCCTCATATTCAACCGCGACCGACATACGCCTTCGCTGAAAATCAAAAGGTAATTCATCTACAAGCGCGCATTTAGGGCCCACATCCAATTCAATATGATTAATAACTGCTCTGTCAATCAGGTTTTTTAGTCCCGTTTGATAATAACTGTTTAAATATCCATATAGAAGAACATCCTGACTAATCTTACCCGTTATATCTACATGCTTTTCCAGCACTACTTTATCTTGTGTAAGTGTGCCTGTCTTATCCGTACAGAGAATATCGATTGCGCCAAAATTTTGTATTGAAGTAATTTGTTTTACTATTACTTTCTTCTTAGACATTGCAAGTGCGCCTTTGGCAAGGTTCACTGTAACAATCATAGGCAGCATTTCCGGTGTTAAACCGACGGCAATTGATATACCGAATAGAAGCGCTTCAATCCAATCACCTTTTGTCAAACCGATTATCATAAATACGGTAAAAACCATTACTACCATAAAACGGATCATTAACCACGTGAATGATTTTACTCCAATGTCAAAACTGGTTTTAGGCCTGCTCTCAACAAGCCGTTCGGAGATGGAACCGAAATATGAATGTATGCCTGTATTAACTACTATGCCTCGTGCGGTTCCGCTTAATACGTTGCTCCCCTGAAAACATGCATTTAATAGCTCAAATACAAATCCGTTTTTTAATTCCTGCGAATCGGATTTTTTCTCAATCGGTAATGATTCGCCGGTCAAAACAGATTGGCTGACAAAAAAATCTTTTACTGAAAGCAGGCGGACGTCGGCGGGTATAATAGAACCTGCCCGCAGAAGGATAATATCACCCGGGACAACTTCGGAAATAGGGAATTCAACTTCTTTGCCGTCGCGTAATACATTAGCATGAGATTGAACCCTTTTTCCCAGTGATTCAACTGCGTTAGTTGACCGGCGGTCCAATATAAAAGATAAACCCACGCTTAATACAATCATACAGCCTACTACCAAAGCGGATATCATATCGCCCATTATTCCGGATATAACCGCAATTAAAAGCAGTTGTATAACAAGCGGGCTTTTGCATCGGTTAAAAATATCATGCAATATCCCTATTTCTTTAGTATGCGCTAACTCATTTCTGCCGTATTCTTCAAGCCGGCGCTCCGCTTCTTCAGTCGTTAATCCGCTGTCACGACTGTTTAATTTTGCTATCGTTTCCTGATGGGAAAGATTACAAATGTCTATTAATAGCTTTTCATCCTCGGTTGCGTTGTGCGGAGTCTTGGCTTCCTTGGTGAATATTGAAGGCGATATTTTTGAGAAAATTGATTTGACCATAGCTATGCATATTCCTTAGGATATCAAATAATTCTTAAAATTAATAAAACAATCCCGATGGAAAGGGACTGATAATTTTTACAAACCGGATGAATAATGAAGATATGTTTCATTGTCATCTCCTGATATTTTAACCCCTGGGAGATGAACTAATGAATATTTTAGTTAGCTAAACCCAAGGGAAGTTTATTTTGATTTTTACTATTAGCGCCAGGCTCGTCAGAGTCTCGCATTGCTTTCCTTTTAACTTGTTAATAAATACTGTTTCAAAAATAAGTAATTCTCCCAAAATAAAAAATTCAATTTAACTTTGTAATGATATGTTTAATTTATTTTGGGCTTCACAAATTTTCCACACGACTTTATTGAGTGGTTCATCAGCCATTCCTGTGAATCAACCTGTTTACTCTTATCCTTACATTCGCGGAATGTGTAACTCATATCTGGATGAAGTTCTCGTGCTTTTACATTATCCTTTAGGTAGAACCTGAGAATTGTTTTCTGTATTTCATTCCTCGCTTTTAAACTTTCAATCGGGAATGTAGTCTCAACTCTTCTATCAAGATTTCTTTGCATCATATCGGCGCTGCTCAAATATACCTCTTCATTGCCGTTGTTGTAAAAAT
>CAZUCY010000044.1:0-25790 GCA_964618785.1 uncultured Ignavibacteriaceae bacterium | reverse complement strand
AACCGGGATGCAAACCGCTCATAATTCTCGGCATAATAAAAATAAAAAACGGAACGGTGAGAAATGCTATAATAGCATACACCGCAGAAAGCGCCGCGCGTTTTTCTTCCGATTCTATTGACGATCTTAATGCGAACCATGCGCCGTAAATTAACAACAGAGCAAAAATACTTGTCTGCCTCGGGTCCCAGCTCCAAAATGAACCCCATGCAAACCTTGCCCACACCGCCCCGGTTACAGTGGCTAATATACAAAAAATTATTCCAAGCTGAGCGGCGGCATAGGACTTTGCGTCATCATCCAAATCCTTTTTTCTTAAATACCGTATGCTGTAGATAGTAGACATAAGAAAAGCAACAACTGAAAGCCATGCGGTAGGCACATGAAAGAAAATTATTTTTGCATTCTCGTTTAACCCGGGTATTAAAGGGAATTCATACCAGGCATGTGGTACGGGTACAATAGGAAATGCTACGCCGGCTATTGATACAAAAGAGAGCAGAACAAACAAAAATATTTTCCAAACCATAATTTATAAACCTCTTAATTATTATAAATTACTAATCTTTCCAGACAAAATCGAACAACATATAGGAACCTGTGAGCATAATAACATCATAGCAGAAAACAATTGCAAGTTCAAATTTTGCACCGGCAAAGTCCGCACCTTGATTGGATAGTAATGTTAACTGCACACAAGTTAAAATTAAAGGCAGTAAAATTGGAAACGAAAGCACCGGGTAAAGCGTTCCTTTGGCGCCTGCTTTAGATATAATTGCGGCTATTATAGTTGATGCCACAGCAAGCCCTATATTTCCAAGGACAAAAGAAACTGCAAACAGCGCGAAATTTCTTATAATGAATGCTTCAAATAATATTGAGAAAATAACTGCAATTATCGTGTTCATACAGAATACTAAGATTACATTAAATAAAAGCTTACCTGAAAAAACTGTGGATGGTGAAGCAATCAGATGCAGCGTCAGGCTTGTTCCCCTTTCTTCTTCAGCAACAAATGCTCTTGATAATCCCGACATAGCCGAGAAAAATATTACTACCCAAAACAATCCGCCCGTTAAGCTCTGTGTTATTTTCTCGCTGCCGATTGAAAATAGTATTACACTAATTGCAACAATTATGAACATTGCTAATGAATTTGCAGCATACTTAGTTCTCAGTTCTGAATTCAAGTCTTTTTTATATAGTGCGTAAGCTTTAATGCTCATGTAACTTCTCAAGTATGGGAAATATTTATGTTTTTATATAAAAAATAAGCAGCTTTTCCTCACTGTTAGGAAATGACGTGTTAATATAATTAAAATAAAGTTTATTCTGATATATAAGTCTGATTAAATCCGCATGTTCAATTGTTGTCATTTATGTATCAACAATAACTATGCCGTTAAGAGTTACTTGTGATTTTTATATTCTTCCAATTTTATTTCTTTTGAGCAAAGCGTCAGATCGGATTTCTCATTAGAAGCAATAATAACTATACCGGATTTGCTTTCCTCTTCAATAATTTTATAAACACAATCTTTGCCTTCCGTATCAAGATTTGAGGTGGGTTCATCAAGGATTATTAATTGGGGAGAATGCATCAAAGCAAAAATAAATTTTAACCGCTGCTTCATACCTGACGAGAAAGTCTTTACAAAATCATTTCTACGGTTGAATAAAAGGAACCGGTTAAGCAGGTAGTTAATTTTTTCAGTATTAAATTTTACATCTCTGATCCCCGCAAAATGATTCAGATTTTCCCAGGCAGAAAATTCTTCATACAGGACAAGATATGGGGATACGAATCCTATGTGATTATGCAGCTTATCCGGTAAAATATTTTTACCGCTTTCAGCATGAATTACTTTGCCGCTTGTGGGGGAATCAACTCCTGCAAGTATTTTAACAAGTGTTGATTTGCCTGAACCATTTGCTCCGGAAATGCCCGTAATACCGCAATCTTCCACTTTAAAAGTTAAATCTCTGAATATGAGCCTTCTTCCGAATGTCTTATTAAGATTTATTGCCTGAAGCGAATAATTGCTCATTAAAAATTACCTGTCTGCCTTTGTTAACTCACGTTACGAAGTTATTAATATTTTAATAAATAACCCCGGCGTTAAACATAATTTCTCTTTAAGACGGGGGACAACTATTAACAAAATAAATCAGGCTTTTCCCAAAGGGATGAATGACCAGGCTAATAAATGATCCTCATAATGGACTAAAGCCCAAAAATTTTTGATGTTTTACCGTAACCCGGGTTATCACATGACGACGGCAATGCCAAAACCCGGGGCTGCTTAAAGAAATTTGAATAACTGCATAACATGAGTTATAACTATAATTGCTTTATTGTTATACAGTTCTTTATTTTATCGGTATAAACCAAATGATAATGCCGGGAACTCATTTTTTTTATAAAATAATATTCTACATTAGCGGCTTCTGTTAAACTGGGAAAGGAAATGTCTTTCCCTTTATTAAGTAAATCTATCCTGCTTACAAAACTATTTTCAGGCGAGTACACAAACAGCTTTTTCAGCCCGTTGTTTCTTGTTTCGCCAAAAAATAATTGTTTCGCATTACCGGCAATTTTAAAATCAGGCGCTTCAAACGTATTTATAAAGTTAGTGGACTTATAATTGGTAATAGTAATAAAATTCTTGTTCCCTGCTTGTATAAAACTTATAGAGGCATCTTTATCATTATTAAAAAGATCTCCCGTGAAAGAATAAATTGAAGATACCGATCCTTCTGAAAAAGAAAATAATTTATCCGAAGCAATAGAGCCGTTAGTAACGGAAACTTTATTAAGCGCAGCGCCGTTTTGGGTTTTTTCCCAATAGATTAATCCCGGCTCATTACTCAGGGTAATACTTGCGCAATAAACATCCGGCGCCAGGTCAAAATAACTTGACGCAGAATACCTGTAATCCCTGTATATCATAATACATAAACCGAGCATTGATTTTCTTTTAAACGCAATATAAATATTATCAAAATTATTACCGGTTCTTTGAATCTTTAAGTCTTCAATTGCTCCAGGCGAGTAGACGGATTTTTTTTCGATACTATTATTGCTAAAATCAATTTTTAAGATTTCTATTAAATTTTTACCGCGGGAAAAGCAGTAAAATGTTTTTACCCGTGGTTCGGCATTATCGACTAAGATGTCGCTGTAATTATCAAACAGCGGGTAGGAATAAAAAACGCTTGGAATGCCTTCTAAGTTTCTGACAATTAAGTCAAGACTTGAATTGTAATTATCGATATAACAAATATCATTTATCCCGTCATTTCCATAATCAAAAGAAGAAATTGCCGAAGGAATTGCGCCTATAGAAATATCAACGCTGCCCGCTGCAGATAAAATATTCTTAACGGTAAAAATATTCCCGTTTGAACTTACGGATGCAATGCCGTTTATAAACTTGCTGTAATATGGGATTATGCTTTTCAGTCCTTCTTTTTTAAGATAAATTATTTCCGGATAAAAGCCCCCGTCATCTTTAGCAAAAATTACCGATAAAATACCCTCTTTAAAATTCAGATATGCAATATCAATTTTACCTTTCCTGTTAAAATTGCCCGTAATAATTTGATCAGGGTAATAACGTGTACTGATTGTGCTTTTAGTATTGTAAGCAGAAGCAAAATCACCGTAAATAATATTTATGGATTTTCCTTGCGCATAAATAATATCGGGATAGTTATCTAAGTTCATATCAACCGCATGAATAGAATGTATCGGCTGATCCATTTTTATTGTTCTTACTTGTTTGAATCTATTATTCCCCTCATTATAAAAAAGCACTAATGAATTTTTTATAATATCGAAAGCTGCAATATCCGGATAGCCGTCATTACTTAAATCAGCAAATACAGCTTCGGAAAAGCTTGTCTTGCTTATGATTTTATTCTCTTTTAATATTCCGCCCGTTTGGGAGATAACGGATAAACCGTCAAACGATGAACCTGAAATTAAGAATGCATCATTTCCATTCCTATTAATATCGGCTGTACTTATATTTCCCGGGTATGAATTTAGTTTTATTGAATTCGTTAAATATGCCCTGCCGGCGGTTGTGAAAGAATAAATACCCGCCCGCATATTTTGCCTGCTTATAAAGGCATAACGTTTTATTTTACTGTCTTTTTCATTTAAACCCTTAATAGAAGTTATTTGATAAGGGACTTTATAAACACCCGATTTTGAAAAGCCCCCGTTTTTTTCTCCGGACAGAGAAGCTATTTTCTTTTGATCAGGGTTATACAACAGAAGGTCGGTGTACGAATCATTATTAAAATTCAGGGGGAAAATAGAGCTAAATCCTTTATCAACAGTAAAACCGGAAAATTGGCAGAAGCCGTTAATAGGAATTTGAGGGTAAAATTCTTTTGAAAAGAAAAAAACGAGAAACAATATGCTAATTTTCTTTGGACCGATTTTTAAGCCTGTTTTCCCTTCTTTGCAAGGCTTGGCTGTAACGTCTTTTTTCATCTTCAGTTTCCGGAATTACTTCGTTTGCTTTAACCGGCTTTCCGTTATTGTCTAAACACACAAAGGTTAAATATGCCGTATTAGTGTGGATCCTTGTTCCATCCTTCAGGGATTCACCGTATACTTTAACGCCAATTTCCATAGAAGTGTTAAATACCCTGTTTACGGAAGCAACCAAAGATACGGCATCGCCCAGGTTTATTGAATGGTGAAAATCTATTCTGTCTACCGAAGCAGTAACGCAAACCTTATTGCTATGCTTAGAGGCGCATATGGCGGCGCATATGTCTATCCAATTCATCATTTGCCCTCCCAAAAGTTTACCTATATGATTTGTATTATGCGGGAGGACAAGTTCCGTTTTTGTTACAACCGATTCGCTGACTTTTTTAGCGCCTGCCATTATTTAACAGCTGATAATTTATCTTCAAGTGTCGTTTTAATTTTAACAAGTTCTTTTGCACGCGAATCATCCGGATATTTTTCTAAAAATTTTGCTATGCTTGAAAGCGCTTCATCATTCCGCTTTAATTGGACAAATAATTTTATCTTATCGTACAATGATAACGAAGCATAAGGTGTGTCGTGGTAATTTTCAATTACATTATCATAAGAAATAATAGCGGCATTATAATAATCAAGTTTGGTATATATATAGGCATTAAAGTACTCTTTGTGAGCCAGTTTTTCATTCATCTGGCTAATTTTACGTTCGGTTTCAGGAACTTTTGAATCTGAAGGGAAAAAATCAATAAAAGCCTGCAGTTCTTGAATCGCTTTCAGGGTATATTTTTGGTCTAAAGAAAAATCCGGAGAAAGCCTGTAATAACATTCAGCCAGCATATATTGAGATTCGGGTACTAATTTACTCGCAGGCATATTTTTGATTAATCTGCTGTATTCGTAAGCCGCCAGAATATATTCTTCACGCTGAAATCTTGTCTGCCCCAAAAAGAATTGTGAAGAATCTATGATAGCATTGCCGGGATACTGTAAAATTATAGCCTGAAATTCTTTTAAGGCATCCTCATAATTTTTATTGTTATATAATTTTAAAGCAAAATGATACCTTTGTTCCGGGTACATGGATGATGAATCATATGAGGATGAACATCCCCAGAAACCAAGCGCAAAAATAAATACTAAAAAGAAATATTTCATTTGTAATAAGCTGTTGTTTTGTAAAAGAATAAGTACAATAATAAATAAATTATTTTAGGCTTCAAAGGTAAATATTGTTACTTACTTCTGATTGTAAAAAACAAAATA
Organism: uncultured Ignavibacteriaceae bacterium; assembly: GCA_964618785.1. Classification (GTDB taxonomy): domain Bacteria; phylum Bacteroidota; class Ignavibacteria; order Ignavibacteriales; family Ignavibacteriaceae; genus FEN-1297. Next base: position 20,017 of record CAZUCY010000044.1, on the reverse strand, counting down.
ACGGTTAAAGCGGCTGCTCCCATTGCAATAGCAGGCTCATAAATATTTGCCAGCAAAGGTTCGGGCGGAATTTTGCCCTGCGTAAAAGGGAATGCAATATTTTCAATATTTTTAATTTCATTAATATTTACGGTGTCTTTATAAGAATAATTAAAATTATGGGGGCTTAATTCCCTGAAAAATAAAAGATAATTTCCCGAAAGCGATATTTCCCTGGGTGTATAGAAATCACCGAAAAGTTTCTTCTGGAATAATTCTCCATAATAAACCTTAGTTTTATCTATTCTGAAACTTACATTCGAAACAGTTGTGTCATTCCGCGCATCTGCCAGAACGTTTTTACCTGCTTTTTGAAATGATTCCATTATCCGGTTATCAAAGATAGAATAAATATTACCAGCTCCTAAATCAAGTTTCACATTCTTTTTTTCCTGTGAAATATATTTAGCGGCATTTACAGCGGCAGAATCGACAAGGTTATAAAAAACTTCCAGATTAGTTTTTGTCTGACACTGCAAATGCGCTGAATAAAATAACAGGGTCAGAAAAAAAAAGGTCCGGAGAAAAATAAAATTCCCTCCGGTATTAATACACTTACACTTATTTTGCATAAATAATTTTCATTTGATGCATAATAATAATCATTTATAACTAATACTTCTATTAAACCATGCAAATAAACATATTATAGCCGGTCTGCTGCCATAGCCCTTAGCCTGTTTACTCTTTCCTCAACCGGGGGATGTGTGGAAAACAATTTTGTTATTCCACCGCCTTTTAACGGATTTACTATAAACATGTGCGCCGTTGCGGGACCTGCATTATTTACGGGTTTAATTTGGTTTGCCCGTGAAATTTTTTCAAGAGCGGAAGCGAGGGCTAACGGATTATGAGCTATTCGTGCGCCCGCTGCATCTGCGGCATATTCTCTTGATCTTGAAACAGCCAATTGAAGTACTGTAGCAGCAATAGGAGCAAGAATTAATAAAAACAGCGAGCCAAAACCTCCTTCATTGTCCCTGTTGCCGCCCCTTCCGCCGAACATTAAAGCCCAGCCTGCCATCTGTGCAATGAAAGTAATAGTGCCTACAAATGTCGCTGCTATTGTCCCCGTTAAAATATCCCTGTGCTTAACATGCGCAAGCTCATGCCCGAGCACGCCTGATAGTTCATCTTCCGAAAGAGTGTTGATTATACCCGTTGTAGCAGCGACTGCCGCATGATAGGGACTTCTGCCGGTAGCAAATGCATTCGGTGTCGGATCTTCTATTAAATACACTTTCGGCATAGGGAGACCGGCATTTTGTGAAAGGCGTTCAACAATTGAGTATAACCGCGGCGCTGTTTCCTGGGACACTTGCTTTGCCTTATACATAGATATAACTACCTTATCGGAAAACCAATAGGCGCTGAAATTCATAATAAGAGCTAAAAGAAATGCAATCATCAACCCGTTTCTTCCTCCAACAAGACTGCCTACGAAAAGGAATAAAACCATCATTAAGGTCATTAAAAATACTGTTTTAAGCGTGTTCATTTTATCTCCGGATTTTTTTCAATGCAAAATTAATTAAAGCAGGATGCTTAAGCAAGGAACTATAAAATACAGGGGGTTTCTTATATTTTTTACGAGTATTATTAATACTTTATTTTTGCAAATTAAAAATAAATTGTGTAGAAAACTATTAACAATTACCAGTAGTTCATTGCATTTGCAATTATATAAAATATTGCGCATTTATTAAGTCTAACTTATTATGCTCGTTTGCAAACCTCAGTTGCAAGGAAATATAGCCGACATTTGATGATTTAGATATAAATTTTATTTAACTTTGTTAAAATAAAATTCGACATTCTAAGACCAATCCTGTTCTAAATGTACAAAGATATTATTGCATAAAAGTCTTATTTTGTTAATAAATTTAATTGAGTTTAGTGTAATTAATCTAATTGCCAATATGAATAAAATTGATTTGACCGAATTATCCAAACGAGAAAGTGAAAGAGTGGAATGGAAAGAAAATGTTGCCGGTATCGAAGATATTATTAAAACACAGTAGCTTTCGCAAATGACTATTCTAATTTAGGCGGAGGATATATTATTTGTGGCGCAAAAGAATCAAAAGATGAACATGGTTTTCAGATTTTAATTCAAACCGGTTTAATATCCAGCAGGCTTAAAGAAATTGAAGGAAAGGTACATGCTGATTTAAGAGATAAAGCTTTTCCTTCTATTGTTGCTTTAACTGAAGAAATTCCTGTAACCGAAGAAAAAAGGATTTTGGTTTTTATAATCCCGGCAACAAGTAATGCACATAGCTACCGTGCAAGCGGTAAAGATACTTCAAAATATTATGTTAGAATTGGAAGAGAGACAAGAGAAGCAAGAAACGGTATTTTAAGAGAATTATTAGTCAAAAAAAATCAATTTGAAAGTAGATTCATATAATTTCAGAGCAATTGATTTATTATGTGAAATCAGCAATATACAAAAGGAACCGGAATTGCTCCTTAATTTTATTACTTCTTCAAATGTTTTGTTAGAAAAAATAAAGGAATTACATCAGTGTATAGCCAGGCAGATATAAATAATATTGTGATTAAATTTATCAGCATTGTTTCAGATGAATTTCCTATAAAGACTGCATATTTGTTCGGTTCATATGTTAAGGGAAATGCAAGGGAATACAGTGACGTTGATTTGGCTATAGTATCCGATAAGTTTGAAGGCAGCCGGTTTTTTGATAAGAAAAAAATTAAATAAATATATCCTTAAAATATCTATCGACCTTGAAGTAAATCCTTTTAGAACAAAAGATTTTACAGAGGACAATCCATTTGTCAAAGAAATTATTCAGACGGGATTAAAGATGGTATAAAAAATATTTATAAAACCTGCTCCTTTTTGAATTCTTTGCATAGTTATAACTCCATACCTTCCTTTAATTTGGACAAATATGTTAATAATATTTTCAGAAACTTATTATTGAACTATAGGTTGAATATGTGCGGAAGATTTGAGACAAAACCATCAATTCAGTCTTTAATTTTTGACCTGAAGAAATCAGGCGTTGAATTGCTGCTTGATTTGGAAGATGAAAATAATAAGAAAGTAAATATTGCGCCGACCGATAAGATTCTCTCAATAAGGTATACCGATAATAATTACAAATTATCTTTATCTAATTGGGGAATAAAATTTTCTGATGATTCATCGCTTATTTTTAACAGCCGCATTGAAACAATTAAAGAAAAAAAATACTGGTCGAATTTATTCAATAAAAATCGAATGCTGGTGCCTATGACCGCTTTTTATGAATGGAAGAAAGAAGGCGCCCGAAAGATACCGTACCGCATATTTCTACCGGATTTAGAAATATTTTTTGTTCCTTCGGTTTATTTTATAAATAAGGATAAAAATATTTTATCTTCACTTATCACAACTACTCCCAACAGTTTTATAAAACCAATTCATCATAGGATGCCCGTTATTCTAAATATTAAAGAGGGCATAGATTATTTGACCGATGATATGGAAACAAATCTTGAAAAATGCATTCCTTATTCCGGTAAAATGGGAATGGAAAAAACCTCGTTATAAAACTGTAAAATGAACTTGCCCCTTTGTGAACTGCTCAAAATGACAATAAATATTTAATACTGATTTACTTTTCTATCGGAATTATAGTATTTTAAAAACAGTTAAATAGAACTTATTTGTAAAAGTTTTGTCCGCAATTAAGTAATAACTGTTAAATTATATTTTTTAAAAGATTAGGGTTAATTATGAAATTATTTTTCAAGTACTTTTTTATTGCAATTTTTATCCTGCCGTTTTCGGGAATATATGCACAAAATAATCTAAGTAATACTTTATCAAATCTTTCCGGCGATGCAGCAAAGTCATATTTGGGCCCGGCTGTATCCGGGTTCGGAGCTGATATAAATTCCAACTGGTTTCATAATATAGTTCAGCCCAAACTTGTGTCTTTTGATGTTGAATTTACAATTGTAGGAATGGGAACATTCTTCACTAACAGTGATAAAACATTTAATGCATCCGGGCAATTCAGGTTTGATAAGGACCAGGCAAATGCGTTAACAACGGGTATTGCAAATCAAGATGTCAGGACGGGAATTATTAATCAACAAATAATTAACCAGGATTTTCAGGTGGGGATTTCAGGGCCTACTGTGGTGGGAAGCAAAAATCAAAATGTAATTATTACATTCCCCGGTAAAACCTTCACCTACAACTCCCAGCAGTTTAATGTGCCGCAGCAAAATATTTCATTGGACGTTAATGGTTATCTGAATAACCTGGCAATTCTCCCCGTCGCTGCTCCGCAGCTCACCGTTGGTACTTTGGTCGGTACGTCTTTAACATTAAGGTATTTGCCAAGCATTAAACTTAATTCCAATTTAGATAATATAAATTATTATGGCGCTGCAATTCAGCATAATCCTGCCGTATGGTTAGATGTGCCTATACCTGTAGACCTTTCATTAGGACTTTCTGCACAGACTTTAAAAGTCGGATCAGTTCTAAAAGCTACAGCGGAATCTATATCATTAAATGCCGGGAAAACTTTTGGATTTGGCTTTCTTTCTCTTTCGCCATATGCAAGCGTAGATTTAGAGAAGTCTACGGTTAAAGTAAATTACAATGCAACATATAATACCATAACCGGTTATGAAACTGAAAATATTTCTTTTGATGCAAACGGCGCTAATAACGTAAGACTTACTTTGGGAACTAATTTGAAACTTGGAATTGTTAATATTAATGTCGATTACAGTATATCACAATATAATACACTAAGCGCCGGTTTGGGATTTGTTATTTTTTAATCCGGCGTTATCAGATTTGGCAGGTTTGCAGAGACCTGGATGAGAGGAGCCGGCTCAGATAAATTTCCATTTTATTTGCCCTTGCCATTCTTTCATAATCTTATTAAATATGAGCAAGAACTTTGGGAAATTTATGCAGAAAATATCATCAGCCCTTTTTACTTTATTTTTTTTATTTATTTTTATTAGTAACGCTTTTTGCCAGGAAAGTACATTCCAGTTTTTACAATTAGATATGAGTCCAAGAGCGGCTTCGCTCGGGGGGAGTTTTGTTTCCAATAACGATGACCCGGATGTAATTTTTTATAACCCTGCGGGGATGGAGTTTTTAAACAACACATCCGTATCATTTTCTTTTGTAAAATATCTTCTTGATATTAATTTTGCAAGTTTTTCATATTCAACGGAAATAAACAACATTGGCAGATTCGGCGCAGCAATAAGGTATGCAAATTACGGCACTTTTACCGGCGCAGATGAATTCGGCAATCTTACAGGCGATTATTCAGCCGGTGAAGGCGCAATTCTTTTAGGTTATTCAAATTTGCTTGATGAAAACATTTCCTATGGAGCAAGTCTTGAATTAATTTACTCTTCAATTGCAGGCAGGGCATCAAGCGGGATAGCGATGGATTTGGGCTTGCACTATCAAATTCCTGCAAATCTTATCGATATAGGCTTTTCAATTTTGAATGCGGGGACGCAGTTGAAATCATATTATTCTACCAAAGAAAATCTTCCGGTTGATGTGGCTCTGGGTGTATCAAAAAAAATGGAACACATTCCGATAAGGGTTTCACTGGATTTTCATGATTTATATGAGCAGGATGTAAGCTTTGTTCAAAGGTTAAATAACTTTAGTTTAGGCGCTGAATTCTTTCTGAGCAAGGTAATCCGTCTGCGTTTTGGATATGATAACCAGAACAGGAATGATTTGGCAATCGGGCAGTCTGCCGGATTGGCAGGTATCAGCCTGGGTTTAGGCGCGCTTATTTCCGGTTATACATTTGATTACGGCTACTCTTCACTTGGGCAGATTGGAGCCCTCCACAGGATTGGAGTTACTACAACATTATAACTTTAAATTGCTAAGTAAAAATTTATTTATGATACGGGGTTTTCAGATATCCTGCCGCTAACGAATGCGAATTATTGTATTCTTTAAGATCAAGAAGCTTTTTATAGTATGCTACGGCTTCATTTCTGCTGCCAAGTTCGTCTGCTATCATTCCGAGATATAAGTAAGAATTTATTTGAAATCCCGAAGCTTCACCCTTATCTATTTGCTGAGAATATTTAGCGCACATTTCAAAAAATATTTTCGCTGAATCCGGTTTATTAGACAACCTTAGCTGGTAAGCTCTGTAATATACCGCTTCTCTTTTTACATTATAATTATTATACCCGTAAAAATTTTTATCGGCTTTATTTAAAACGTCTTTAAAAATTTCATTTGCATCAAAATAATCGCCGCTTTTAGCGGCAATTCTTCCGCGCCATCTTTCAAAAACCGGGTTATCAGGGAAGTCGCCGGTCAGCATTTTAGCCCATTCCTCTGCTTTGAACGGATTATCGTCATAACTGAAATAAAGAGTCATTAAAAAATAGCGTGATTCATATTTAGCATATTTGCCGTGTAAAGCTACATTGGTTAATTCTTCAATTCCTTTCTTTCTGTCGCCGGGAGGGAAAAAGATCATCAGGGGTTTAACGAGCGGGAACTGGCCGGGTATAACAGCTGCATAATAATCATAAATACCAAAGCCAAGCTGCACATCGATATTTTTAGGATTTAATTTATAAGCGTGTTCAACAATAGGCAGGGCAATCCTTCCGTCATCAGCGGCTTTAATCCAGCTGTCCCTGAAAGCTCTAAGCCTTCCCCTGAAGCCGATCGAACCCCCTTTAAAAAAGAGCGCATCAACATTATTGGGGTCTTTCTCAAGAATCTCATCGCACTGGTAAATCACATCCTCAAGTTTTTGAAAAAACATATCATCGTATGCTTCATTATCCGGGTCCATCAAAATTTTCCACCAATCTATCATTGCAAGGAAAAATCTTCCCTGCGGCTTTGCGGGATAGTCGGCAATTAAACCCTTAAAAGTTATTTCAGCCCCGGCAAAATCAATATCGTATATTTGTTTTATACCGCGGGAGATTGTAGAATCGAAACCCGGCTGTTTATTATAAAAATTTAAGGACTGAGCAAATGCGAATGAAATGGGGATAAAGAGTAATATAAAAACAATAAGTTTTTTCACAACGTTTCAACTTATATAGACGTTAATTCTTTGCCAATTTTTCAAGAAGATAACCAAGAATTTTATCCGAAGGAACTCTTATTTGTTCCATAGAATCGCGCTCTCTTATTGTTACGGATTGGTCTGCAAGCGTTTGCGTATCAATCGTAATACAGAAAGGCGTCCCGGCTTCATCCTGGCGCCGGTACCTTCTTCCAACGGCTCCTTTATCATCATAAAATACTTTTAGATTTTTTCTTAAGTCCTGTTCAATCCTTTGAGCTGTTTCAGGCATACCGTCCTTATTAACAAGAGGAAATATAGCAGCCTTTACCGGCGCCAGCCGCGGGTGAAATCTTAATACCGACCGCATTTCTCCTTTTACTTCTTCTTCATAGTAAGCATCAACAAAGAAAGCCATGAATGACCTGCTTGCGCCAGCGGAAGTTTCAATAATAAAAGGGATATATTTTTCTTTAGATTCTTCATCAAAATATTTTAAAGATTTGCCGGAGAATTGCTCATGTCTTGTTAAATCAAAATTTGTCCTGTTATGAATCCCTTCAATTTCTCCCCATCCGAAAGGGAATTCGTATTCTATATCTGCAGCTTCTTTGGCATAGTGGGCAAGTTTGTTAGCCGGGTGATCGTGGAATCTTAGTTTACCGTTTGTCATCCCGAGTGAATAGAACCATTGCAGGCGTTCGCTTTTCCAGTACTCATACCATTTCTTATCTTCACCTGGTTTAACAAAAAACTGCATTTCCATCTGTTCAAATTCGCGTGTTCTGAAAAGGAAATTCTTTGTATTAATTTCATTTCTAAAAGCCTTGCCAATCTGTGCTATACCGAAGGGAAGTTTTTGTCTTGAAGCGCCCTGAACGTTTAGGAAATTAACATAAATTCCCTGTGCGGTTTCAGGTCTTAAATACACTACGGCACTTGAATCTTCAAGGGGACCGATAAAAGTTTTAAACATTAAATTAAACTGGCGCGCAGAAGTAAAAGCGTTTTTGTTTCCGCATTGAGGGCAGTTAATTTCATCCAGCAGGAGCTTGCTGAAATCAGGGCTTTCCAATAAGGCAGAAAAAAGATCCTCTGCTTTCCCGGAAAGAATTTGATATTTTTCAGAGAGGACGGGATCGTTTTTTATTTTATCAAGAAGCGTATTAAGAGCTTTCTCTTTTTTCTTTTCATTTATAGAGTCGCTAAGCACATCAACCCTGAACCGGGCTTTACATTGTTTACAGTCTACCATCGGGTCGGTAAAATTTTCCACATGTCCGGAAGCTTCCCATACTTTCGGGTGCATAAGAATGGAGGCGTCTAAACCCTCTATGTTTTCGCGGTAAGTCATGAACTTCCACCATTCTTCTTTTACATTCTTTAAAAGCTCAACGCCGAGAGGACCATAGTCCCAGCATCCGTTTAAGCCGCCGTAAATTTCACTTGACTGAAATACAAACCCTCTCCTTTTTGCTAAGGAAACAATTTTATCAATTATATCATTTGGATTATTTTTCTGTTTATCGATGACCGGCTCCTGCAAGATTTTTATAAAAAATAAACATAAATATAGTAAAAACGAATGAATATTTGAGATTGTTGGTTCTATAAATCAGGGAAGGAAAAACAGACAGAAAATAAAAAGGCTGAAATTTAATTTTTCTCTTAGCGCCGTTTCAATCAAATTTCCTAAAAATGCTCATTTTTAGCTGTTTTTATACCCTCAACTAATATTAAGCTATTTCGATAATATAAGTGTCTAATAATAAAGTGTAAAATGGTTTGATTTAGGTAACACTTTTTATTGACAAACAAACAAAATCTAATTATATTAAGTATGGAAATTATGACGAGGCAGGAATTTGTAACGGTTAGTCGTTGCGGGGTTCTGCCTCTTTTTTTATTCTTTCTAATTTCTCCTTAGATTCATTTAGGTAAGTAAAACGACCCTTGCATGCCCTACGTAATAAAACAGATGAGAATTCAATAGTTAGGGCAATTACCATTTTTAATTTATTGTTTGCTTCTAAGTATTTAACTAAACAGGCATAATCCCCGTCTCCCGAAACAATAATTGCTTTTTGATATTTGTTAAAATCTATCATTGCTTTAAGAACCAATTCGGAATCCACATTTCCTTTTATAGTGCCATCCTTTAATGGCATTACTTCTTTATAAACTAAAGTATAACCAAACCTTTCAAGCATTTCATAAAAATTAATATTTGTATCGAGATAACCTATAAAATAATAAGCGGTGCTTACTTTATAACTTTCTTTTAAATGAATTCTAAATTTTCTAAGATCAATATTCCATCCTAATTCTTGAATACTTTTATATAAATTCTGTCCATCTATAAATGCAAAATTTGACAAGAAATAATCAATCAATATTAAATTATTGTTATTAATTGGTTCAAATATAAGGATTTACATAAACCTTTCATAATAGTCTTGCTAAATCTTCAATTGACCTTCATTTTTTAGTCAATCCGGCTTCTATTGCCGGGGTTACTCTTAAAGTTTTGTGAATACGAACGAAGTTATAATACATACAATGTAATGCTATAACATGATTTTCTATTTTCTTTGAAAAACCGTTAGTCAGTCTTTCAAATATTCTCTCAATAATTCTCTAATCTTTTTATGAGAGTCATTTTTACAGCCAAGCTTCTTCTCCGCAGCCTCAATCAAGTTTAATGACTGAGCAATGTAACTAAGCAGCAGGGAATTATTATTTGTTTTACCGGCGTCTTTTTTCAGAACCGCAAGATGTTTTTTTATAGTTTGAATATCTCCCCGTTCAATAGGTCCCGATAAAGCATTTACGGCGCCTGTTTTTTTTATGTTGGCTAATGTTGAATAGACAATCGGGGTTATTACTTCAAAAAAATTTGTATTTATATTTCCTGTTTTATTAAAAGCTGTTTCGGCGGCAAATAAATTCCCGGCTAAAAAGTTGGAAGCAAATACTCCTGCAAGATGGTAAAATTCCTTTGTATTGCTTTTAAGTCTGAATGGTTTTAATGAAATATCCTTTGCCAGATCAAACAAAATTTTTTCTGCCTCTTTGCTATCCGTTTCAACAGCAGCATAACAGCCCGTCAATTTAACGCGCCTTTTGGACGGGAATGTCTGCATTATATGCAATGACGCAGTCTGACCGTTTTTCTTTTGCAGCGAATTAAGACAGGAAATATCATACGCACCGGAAAGATGAACAAAAATAAATTTACTAAAGCGCAGCTTTAAATTAGATAATTCCTTTGCCGTTGCTTTTATCCGGTTATCAGGGACGCATAATAAGACAATTCCACCGCCGGTATAAATTTCCGTAAGCTTATCAGAGTAATTCCCGGTTCCAAATTTTACCGCAAGCAATTTTGCAGATTCAATTTTTCTGCTGATTATAACAGTAATATTATAACCGGATTTTTGCAGCGCGGGAACTATGGAATGTGCAATTTTCCCCGCCCCTATTATAATTACATTTTTATTCTTTTTAATCAATCAATTACCATAAATAGCGGCAGAAAGATAACCTACAACTTTGGCGTTATCGCCGGATACATCGCCGGAATCGCTGCGGTGTAAAACTACCGATCTTTTCTTATTAAACATCTCCGCAGTCTGCATCATTGCAACAATGGTCCCGCCGCCGCAGGCTTCACAATTCCCTCTTTCAAGATCGTCATTGAGTTTTTCAAATTCAAAATTAATTATTCTCCTTTCAACAATCGAATCTAATTCATTTGCTTTAGACTTTGAGTAATAATGCGACAAATCCGAACTTGCAACAATTAAAGTTTTGTCATCAATAACATCTGCCAATACGGATGATAACACGGTGATGAAACGTTTACCCTGGTCGCCCATAACTATGGGCACAATTTCAAATTCTTTTAGAACAACCTGCAGAAACGGCAGTTGAATTTCTATTGCATGCTCTGCTTTATGTCCTAAAATTCCTTTAAAAATCAATTTATCGGCGCCGGTCAGTTTTTCAATCATATTTTTATTTAACTGCATTGTACCTAAAGGAGTTTGATAAGCATCGCCGTCATAAACAGAGATACCGGGAAAATATTCAACATGACTTGGTGAAATAATTACTACTGTTTCTATTTTTTTATCTTTAATAAGATTATAAGCATAGCCGGCAGTTTTGCCGGAATATAAATATCCTGCGTGAGGCGAAACTATTCCGAAAATATTTTCAGCATTTAAAGGCGAATCCGGTTTGGTAAGGAATGATCCTATTATGCGCTTCAGTTCATCCGGATCTGAGGGATAAAAATATCCTGCAACCGCAGGTTTTCTAACCTTGTACATAAGTTTTTCTTCTCTTGCCCGTTTCCGAAAAAACAATAGCCGTAAAAGTTTTTATATTAAGCGGCTCGGTTTGCCATGTATTTGGCGGTAATTCCGCCTTTTCACAAAGTGCAGTTAAAAATTCAGAGATATTGTAGTTGTTCTCAACGGCTACCTGCGGTAGAAGTATTGCTTTGTAGTATTCCTTATCCGAATCCGGTGAGGTATCCCACATTACCAAACCGTGAACCCCGATTTGAATATTATTATAATCTGAAATTTCAAGCAGGGGTGAAATGATAGAAATTTCTATCTCTGAATGAAAAGCCTCTTCTTCCGTTATAGGATAAAACCGGGGGTCATCCGTCGCCGCTTGTATTGCCGCATCGCAGACGGTGTCAAACAAAGTCATCCCGGAAGTAACGTATCCTACGCACCCTCTTAATTGTTTATTAATAGTAATAGTAACAAATGCTCCCCTTCCTGTCTGCGTAAGTTCGGGATAATTATTGAAATCTATAACGGGAGGTTGTTTCTCGCCAAATAGAGATTGAATTGAATCTCTGGCTGAAAGCAGCAGGATGCCTTTTGAAGCTTCAGATAGTTCCATCAATTCCTCACTTAATTATTGATAGCTATTTTTTAACAGAACAAACCTTCAATTTTATTTTTTCAATCAGTAAGAAAAGAAGCCTGTCTTTAATGAAAAAGCAATCCGGAATAAAAGTTTCCGTCCGGTAATTCAATGTTTCATCTAAAATAACCTTTTTTGATGAAATTTCAATAGCTTTGAAAATATTTTTTAAGCTCCAGCCGGAAAGCACATGGTGATAGTTAAAAAACAATATATCATCGGTTTCAATAAATTCTATTTTCCCGGCAGTGTTGTTCTCTGTAGTGAATTGTTCAAAATATTTTCCTGTTTCAGAGTTCTTTCCCGGTACGGGATAATAAGATTCCGGGAATAAATAACCGCCTGTATTTACTAAGTTAAATGAATTTTCCCGCAGTTTATTTACACGGCTTGCATCATCGCCCAAACTTTCCAGAAGAATGCCGGTTTTATAGTCTAAACTAAAAAAATCTCTTCCCTCAAATTTATTCCTGCAGCAGTATATTTTATCATCGCTGATGAAAAGGAAAACATATTCATTATTCTGCCATAAAATTTTTTTTGAATAAATATCAAAAGCAATTATTTCATCGTGCCCGGGCATATCGCGGCTGGCATATTTATGAAATATGATAATATCATTATATATTGTCTCAATGCCCGTCCAGTATTTTTCATCAAGCTGAAAATCGTAGAAGATTTTTTCCCCTGAGTTTATATCTATGCAATTAAAAAAAACTTCCTTTGTAGAAGTATCGCGTTCTTCAATAATAAGTTTATTCGTAACGGCAGGAAGCAGGCGCCATATCTGCCTGCCTCTTGAATAGTTGTAAGCTTTTTTTATCGCAGCCATAAAAACAATACCTTAGTTAAGGGGTTCAAATCCGGCAGTAAAGTGCCTAAGCATTGGAGCCTCATAAATAATTTTATAACCTTTAAGGGACTTTCTATTGTTAAATACTTCAAGAATTATTTCAAGCACATAATCTATATGGCTTTGTGTATATACTCTTCTCGGGATAGCGAGGCGTACAAGTTCCATCGGCGGTGGAATCAGGCTGCCGTCAGCATCATACTTGCCGAACATAACGCTGCCTATTTCAACGCCTCTTATTCCTCCTTCGGTATACAGCTCAACTACTATTGATTGACCCGGGTACTGTTCCGGCGGAACACCGGGAAGAAATCTTTTTGCATCAAGATAAATTGCATGTCCCCCCGGCGGTTCAATAATCGGGACTCCTGCTGCGATAAGTTTCTCACCTAAATATTCTATACTCCTGATCCTGTATTGCAGGTAATGCTCATCAAGAATTTCTTCCAAACCCTGAGCAATAGCCTCAAGATCACGCCCGGCTAAGCCGCCGTAAGTAGGGAAGCCTTCGGTTACGATTAGCAGGTTTCTGCATTTCAAAGCAAGGCTGCCGTCATTCATTGCAAGAAAACCGCCTATATTTGCAAACGCATCTTTCTTTGCGCTCATTGTTACACCGTCTGCATATGAAAACATTTCCTGCGCAATTTGCAGCGCCGACTTGTTTCCGTAACCGGGTTCTCTCTTCTTTATGAACCATGCATTTTCCGCAAACCGGCAGGCGTCAATGAATAACGGAATTTTGTATTTACTGCAAATTTGTTTTACTTCTCTGATATTCTGCATTGAAACCGGCTGTCCTCCGCCGGAGTTATTAGTAATCGTAATCATGCAAAGGGGTACGTTTTCCACTCCTTTTTCCTTAATGAACTCATCAAGTTTTTTAACATCCATATTGCCTTTAAAGTCGGCTCTTAATTCGGGATGTTTGCCCGTTTCATTTAGAATATCTACCGCTTCGGCGCCGGTAAACTCTATATTGGCGCGTGTAGTATCAAAATGCGTATTGTTAGGGAAATATTTTCCCTTGCCGCCTACGATAGAGAAAAGAATTTTTTCCGCAGCCCTGCCCTGATGAGTAGGAATAATATACTGTAATCCCGTTATTTTTTTTACGGCTTCTTCAAACCTGTAAAAGCTCTTTGAGCCGGCATAGGACTCATCGCCGTCCATAATGCCCGCCCATTGTTTGGAACTCATTGCGGAGGTTCCGCTGTCTGTTAAAAGATCAATTAATACATTTTCTGCCCGAAGCATAAAAGTATTATACCCGGCTTCTTTTATTAATTTAATTCTTTCTTCTTTGGTTGTGAACCGGATAGGTTCAACCGATTTTATTTTAAAAGGTTCAATTATTGTTTTCATAGCGCCTTTCTTTGAGCAGGGCTTTTTGAGCCCTTTAAATGTGAAATACCCAGAAAGTGAAGTTATCTAAAAAGTATTTTTTGAATACTGCAGTATACAAGGTTCAGCCCGGCAACCTGCCGGTAGGCAGGGTCGACCTGCATTTTAATCAGCCTCACGCATGAGTTTTTTAAATCTAATTATTTTTTTACTAAAACTCACTAAAAAATATTTACAAAACAATAGGACATGCTAATTTTTATATCCGTACAAATTAAAAATAAATTGTGCAGAATACCAATAAATTTGAACATGCCTGCCTGCCGTCAGGTTTATACGGGGGATTATTAATTACAAAAATATCCGGCTTTAGACAAAATTGACGGAAATTAGAGGCTAAAGCTAAATTTCTTTTTTGAATTATTTTAGACAGCAATGATTAATTTTCTATAAATAAAAATTTAGTTTTTAGTTCTTAAGCATTAGTTTTATATTGAATAAGGTTTTCTGTTCATTTTTACATAGTTAGCTCTGAGGAACACACATAAGATTTTGATTAATCTTAGCAAATGATACCCAAGCCGGTATTGGGGTTCATAAATAAAAGAGTATTATATGAAAAGAACATTTATTCCTTTGGCTGTAATTGTTTTAATATCAGCCGGTCCGGCAGCATCACAACAAGCCGGTAACACTTATGTTGATCAATTAACTATAGCGACGTCGCAGCTCGGATTTCGGGAACAAAGCCCTAAGACGGTTACACTACTGCCTGCGCCCTGCGATTCGGCGCTTCCCGGTGAAATTCCTTTTTACGTCCATCCAGTAGGCGCACGAATGAAACGGGAACAGCGCCTGCCGAAATCATGGACAGGCGCCTTCTTTGACTGGCCTATAGATATTTCCAAGGGGAAATATATTGATCAGGATAAATTTATTCCCGACAGCTCTTCGTACCGGGGAGTTTTAAAGAAAATCAGCACACGCTGGGGTACTTTCTGGCAGGGCGACTTTACTCCGTTCGCTAAAGATGGAATCTATCAGATTGAAACTGAATACGGTTTTACAACTCCATTTGTAATTGAAGGAAATCCATACAGCCGGCTTATTCGCAGCTATCTGAATTACCTGTATTGTCAGCGGTCGGGGATAGAGACACCCGGAATACGCCCGCTTGAAAATGCGGACGATGGCGTTCTTGATACAGACGGGACGTATGTTCCCGCTGCGGGCGGCTGGAACGACGCGGGTGATTTCCGTAAATGGATCTCGCAGACAAGCTCGCACATAGAAGCTCTCTCTCTGATTGCGCAGCATGCCGATCCCTCATACAGGAAAGCTGCCTTAGACGAAATCAGCTGGGGTAATAAATTTTTCCAGGCGATGATTACTCCGGAGGGCAGGGTTTATGAGGATATCGGGAGCGGTCCATTACGCGGGGGAAAAAATTATCAGGACGATTGGTGGTGTGAGAACCATGCCGGGTGCCTTGGCTCCGGGGAAGGGAAGAGCGATAATATCAGAGAAAACGGGGACGAGAGAAAAATCCGTACTACATACAACCCCGTCTGCCAATTCCTTTTCATCCGCAACCAGGTTTTTGCTTCAAGGGTTCTTGACGCTGCAGATGCAATGAAGTGCGAACACCTGGCAGAGCTTGGATGGAAATATAGTCAGAAAGTTCAGCATGATGGGAGAACACTGTTCCTCGCTGAGGAATTGCTCGCCGCCTGTGAATTATATGCATCAGGGCTTGCGCGGGTTAATGGTTCAGAGATTGAAGCTCTGGCAGATGAGCTGATTATGCGGCAGGAAACAGGCGACTACCGCTTGAACGGATATTTCTACGAGAAAGGGAAGACTGACGGATACCGCAGTGTTGTGTGGAATGCGGAACCGGCAATGGCATTGCTGCGCGTGTGCGAACTCGATATTCACGGGATGGCTGACATTACTAAAAGATCGACGGCGGCAGTACAACGGTATATTGAGAACTATTTATTGAGAGATGCATCCAGCAATCCGTTTTCTGTTACGCCTTACGGTGTGTTTGTAAAGCCGGCGCATTCCGACGAAATCACATTTCGCGATGCAGGCGGGGGTAATTTCGTTCGTACCTTTATTAGTCCCCTCAATGCACAAGAGATGGTACACGGCACTGATGCCGTCCTTATGCATCATGCCTGCCTGCTCGCCCGGGCTGCTTTCCTGTGGAAAAAAGAACTTTACCGCGACGAGAGCGAGAAATTAATTCAATGGGCTACGGGTCATAACACGACCGGGCTTTGCCTGTTCACCGGAGTAGGTTTCAGGCATCCGGTTATTGCATCGTTCGTGAATTACCGGATTCCCGACGCCACGGTGAACGGATTTGTCGGAAGACCGGACGATACTCCATACATGGAGGCTTCAAATGCGGTCGAATGGAATACTCAGGAAGTGTGGGGTGTACCGTTTTATCATGCTATCGGCGCCGTTACATACTTGTCCTTATTAAATAGTAATCATTAACAATGGTGGAATTATGTATATCATCAATAATTATCTTATTGCCGTTGCGTTTTGTTTTGTAACAATGCTCTGCTGGGGATCATGGGCGAATACATCAAAGATTTCAACAAAGAGCTGGCCCTTCCCGATGTTTTATTGGGATTATTCTATCGGTCTTATTCTCACAGCGCTTCTCTTCGGATTAACGATGGGGAGTTTCGGTACCGGAGGAAGGAGCTTCCTGGCAGATCTCCGGCAGGCGGATCCTGGTTCAATTCTCTCTGCTGTTGTGGGAGGTGTTGTCTTCAATCTCTCCAACCTGATGCTTGTGGCGGCGATAACAATGGTAGGATTATCGGTCGCTTTTCCAATTGGTGTTGGATTGGCGCTGGTAATAGGCGTTGTGGTTAATTACTTAAAGCAGCCGCAGGGCAATCCGCTTTTACTTTTTCCGGGAGTTCTGTTGGTAGTAGCGGCAATTGTGGTGAATGCTTTCGCCTCTTCGAAAGTGAAAGAGTCAAAAAGCGCTTCCCGTACCAAAGGAATCGTATTGTCCATTTTCGCTGGAATCATCATGGGCTTTTTCTATAGGTTCGTTGCCGATAGTATGACATTGAACTTTACAATACCCGAGTCAGGCAAACTTACTCCTTACTCAGCCGTTCTTGTTTTTTCCATTGGATTGTTCCTCTCCAATTTTGTTTGGAACACTTACTTCATGTATAAACCTGTGGATGGGAACAGATCAACATACACCGGATTTATGCAGAACGGAACGCTGAAGTTACATCTTATTGGTCTCGCTGGGGGCTTGATTTTCAATACCGGCTTTTTGTTCAATCTGATAGCTTCAAACAAGGCTGGACCTGCAATCTCTTATGGGCTGGGGCAGGGTTCTACCATGATTGGGGCGGCATGGGGCGTCTTTGTGTTCAAAGAGTTTAAGGGCGCTCCCCCTTCAATCGCACGGTATCTAACAATTATGTTCATTACATTTATAATTGGTCTGGGACTCATTGTAGCCGCCAAACTCTAATCACTAATTCGGAATCGATGCTTTATGAAAAATAAGATTGTTGTTATAGGGAGCTCAAATATTGATTACATCATGAAAATGTCCCGGCTGCCGCACGTGGGTGAGACGATTACCGATGCGGTTTTCATGCAGACTTATGGAGGGAAGGGAGCAAATCAGGCTGTCGGCGCTGCGCGTGCCGGCGGCGATGTATATTTTGTCAATTGTGTGGGAGATGATGATGCCTCGCACCGTATGGTAGAACAATTTAGGAGTGAGGGAATACATACGGATTTCGTTTTTCAGGAGAAAGGCACTGCATGCGGCGCAGCGCTCGTGATGATTGGAGAACAGGGTACTAATTACCTTTCAGTTGCACCGGGTGCAAACTACAGGCTGATGCCCGAACATATTGACCGGGCGGATGAGTTAATAAGCACAGCCGCTATTGTTGTCCTCCAGTATGAAATACTGCCCGATACCTTGAAGTATGTTCTTAATGTGTGTGACAGGCACAAGACAAGAGTTTTGTGGAATTGTGCGCCGGCAAGAGAATTCGACAGATCGTATCTTACAAAAGTGAATATCCTGGTGGTAAATGAAACAGAGGCAGGGATGTTATCCGGTATAGTCATCAAAGAGGAAGGTTCTGTTGAACCGGCAGCAAAAGAATTGCTGAGGCTTGGATGTGAAACTGTTATAATCACGCTGGGTGCGCGGGGTTCATATATAGCGGCTTCAGGTGTGTGTGATTGGATCCCGGCTTTCAAGGTTGATGTAGTGGATACTACAGGCGCAGGCGATGTGTACTGCGGCTGCCTGGCGGTTGCGCTTTCCGAAGGGAAGACGCTTACCGAATCTGCACGATTTGCTTCGGCTGCTGCTGCAATTTCTGTTACCCGGTTGGGAGCGCAGCCTTCTGTGCCTTGCAGGGATGAAATTGATAGATTCCTGAAAACTTAGCGCCTGCGTGATCCAACCAGCGTGCAATGTGAGGGAAAAATCAATATATTTAACATTATTCCTAATATGATAATGGAGAATAAATGAATTCCGAAATAACTCTAAAACTGCTCTCAAAAATGATTGATCATGCGCTGCTTCATCCTACGCTCACCGATGCTGATATATTAAAAGGATGCGAAATTGCCAAAAAGTATGATACCGCAACTGTATGCGTAAAACCATACGCAATTGAAATGTGTAAAAATATTCTTGAAGGAACAGGCGTTGGAATTTGTTCTGTAATAGCATTTCCACACGGAAACAGTACAACGAGAATGAAGATTAAAGAAACGGAAGAGGCTATGCAGCTTGGCGCCGTGGAAATAGATATGGTAGTAAATATCGGGAAGGTATTGGAAGGGGATTGGAATTATATCTCGGATGAAATAAGACAAATTAACGATACTGTGGTTGAGGAGAATAAAATTCTCAAAGTCATATTTGAGACTGATTATCTCAATACAGGGCAGATAATTAAATTGTGTAAAATCTGCTCAGCCCATTCTGTGGCATTTGTAAAAACATCAACCGGCTATGGATTTGTTAAGCAGTCTAACGGAATGTATTCGTACAAAGGAGCGACAGATGAACACTTAAAATTAATTAAGCAAAATATTACCGGGAAAGTTCAGATAAAAGCTTCCGGAGGCGTTCGCACTCTGGATGATTTGCTGCGTGTCCGTTCCATAGGCGTTACACGAATCGGCGCCACGGCTACGGTTGATATATTAGAATCAGCCAGGGCAAGGGGAATTGTATAAAAATTAATAATTTTTTTATTGCGTTTTGGTGAAAGTATGGATAATTTTTTCGGTCATTTCTTTTAACATTAATATAAAGGAGACAGTGCATGGATAATTTGACGGATTCAGCTTCTAACCCGCCGGTTGACAATCAACCCGAAGAGGAGTTAAGCCATTCTGATAAAATGATAGGTGTTTTCACAGAACCGGCTTCAACCTTTGATTTAATTGCAAAATTTCCTCTAAAAACAATTGATTGGCTCCTGCCTTTAGCTCTTCTTTTTCTTGTTATTTGCATAACTCAGGTTTTTTTAAACACCAATAAAGCCATTCATTCGCAGATTGTAGAAAAGCAGATGGCAAAAATTGAAAAAAGTTTCGACCAGGCTGTTGCAAGCGGCAAAATGACTGCTGAACAAAAAACCCAGCAGCTGGATACAATACAAAACAATCTGGAGAACTATGGCACTCTTCAAATTGTATTTACATTTGCCGGAGTTTTTATCGGCGGCTTCATAATGTT